>JBGOVX010000047.1:0-20143 GCA_041478355.1 Terriglobia bacterium | reverse complement strand
CTTTGTCGGCGGGCGTACTATTTTTACCGACACGCTTACCGGCATTCTCACCGGATTTCCCGGGACTGGAATCAATTCGGGCCATATCACCGTCGACCAGATGTATGTTCAGTACCAGATACCGGAAGGCGGAGAGGCGCATGTTCCGGTGGTTATGATTCATGGCTGTTGTTTGAGCGCAAAGTCCTATGAAACCACGCCGGATGGCCGAATTGGATGGAACGAATACTTCCTGCGCAAAAAACGCGCCGTCTATCTTCCCGACCAATCCTCTCGCGCGCGATCGGGATTCGATTCGACCATATTCAACCAAGTCAAATTAGGGAAACGCCCGGCAACGGACTTGCCGGAGATTCGCACCGCCAGCAACGAAATCGCCTGGGGACTTTTTCGTTTCGGGCCAGCCATGGGCAAGCCATTTTCAAATGAGCAATTTCCGGTCGAAGCTTTCGAGGAGTTCGGCAAACAGGTGATCCCCGATCTCAACGCGCAGCTTCCCGCCGTCAATCCTACGTGGACGAACCTGTCGACGCTGGCCATCAAACTGAAGGGCGCGATTCTGATGGGCCATTCCGAGTCGGGCTTCTTCCCCGAGGAGACGGCCATGATCAACCCAGCAGACATCAGGGGCCTGATCACGATCGAGACAGGGTGCACCACCAACCTTTCCCCTCAGCAGATTTCTACCCTGGCCAAAATCCCGACGCTGGTTGTCTTCGGCGATCATCTCGAAGATGCTCCCGCGCCCTACGCCGAGCGCTGGATGAGTCGATTCCAATCTTGCACGGATTTTATCCAGCAAGTGAACAAAGCGGGAGGCGACGCGACCATGATGCACCTGCCCAAACTGGGGCAATTTGGCAATAGCCACATGCTCATGAAGGATAAGAACAATCTGCAGGTCGCGGACCTGATTTTGAAGTGGATCGACGGCCACGTGGAAAACAAGAAAAAGACGGCAATGAGCGCCGTCAAGAATAATAAATAGCGGCAATCGAACTGCCCCGCCTATTTTGCGGCAGCCGATTGTTTCGCGAGTTCAGTGCGGAACGCTTGCTCCCGCTCGGCTACGTAGCTTTTGTAGCCATCAGGATCGATAAACGGGTTTGGTCCGCCTTCTTTCATTCGCGCAAACTTCGCTTCCATTCCGTAGTAATTTCCGTGGGCGCCCAGAAATATGTCGGCGGGCAATGACTTCAGGATGCGAAACATCCGCGCGTAGTCGTCCGCAATCTGCGGGTAAAGCGCGTTGTTCACCAGCTTGTATCCCGCGTTCACATTCGGGCTGCCGATGATCACCACGTTGTAGCTCTTGTCCGCTTCCCGCGCTTTCATCATCCATGTGGTTGTGCCCTTGGTATGTCCCGGAGTGAGATGAGCGACCAGCACGGTGTCTCCAAGTTTCACTTCATCGCCATCGTGCAGCACTCGATCGACCTTGGTAGGCTCATAGCGGGAAGTCAGGGAATCCCCGTATTGAAACTTTCCCTTCCCTCCCGCCTCGATCTCCGGCACATCCGCATCCATCACCATATACTTAGCCCCGGTCAGCTCCTTGACCGAGGCGCTCCCCGCGCAATGGTCCCAATGCGCATGGCTGATCAGGAGTATTTTGACGTCGCTGAAGCGGAATCCAAGCTTCTCGACGCTCTCTCGAATCAGCGGAACCGACTTTGCGAGACTGCTGTTGATCAGGATGTGGCCCTGCGGCGTCGTGATCAGGTAGGAGGCCAGACCCTGGCTCCCCACATAGTAAATATTTGCAATAACGTGATGCGGAGGAAACGGCTGCGTCCACTCGGGGGTTTCTTGGGCGACCGCACTTCCAGAAAACAACAGCACAAAGATTAGCGAGCGGAATAAATTCTTCATGACGGATCCACCGAAGCTCCTGGCTCTGCCTTACTCAATTCGCGCTAGTCTACTCCAGAATTGCATCCTCTCGTCAACCCTTAACTGGCTGACTGTTCGGTTACCCTGGCACATTGCTGGGATGGTGTTCTGTTCGCCGGTTCAGTAGCATGAAACGATGGAATCGCGGGCTGGGGCTTCCTCGAAACATTATCGCGAGATTTTCACGTTCATGGTTCTTTTTCTTCTCGCGTCTTTACCGTACGCGAACACCCTGTTTAACAATTTTGTGTATGACGACGGACACCAGGTGGTCGAGAATCCCTACGTTCATTCCTTCCGCTACCTTCGAGAAATCTTTGCAACAACGGTATGGTCATTCCAAGGTGCGCAGGGCGTTACGAATTATTACCGCCCTCTCATGTCTTTTGGATACTTATTGTGTTATCAGATAGCAGGTCTGGTTCCGTTCACCTTCCATCTGGTCAACATTGTTCTGCAGGCGGCTATAGTCTTCCTGGTTTTTTGTTTTCTCCGGCGGCTCACAGGGGAGCAAGTTGCCCTGATCGCCGCCGGGCTGTTCGCCCTGCATCCGATTCACACCGAATCGGTTGCCTGGATCGCCGCGATCACCGATCTCGAGCTGGCGCTGTTTTATCTATTGGCATTCCTCTTGTACCTGCGGATTTCCAATCCGGCCAGGCAGTTGGGCTTGGTCGCAGCGATGTGTGCGAGCTTTGCCCTGGCCTTGCTTTCAAAAGAGCAGGCCATAACACTCCCTGTTCTCGCCTCCGTGTTCGAGCACTTCTACCGGGAGGACCGGGCAATAACATCCTGGCGTCAAAAAGTTATGCGTTACGCGCCGCTGTGGGCGATGGTGGCCCTGTATCTGTCAGTCCGCGCGATTCTGCTCGGCGGAGTTGTCGGCGTCGTTCCGCACCCCGGGCTCTCCTGGTATGAAGTCGGACTTTCCGCAATCGCACTCACGGGCGAATATCTCTGGAAGCTGATCTGGCCCGCGCATCTTTCCGCGTTTTACGTTTTCCACAAGAGCAGCCATCTCATGGATGGAAGAGTGCTGCTCGGACTGGCGGGGATCGCCCTGTGCGGAGTGGTGTTCGTGGTTTTGTGGCGCCGTGCGCGCATGGTTTCGCTTGCCATGATCTGGATGTTTATAACCCTGGGACCGGTGCTGAATGCACGATGGATGTCAACAGGTGTTTTTGCGGAACGCTATCTCTATTTGCCCTCGATTGCGTTCTGCTGGATCCTGGGCTGGGCCGCGGTAAGTCTTTGGCGCGCCGACGCGCCCGCATTCCTCCGGCCGATTTCGCGCGCGGTGCCGCTGCTGCTGGCCGCAGTCGCGCTCCTGTATGCAGTGAAAACCGTTACTCGTAATCGGGATTGGCGGTCGGATGAAATCCTATTCAGCCAGACAATTAAGGAAGAACCTGACGCCACCCTGATGACTTCGGATCTGGGAGCGGTCTACTTCAACAAGGGCGACTTGCCGCGGGCCGAACATGCGTGGTTGAAAGCGCTTTCGAGCGGGGCCGACAATGTATTTGCCCTCGACAATCTCGCTCTGTTGCGCCAGCGCCAGCACCGATTCGACGAATCGCTCGATTACTCATGGCGCGCACTGCGAGGCCGCCGGACCTACGTGGTAGCCCACTTAAATCTGGCCGAAACACTGGTGCAGATGGGCCGCCTCACCGAAGCCGACTGGCAATTTCGAATGGCTACAACTCTTTCGCCCCTGTCGACACGAGCGCACAACGATTATGGCAAGTTTCTATTTGAAGCCGGCCGTCGGGACCAGGCGCGTACACAATATGAGCGCTCCGTGGCAGCAGATGCGACCACCGAAGCTTACGACCACTTAGGCGACATTTACTTTCGCTGGCAGGATTTTCCACGCGCCGAACACGCCTATCGGCACGGAATCGGGTTGAACCCTTTTGATAGCCACGCCCACATTGGCCTGGGACAAGTATTGGAATCTTCGGGCCGGCCTGCAGATGCTCTCCGCGAATACGAAACCGGCCTCGAAACAGATCCTACCGACCAGGTAGCAAAATCGGCCGTCGCCCGGATCCGCGGAAACATGCCGCCGAACATTATTTCCCAATAAAGAATTCTCGTACGCGCCACTCCCGCTGGAATAAAATGAAAGCGGCATTTGGTTTTAACCGCTCGCATGCCGGATGGCGAGTTCTCACCCGAACTCTCCGGCCTGCGCCAAGGAGAAATGTACCTGCCCATCGATAAACGAATGGAGCGCATAGAGCGATTGGATGCCGAAATTCGAATTCTTCGCTCGCTGTGCCGTGAAACCGTCACGCGCAACCAGCGTCTGGAATTGCTGCAAGCCGTTGACCATTGCATTTTCATTGAGCCGGAACATCAGATTGTTTTCGAATCGCTGCGTTCCCTTCTCGTGCGTGGCCCGGTCTCCCCCGCAGGTTTGGCTGTGCATCTAAATAATCGGGGATTTCCTGACCTAGACATGGAGAAATATTTTCATACCGGCTCTGGTGAAATTGAAGACACGCTAAAGCTGGCTCGCGCACTGCATGATTTGGGCAGCAAGCACAAACCATCCGAGCGGGGGTTCGGCAAAGTGGGCGCAGCGTTTGTCATGAGCTTCCTGGCGCTCGCGGCGATCCTTGTTTTTTTCGCCCACCCTGTGCGGCGCTTCGTCCGGGAATCGCTCATGCAGAGCGTCACCTCCTCGCACTACGAAATCCTGTGCCCGCCGGGAGCAATCTCGCAGGAGTCGATGACACAGTTTGCCTCGCAACGAGAGCCTCTGTTCACGTCGCTCGACCGGAAGTTGAACGACGCCGCATCGAATACCGAGATCAAAATAATTTTTGATAGCGATTCGGCTGTGCCTGGAGACGCCGCGAGTAATCCGCAGTCTTATGAAGTAGCGGGAACGACAGTTCGAACCAAGTTGAACAGGAATAACCCGCAGCTTAGTCCAACAGCCGACGCCGAGGCTCTGCTTCACGCCGCATGGGGCAAGCCCGGCAGCCCGCTCATTGGACATTGGACGGCCATATGGCTGGTAGGAGAATGGAAAGGCCAGGAACTGGGTATGGCGGCGGCCGAAGCCGAGCAGAGGCTCGGACACCAGAACGTGGCAATTTTACTGGGCCGGCCGCCCGGTGAAGTTTTCTCGCAGCAAGACCGCGCCCTGCTCGGGGCGGCGTGGGTCAACGAAATTGCGGAACTCGCCGGCCCTGCCGAAGTCCACAAACTTTACAACGCGCAGATCGCCAAGCTCGGTGTTGTCGAGGTTTCGAGAGCGCTGGGAACTACTTCATTGGAGCTGGAACGTAAATGGCAGATGTGGATCTATGCGTACATCGCGGGAATGCCGGCTGCGCCCCACTCGATGACCATGCCCATGGACATGCCAATGCCCAAATAGCAGACGGGCCGGGCATTCTCAGTTCAACCCTGTTCGACGCTGCGGCCGGCCAAATCGGCTACAAATTAATTTCATCGTACTTCCGCGCAATCTTGTCGCTCGCCTGGAAAGCCTGGGAGGAAATCTGCGCGTAGGGATTTGTCCAGCGTCCGGGGATGGCCAGATGGCAAGATGGACATGCCCCGTTCACCAATGAGTTTTGCAGAACGTTATGCCAGGATCGCTCAACGAGCATCTTGCCGCAGCCCGGACAATACGTGTGCGCGCCATCGCTAAAAATATTCCCCTCGTAGACGTATTGAAGCCCAACTTTCAGGGCGATCTGGCGGGCGTGGTGCAGTGTTTCCGGCGGCGTCTTGGGCTTATCACGCAGTTTGAAATCAGGGTGGAACGCGGTGAAGTGAACGGGAACATCGGGGCCAAGATGCTCCATAATCCAGCCGGCGAGTTGCTGGATCTCATGGGGATCGTCATTCAATGTAGGGATCAGCAGATTGGTAATTTCCAACCAGACATTGGTTTCCTGCTTGATCCACAGAAGCGTATCGAGCACCGGCTGCAAGTGGGTCAGCGTGACGCGCCCGTAGAATTCCTCCGTGAAACCTTTGAGGTCCACATTCGCCGCATCCACATGGTCGTAGATATCGTGGAACGCCTCGCGCGTAATGTAACCGTTGGTGACCATCACGGTACTGATTCCAGCTTCCCGGGCAGCGTGGCAGATATCGATGACGTACTCGCCCCAAATGGTCGGCTCGTTATAGGTGAAAGCGATCGAAGGACAGTTATTGCCGATCGCCAGGGCGACAATATCTTCGGGCGGAATATGAGTGGAATGAACTTGATCGGATTTCGACTTCGAAATATCCCAGTTCTGGCAGAAGAAACAGCCCATGTTGCATCCCGCCGTGCCGAGTGAAAAGACGCGGGTTCCGGGAAGAAAATGATTGAGAGGCTTCTTCTCGATGGGATCTATTTGCAGCGCGGCCGGTGAAGCGTAGCCCAGACTGTAAAGCTTTCCACCTTGATTGACGCGGATGAAGCAAAACCCTGCTTGCCCTTCCCCGATGTGGCAATGTCGCGGGCACAGAAAGCAGTGCACGCGGCCTTCGGACATAGGTTCCCACCAACGAGCCTCATGAAGGGATTCCGCAGTCGGTTGAAATATTTTTAAATCCTGCATGACGGTAGATGGTAGGAAAACTTCTGTCTTATTTCAGTCTGTCGAACGAAGTATACACCCGCCCTTACCAGATCAGTTAATTGTCGTGTCCGTTTTGGACTCGCCGCCGCTCGGATGTCCATGCCAGGAATCGTTCGAATCGCGCGCGTTCGCGCCAAAACAGGCGCAGGAATCGGCCCGGGCCAAGCGCGTGCATGTCTCCGCCAAAGAAGGTTTCCAGCCTCCAGCGAATATATGGGCTGGCCCACGGACGAAACCGGTAACCCTTGGCGGTGATCCAGTAATAGCGAAGTGCGTTCAGAATCAAAAAGCTATCTCCACCCTTCGCGTTCGCGGAGTGAGGTGATATGCGCAACGTGGTGGCGGCCATGCCAGGCATACAGACCGGCCAGGTCATCGAGCGTCATCAACCCGAGGACGGGATGCTGCAGGCGCCGGGCAAAGTCCCCGGACCGCACCGAGCGCAGCAGCACTGCCCAGCGAACGTGAAGAGCCTCAAGCAGAGCGAGAGACACATCGATCGGCGTTTCTCTTGAATCCGCCAAGTCTGCCCAGCTGGCCTCCTCATATGTCTTAATTGTCGGCTCGGTTTCCGTCAATGCCAGCTTGAACCGAACGTAGGCGTTGAGATGGCTGTCCGGAACGTGGTGAACGACTTGCCGGACGGTCCACCCTCCCGGGCGATAAGGCGTGTCAAGCTGTTCGGCGGAAAGTCCGGCGACGGCATCGCGCAAACGCTTGGGAGTCTCCGCAATTTTAGAAATTACGCTCGCACGCTCGGCCGGAGTGAGCGAGGCCTTCGATTCGTATTTCCCGATCGGGTAGCGCAAATCCATATCATTCCTTCTTCAATTCCTCGGCGGCGGCGGCGAAAAACTGGTCCACTATTTTCCGCGCTGCACCTTCAATCATGCGCTGCCCCACCGCAGCTATCATCCCGCCGACCTGCGCTTCACCAGTGTAACTCAATTTAGTGTGGCCTTCGTGTTCAGCTAACTCGAGGTGACCTACGCCGTCGACGAAGCCAGGAATTCCCTTCCCTGATACTTTCATGCGCAGTGATTTGGGAGGATTCTTTTCGGAGAATTCGAACGTGCCCGAGTATTTTCCGGAAATGGCGGCAATGCCGAACTTCACAGCCGCCTTAAAGCGATCGGGACCGTCTGGATCAAGCCGCTCACAGCCCGGCAGCAATTTGGCCAGTCGATTGGGGTCGGTCAGCAGTTCCCAGACTTTCGCAGGTGGCGCAGGGAGCAGGTATTGGCCCGCAAGTTTCATGCCTTGCCTTGGGCCCGCGCAAACGCCCGCCGCAGTGCCCGGCGCGTATAGACGGCGGCCATTTCGCGGCGGTAGTCAGCCGAGGCATGAAGGTCCGAGAGCGGCTCAATCCCTTGCGCCGCAAAGTGTGCCGCGTCGGCAAATATCTGCTCCGACGCCTTCTTGCCCCGCAGCGCCTTCTCGACGCCTACGGCCCGGAATGCTTTAGGGCCCAATCCTGTGACTCCCACACCTACGTCCTCGATCTTGCCGCCGCTTCCAAGCGTCACCCGTGCGGCAACGCCCACGATGGCAAACCCGGACGCGGGCTGATGCAGCTTTTCGTATGCTGTGCCTGTGAGAGCAGCGAGCGGACTCACGCGCACCTGAGTCAAGATTTCTCCCGGGCGTAGGGCTGTCGTCAGCATATCCACAAAAAAATCATTCACCGCGATCGTACGAGTCCCTGCGGTGGAGGCGGCCAGGATTTCCACATTCAGGGCCAAGGCCGCGGCAGGATAATCGGCGGTAGGATCGGCGTGGGCCAAGCTTCCGCCAAATGTGCCCCGGTTGCGAACCTGCACGTCGCCGATGGTCGCGGCGGTTTCAGAAAGCAGTGGGCATTTCGCGCGCAGCAGCGACGAACTCTCGATCTCCGCATGCGTGGTCAGCGCGCCGATGGCAATGTGGCCATTTTCTTCCCGGATATAACTCATACCGTGGAGCCGTCCGATATCAATGATGTAACGAGGCTGCGCCAGGCGCAGTTTCATCAGCGGCAGCAGGCTATGCCCGCCAGCCAGGATCTTGGCTTCATCCCCGTGGCGATCCACCATCTTCAGGGCTTCTTCCAAAGTTTTTGGCGCAACGTAATCGAATGGAGCGGGAATCATTTCGCCCTCCTACTGCTGGCTTGCATAAGCTTCCAAATGCGCTCGCGTTTGAACGGCATATCCACATGCCGCACGCCATACGGAGACAGCGCGTCGGCGACAGCGTTGGCCAGCGCGGGAGTGGCGCCGATCGTGCCTGCCTCTCCGACTCCCTTTACACCCAGGGGATTTACCGGCGAAGGCGTAACGGTGCGATCGGTTTCCATCCACGGCAAATCGGCGGCGCGTGGAATCGCATAATCCATCAGTTCTCCCGTAATCAGCTGCCCTTGCTCGTCGTAAACCGCTTCTTCGAGCATCGCCTGTCCGAACGATTGCACAATTCCCCCATGAACCTGGCCGTCCACAAGCAAGGGATTCAAGACGTTGCCGCAGTCGTCCACTGCGACATACTTCATCAGGCGGACGTCCCCGGTTTCCTTGTCGATTTCAACCACGCACACATGCGCGCCAAATGGAAACGTGAAATTCCCCGGCTCAAAAAATGAAGTGGCATCCAGACCCGGTTCCATGCCCGGCGGCAGCTTCTTCGCGCTGTAGGCCGCGGCAACCACTTCGCCAAATCCAATCGATTTGCTGGGCTGCGATTTCACAAATATTTTCATCTTCGAGAAGACCAGCTTTGCCGGGTCCACGTCCAGCAAAAATCCAGCAAGCGTGGCGAGCTTGCCGCGCAATTTCATCAGCGACATGTACGCTGCGGTGCCCCCCACCGCCGTGCCCCGGCTCCCAAAGGTGCCGATTCCATACGGCACGATGGCCGTATCACCGTGAATTACATTCACGTCGGCGGGCTCGATGCCCAGAATTTCCGCCCCCAGTTGCGCGAAGCTGGTTTCCTGTCCCTGTCCGTGCGGCGAAGCCCCGGTCATGAGGTTGACCATGCCGCTGGGCTCGACGCGCACGGTTGAGGATTCCCAACCGCCTGCCGGCATGGCGCTCGATGGGCCCATGGCGCAGATTTCCACGTACGTCGAAAGCCCTATCCCCACACAGCGGCCCTGTTTGCGCGCCTTCACCTGCTCCTGACGTAGTTTCTTATAGCCGGAATTTTTTAATGCCAGGTCGAGGCTTCGCGGGTAATTCGCGCTGTCGTAGATCACGCCTGTTGGCGTGGCGTAGGGAAAGTCCGCCAACTTCGGAAAATTCTTCCGGCGCACGTCCGCGGGGTCCTTCTTGAGCTCCGCAGCCACTAGATCCAGCACACGCTCGATCATATAAGTGGCTTCCGGACGCCCTGCTCCGCGGTACGCGTCAGTGGACATCTTGTTGGTGAGAACTCCGATGATTTCCACACCAATTGCGGGAATCTTGTAGCAACCAGAGGCCATCAACCCCGTCAGGGTGGGGATGAGCGGCGTCAGCAACTGGTAGTAGGCGCCCAGATCGGCGAGCGCGTGCACGCGCAGCCCCAGAATCGTCCCATCACGCTTGAACGCCACTTCCACATCCTGGATCTGATCGCGGCCATGAATCGTGTTTTGAAAATTCTCGCGGCGCGTCTCGATCCATTTCACCGGCTTGCCTAACCGCATCGCCAGAAAACCAACCAGCGCCTCTTCGGCATATACGTTGAGTTTGCTTCCGAACCCTCCGCCGACTTCCGGCGTAATCACCCGCACCGAATGCTCGGGCTGGTCGAGCATAGCCGCCAGTTGCGTGCGAAGCAGATGCGGGATTTGCGTCGAGGACCATACCGTGAGCTGCCGCTCGCCCGGCTTGTACTCCGCGACGACGCCGCGGGTTTCCATCGCTACCGGAATCAATCGCTGGTTCACCATACGCTGCTTGATCACTTTGTCCGCATTCTTGAACGCAGCCTTCAGGTTTCCGCCCTCCAGTTGCCAGCGATAGGCGATGTTGTCTTTGTAGCCCTCGTAAAGAACCGGGGAACTCTTTTCGATCGCCTTCTCCGGATCTACCACGGGGGTCAACGGCTGGTAGTCCACTTCGATCAGGTCGATCGCATCGCGCGCCGCGTACCGGTCCGCAGCCACTACCACAGCGACACCCTCTCCCACAAACCGCACGCGATCGTGCGCAAGAACCGGCCGGGGTGCCGCCTTCATATCCGGAATCTGCGCGGCGCATGGCACCACGCCAATCGAGTCGCGAATATCCGCGCCCGTCAACACCAGCACCACTCCCGGAGCGGACTGCGCCTTGGATACGTCTATCGAACGAATCTGCGCGTGGGCGTAAGGGCTGCGAAGAATGGCCGCATGATGCAACCCGGGCAGCACAAGATCGTCCACATAATGGGCCAGGCCTTGAATCAGGCGCGGGTCTTCTTTACGCTTCAGCGGCTTTCCGAGATATCGATTGGCTTCGGGCATAAATCCTCCAAGACGCTTCAGCGCTTGCGTGACTTCATCTTCTTAGCTGCGTATTCAACGGCTTTCACGATGTGTTGATATCCGGTGCACCGGCACAAATTTCCGGAGAAAGCATCGCGAATTTCCGTTTGCGACGGGCTAGCGTTTCTTCTAAGCAAGTCCACAGATGTAATGATCATCCCCGGCGTGCAAAAACCGCATTGCAGGCCGTGCTCCTCCCAGAATCCTTCCTGCACCGGGTGCAGCCCGCTGCCATTGGTGGGCGCCAGTGCGGACACCCCTTCGATGGTAGTGATTTCGCAGCCGGAAGCCTGCACGGCGAGCATCGTGCAAGACTTCACTGCCTTTCCATTGAGCAACACCGTACAGGCGCCGCAGATCGAAGTTTCGCATCCCACATGCGTGCCCGTGAGGCCCAGCAAATCACGTAGATAATGAACCAGCAGAAGCCGCGGCTCGACTTGATTGCGGTACGACTTACCGTTCACGCGAACTTCGATTTCGGCGGACATACTTGCCTCCAGGAGCGGCTGCGGATTGCACATCTGCAAGGCTAATTGAGGAATGAAACTTACTCCGAAGCCGCGAAAATTTCAAGCGACCTTTGTTTGCAAAAAATCCGCTTCAAGGGAGGAGTTGAGACAATCGGCGGGGGAATTTATCGAGATAGCGCGCGCACCCAGATGCGGCTGGTCGCGGGCTTTCCGAGGTGCACGGTTCGGTTGCCTACGGTCAGGGTCATGGTTTCATCGTATTCGCACCGGCGGATGCGGGCGCGCGCTCCGGGGTGGAGCGAGAGTTTTGCAAGGAACTCCAGGAACTGCGGATCCTTCTCGTAGACGCACAGCACTTCGACCGCGCGGCCAGCGGCAACCTCGGCAAGCGGAACAGCTCCGTGCTTGCGCCGGAGCTTGGCCAATCCACCTCGCAAGGGAACACCGTGAGGGCAAGTGCCATCGGCGCCAAACCGTGCCAGAAGCAACCTTTCGACTTTGGGTGAAATTCCGTGTTCGAGCCGCTCGGCTTCGTCATGCGCCCTGGTCCAATCGATCCCGATCACTTCGGTGAGGAGCTTTTCGGCAAGCTGGTGGCGCATTGCCAAGCGTTCCGCCATTCGATTGCCCTTGCCGGTGAGCGCGATGCGGCCGTTTCGCCCAACGCGCAGCAGCCCATCGCGTGTCAGGCGCTTGAGCGCGGCCGTCACCGCCGGGGGTGTGACGCCCAGTTCTTCAGCCAGGCGCGCGCTGATCGGTTCCTGCTTCTCCTGGACGAATTCCCAGATGGCCTTCAGATAGTCTTCGCGCGATACACTGGTTTTTTCGCGCGGCATGGGTCTCCTCTTAGGATTAGGAATATAGTACGCCGATTACTGCGA
This sequence comes from Terriglobia bacterium, assembly GCA_041478355.1. Lineage (GTDB taxonomy): Bacteria > Acidobacteriota > Terriglobia > Acidiferrales > UBA7541 > Palsa-360. Next base: position 7,809 of record JBGOVX010000047.1, on the reverse strand, counting down.
GTTCGCTTCCTCACGCAGGCGGCGCGCCAGGACGTCTATACGCGCTTCGATCTCATCGCGAATCGCCCGGTAGACAGCAAGGTTGAATCCGTAAGGATCGCCCACATCCCAGTCCTCGACCGGAGGAGTCGCCTCGCTGAAGATGTCCCTGCCCGACCGCCCGGTCATATTCACCACCAGGTCCGCCGCGGACATGTCTTCGGAACGCAAAGATTTCGAGTGCTGCCCTTGGGCGGAAATTCCATGCTCGCCCAACACGGTGAGCGTTGGCTTTGTAATCTCGCCTAGCGCCACCATGCCTGCGCTCGATGGCTCAATCACATCCGCGGCCAGGTGCTTGGCGATCGCCTCAGCCATCTGGCTCCGGCAGGCGTTGCCTATACACAGAAATAAAACCTTGGTGCGTAAAGCCATTCTGCATCTCCCGGCCAGACATGCCAACACAGAATGCCACGGATTCCAGCGCGGCTCAAGGACGCCACTAGAAATCTCCATTCCTCTGTCGAATTTCAAACCAATCGGGATTGTGTAGCACAGGCATCAAAGCCTGTGTTACCGAAGCGGCCGCAGTTCCTCGGATGGATTTGTGGGGCGCAATAGAGGGTCGCTCTGGTGCGGAATAGCGCCGTCTCCGCTCACCAGCCGCAGAAAATATTCATGCACAGTCGTGTCGCGAGTTAATTCAGGGTGGAACGTCGCAACCAAGATGTGGCCTTGACGCACCAGAACGGATTGGCCTTGGGAGGAGCCGAGAACTTCCACACCCGGCCCCACACGCTCAATCATCGGCGCGCGAATGAAAACCATCTCCAGAGGCTTTGGAGACAACGGAGTAAGCTCTTGGCGCACTTCGCTGGCGAGCTGGCGCCCGTAAGCATTGCGAGCCACAGTGATATCTACAAGTCCCAACGAAGGCTGCTGGGGGTTATGAACTTCGCGCGCCAGCAAGATTGCGCCCGCGCAGGTGCCGAAGATTGCGCCGCCACGGGCCGCATGTTTGCGAAGACTCTCGTCCAAGCCTTCTTCGACCAGGAACTTCCATTGCGTCGTGCTTTCTCCGCCCGGCAAGATCACTGCGTCCAGGCACTTGAAATCTTCAGGCGTGCGCACAAACACATATTCGACGCCCAGGCGCGCCAGCGTCGCGGCATGCGCCTCAAAATCACCTTGAACGGCGAGGATGCCTACCTTTATGGATTTTTTCCCGGTGTCCACGTTGTTTGGTTACCATCCACGCGTCTGAAGCAGATCTTTCTCGTCAATTTGGCGGATATCCAAGCCCTTCATGGCTTCGCCCAGCTCCTCTGACGCTTCCAGAATGATCTTGGCATCCTGATAATGCGTGGTGGCCTTTACGATGGCCTTGGCTCGCTTTTCCGGATCGCTCGATTTGAAAATTCCCGATCCGACGAATACCGACTCAGCCCCTAGATGGCGAACCAGCGCGGCATCGGCGGGGGTGGCGATTCCTCCGGCGGAAAAATTCGGAACTGGAAGTTTTCCTGTGCGCGCGATCTCGCGAACCAAATCCAACGGCGCGCGCATTTCCTTCGCCGCGTGTTTCAATTCGTACTCGCGCAAGATGGTCAGGCCGCGCATTTCGCTCGTGATCGCTCGCATGTGGCGCACGGCCTCCACCACGTTGCCCGATCCCGCCTCGCCCTTGGTGCGAATCATCGCGGCGCCTTCGGCGATGCGACGCAGCGCCTCGCCCAGATTGCGCGCGCCGCAGACAAAGGGAACCTTGAAATCGTGTTTCCAAACGTGATTTTCCTCATCGGCGGGAGTCAGCACTTCGCTTTCGTCAATAAAGTCCACCTGCAAGGCTTGCAGCACCGCGGCCTCCGCAAAATGCCCGATGCGCACCTTGGCCATGACGGGGATGCTCACAGTTTTCATGATTTCGCGGATAATTTTCGGCGACGCCATGCGCGCCACCCCGCCTTCCTTGCGAATGTCGGAGGGCACACGCTCCAGCGCCATCACGGCGCAGGCTCCGGCCTCCTCCGCGATGCGGGCTTGCTCGGCGTTGGTGACGTCCATGATGACGCCGCCCTTGAGCATTTCGGCGAGGCCCACTTTTACGCGCCACTGGTCGCTCGAATAGTTTCCATTTGCTCCTGTATTTCCCTGTGTCGCCGTCATATGCGTCTCCCTCGCTCCCATCCGGACACAAATCCAATTCCGGTTAATTCCCGGTCGGCCGGCTATTTACTTGTCTGCGTTCGGCCGCGCGCACGTATTTGTTCGGATCGATAACCACAAATCGTCCCTGGCCCCGCGCCAGCAGTTCACCCGCAGAGTTTCGAATCTCACCTTCATGATACAACTGACGGCCATCGCGGCGCGCAATAAATCCCTCGACAACAATTTCCTGGTTCACACGGATCGGGCGAAGATACTCGACGCGCAGGTCTGCCGTAACCGCGAGCTCTTTGTGAAACCGGCATACCTTGCTCATGACTTCGTCGAGCAGCACCGCGATGATCCCTCCATGCAAAAACCCCGCGCCGCCCTGATACTCATCGCCAAGCTGAAATCGCCCGGTAATGCGCTGGCGCGCGTCGTCCTGTTCGAACGTCAGCTTCATGCCCCGCGCGTTCGCGCCTCCGCAACCGAAGCATGAGTTTTCGGGTTTTGGTTCGAGTTTCATGTTTCCCTTGGACCAGAGCTTCGCGGGGAATCTCTACGCTCCGCAACTTCGGCAAGCATCGAGGTCCGCCTGGCAATCCTTTATTCTAGCCTGTATCAGCCACTATTTAGCAGTTCAAAACCCTCCCGGCTCCCGATACCGGGCTAATCATGTATTTCCGCAAGTGCCGAGCGGACGGCATAACATAGTCCTTTAAAGCCAATGTCGTGTGATTGGGTGAACCATCTAGATCGCGGTCAGACGCAGACGGTGTAGAAGATTGTTATCTTAATTCCGGCGCAGGTTTGCTATAGCCCGCATCTACAGATTATTTGCTGGAAGTGCTCTGACCCAGCTTCCGCAACCGCTCTTGCAGTTTGCGTCGCAGAACAGCCGGCGTATTCGGATTGAAAGCCACCAGATACCACAGCGGCTGGCTGCGATCGCGGGCCAGCCATGCCAGGGTGGTGGCGTCCGCGTTGGGGTGCCGCGCAACGTTTTCGCGTATGGCCGCGTAGGGATGCTTGGCGAGGCGGCCCAGCGTTTTGGAAGTGACCTTGGGATGCTCGCTGATGAGCCGCAGCAGGTAGTAGTCCGATTCGGGGGCCTCACGGGCCAATTTATCGAGCATTTCGGACTTGGAATCGGCGTTCAGGACTACCCCGACTTTCTCGTCCCAGGAGGAATTGATGTGGTCGAGTTCCTTGGTGCGCTCGTGGATCAACTCCTCGATCACACGGCGCTCCTGGTTGAGGCGCACCTGCGGCACCTGTGTGGTTTCCAGCGAGTCGAGGACACGCAAAAGGTGCTGCCGTTCACCGAACACAATCTGTGTTGTGCGCGGCGTGGAACCCATGGTTGGCGATTGCACCAGATCAGAGCGTCTCATTGCTACCTCACTCAGTATAATTGAGTTCGTTTGCCAGATTTGCCAGGTCATCGTCTTGGATGTAAAGGCTCCCTGAATCGAGCAACGCGCCGGCTTCGATCTGCCGTTTTAGCCACAGTCCAGATACATCTATCTTCTGCTCGCGCGTCAAGCGGCGCCGTCCGGCCTCAAATCGCTTTAGGCTTTTCCCGGAAATACCAACCACCGTTTCTTCCCCATTCACACGGAAGAAGAACAGTTCAGGCCGGTCCCCTTGCGCCAGGAACCCCGAACGGACAAACTCGACCACAAGGAGATCGCCGCCTGGATTCGCAACTTCGAACCGTTCATGGAGGGGTTCGGAAGTCATTTTGGATTATCGAACTAGCCAGCCGCAGAGTAAAGTTTTCGAACGCGATAAGGTTCCAGACGCGCAACAGGATTGCCATCCCGGCGCCAGGAGAGGGCAATCAATTACTCCCGCTTTTGCCGCGCTGTTTGCCCCCTGATTGCCCCCCTGTTTGCCAATGTTTGGGGATACGAGTACCTTGGATATGGGAATTCACGCAAAAACGTCAGGCAGGAGCCGCGACAATGTCAGCTTTCGACGATCACAAGGACGAGATCGAGCACTACGAGCAAATGCTGGGGGCGCATCGAGGGCGTCTGGCCGTGACGCTGGATCGCGTCACCAACGCGATGGTACTGGTGGGCCAGCACGGAATCTATTGCCACAGCCAGCGCGATTCCAGCAAACCGACTATGGACATTCAGATCATCACCGACGAGTTGCGGAAAGCCAAGGAGCTGATTCAAAGCGTCATGGAAGATTTGCGCTCGGAACGCGAAAATCGGCTGCGAACCGACTAACTGCGTTTGTGTGGATCCGTCTTTGTAGGGCACGGCTTTCGCCATGCCGGACCAGCCGGGAAATCTTGGGGCTTTAACCCCTGGGGTATGCTGGCATTCAATTCCCCACTAGAAATGGATTCATTTCGCGTTCCTGGCCTATTGTGGTGACTTCGCCGTGACCGGGGTACACAATCGTGTCGTCGGGCAATTCCAGAACTTTGCCCTTCAGCGAACGGATGAGCGTTTCGTACGAGCCGCCCCACAGGTCGGTGCGGCCAATACTCCCTGCAAACAACGTGTCTCCAGCAAACAGGCGGCCTGGCACGTGTTCTGGCAAACGCCCCGACAATTTCCCGGTGCCTGGGCTGGCGCCCGCCTCCGGCATATCCGAAGGCATATACAGGCAAACGCTGCCCTGCGTGTGGCCTGGCGTATGCAACACCCGCGCCTCGAAACCTCCCCAGCGGATCGCATCTCCCTCCCGCAGCCACTGGTCGACTTGCACTTTTTCCGGCGTCTTCCACCCCAGCCAGCCCGCTTGCACATCGAGCATGCGGTAAAGTTCCAGATCGTCGGGATGCATTTGAACAGGCGCGCCGGTGGCTTGATGAATGCGATGCAATCCCCCAACATGATCGATATGAGTGTGGGTGATCACAATGGCGCGAACTTTCAACTTGTGACGCGCAATGACCGCCAGGATTCGATCGGCATCGTCTCCAGGATCGATTACCAAGGCTTCGCGCGTCCTGGGGTCGCCGATAATGTGGCAGTTGCACTGCAACACTCCGACGGGCAGGATTTCATGAATGATATGTGCAGTTTCTACCATGGATTCCAATAGTAGCATTGGACGCTACGCATGCGACTTGGCGTAGGGAGCAGGGCCGAGTCCCTGTCCCTACGCAAGAGATGACGTCTTAAACCAGCTTGGTCTTGCTGAGGGGTAATTCGCGCACGCGCTTGCCGGTAGCGGCGAATATGGCATTACACAGAGCTGGAATAAATGGCGGAACTCCCGGCTCGCCTATTCCGGCGGGTGGTGCGTCGCTATCAACGAGATAAACATTCGTCTGCAAGGGCGCCTCCCTCATCCGGGCCACAGGATAGGAGTCAAAGTTAGACTGGTCGATTGCGCCATTGGTGGCGGTGATGTTTCCGGTAAGAGCGATACTAGTTCCAAAGACCGCCGCCCCCTCAAACTGTGCGCGCGCCGCCTCGGGATTTGTAATAAGCCCCGCATCGACCACTGTATCGACGCGGGGAATGTGGATTTTGCCGTCATCGGTGACTTGAACCTCGACAACATTCGCCACATACGTCAAGAAGCTGCGATGAACGGCGATGCCCATGCCGGACCCCTTGGCGAGCTTGCGTTTCCCCCATCCTGATTTTTCAGCGGCGATTTCTAGAACTTTGCGGAGGCGTCCGGTATCGTTCGGGTATTGATCGTAGCTGGCGCCATAATTCGGATTTTCCGCGTTGCCCATGTCCACAATCCGCGGGGGTCCGATCAACTCAAGCATGTAGTCGACTGGATCGCGTCCCGCCGCATGCGCAAGCTCGTCTACGAAAGTTTGAATGGCAAAGGCGTGGTAGATATTGCACACCGAACGTAGCCAGCCAATACGAACATGGGCAGTCGCAGGGCCATTTTCGACGCGCAAATTTGGAACACTGAATGGCACGTCGGTCGATCCCAAGGCCAGTTCGAAATCTGCCGCGTAATTCGAATTCGGGTCCCCCATGGAACCGATCGGAGGAAACACGGAGCGTTGCAACCAGGCCGTGGGTTTTCCATTCGGATCCACTGCAGCTTTCAGGTACATCGCGGCGACGCTGTGGTAGTAGTCGAAATGAATGTCGTCTTCGCGCGTCCAGACAACTTTTACCGGACGCCCGACTTTTTTCGACAGAATTGCGGCTTCCGCAACGTAATCAGGCTTGGATTTTCGTCCGAACCCGCCTCCCAGCAGTGTTACATTGCAGATCACGTTCTCCTTGGTAATGCCCAGCGCCTTGGCGACCGTGTCCTGCACGGCTTGGGGATTCTGCGTGGGCGCATAGGCCGTTACCTTGCCATCTCGAAAGTCAGCGACCGCAACCAGCGGTTCCATCGCGGCGTGCGCCAAATGCGGCACGTAATATTCGCCCTCGATTATTTTTCCGCCCTTTGCGAATGTGGCATCGACGTCTCCCTGATTGCGCACCACCTTCGCCGAGGTTCGAGCCGTCTGCTGCAACTGTTTCTTATACTGTTCCGAGTTGTAACTCGCGTGCGCCCCGTTCTCCCAATCGACGCGCAGGCGCTTGCGGCCCTGGAAGGCCGCCCAGGTGCTGTTGGCAATGACGGCGACGCCGCCGAGCGCCTGAAAGCCCCACGGACCTTGAAACGGATCGATGGAAATGGTTTGGCTTACGCCGGCAATTTTCAGGGTTTCCTTATCGTCGAACGATTTCACTTTCCCGCCGAGAACAGGAGGCCGCTCTATGGAGGCATAAACCATTCCATCCATCCGGGCGTCCATTCCATAAACAGCTTTTCCGGTGCAAACGTCGGCGAGGTCGTTACTTGGAGATCCCTTGCCGATGTAGCGCCATGCGCTTTTGGGCTTGAACTTTAAGTCTTCCACTTTCGGCGTGGGCAGCTTCGATGCGGCGGCCGCAAGCTCGCCATAACCCAGGCGGCGTCCCGTCGCCGAGTGAACCACCGCGTGGAGATCGGTTACGCACTCCGCCAGCGGCACCCCCCATTGATTGGCGGCGGCTTGAGTCAGCATCATTCGCGCTGTCGCGCCCGCCTGGCGCATGGGCTCGAAAAATTCGCGAATTGAATGTGAGCCATCCGTATTCTGCGAACCGTAGCGTTCGTCCCCGATGGCTTGTTCCAGTTTCACTCGCTTCCAGTCGGCATCCAGTTCGTCGGCCAGGATCATAGGCACAGAGGTGCGGCTGGTCGTACCCATTTCCGAGCGATGGGCGATGATGTAAACCGTTCCGTCGGTATCAATTCCCAGATACACGCCGGGATGAAATGCGGAGTGGTCGAGCCGGGCGTTCCCCGGCAATCCCTCCGCGTGCAAAGACTCGGGAAGAAAGCGCACGCACAGGACAAATGCACCCGCCGAAGCAACGCCTTTTAGAAATCCGCGCCTGCTTACATTCTGGATCGTGCTCATGCCTTTTCCTCCGCCGCGGTCTTGATCGCGGCACGAACTCGCTGGTAAGTTCCGCAGCGGCAAATGTTTCCGGACATGGCGGTGTCAATATCCGCGTCGGTGGGACTCTTCTTCATTTTTAACAGCGCGGCCGCTTGCATCATCTGACCGGGCTGGCAATAACCGCACTGCGGCACATTGATTTGCATCCAGGCTTCCTGAACCGGGTGCAATCCATTCGCGCCGAGGCCTTCGATCGTGGTGATTTCCGCGCCGGCAACCGAAGACATGGGCGTGAT
>JBGOVX010000035.1:0-24084 GCA_041478355.1 Terriglobia bacterium | reverse complement strand
TTGCGGCCATCGGCAACGATCATGTATTTCTGCGCAGGGTCGCGGGAAAAGGCCAGCCACCACGCCGTGCCCCATTCATCGGGCGTGTTTTCTTTTCCTGATTTGATCCAGATGTTTTTCTTGAAGTTCCCCATCTTGTCAAACACCTGAATCCGATTGCCTTGACGGTCGCATACGTACACCAAACCGTTGTTGTCGATCGTCACGCAATGCACTACGCCCATGAATACGCCGCCCTGGCCGGCGGTGGACTCTGCCGCAACCGCCTGCTGGCCCCATTGGCGCAAGAACTTCCCATTCTTGTCAAACACCACGATGCGGTGGTCGCCATAGCCATCGGCAATGTATACATTGCCATCGGCATCGAATGCGATTCCGGCGGGCTTGTTCAAAAGGGTCTGGCTGCGATTCATGGCTATGCCGATGATCAGGCCAGTCGAAGTATCGAAGAGACCCTTGGTCCCAATCTGCAACAACATCTTGCTTCCATCGTGCGTCCACTTCTGCACGACGGCGTCTTCATTGCCGGCAACCCACACGTTATTCTCTTTATCCGTGATGCAGCCATGGATGGAGTCCGGAGTCGGCTGCTGAGCCGCCTTGGGATCGCCAAACGAATTCACCAGGTTGCCGTCGCCATCATATTCGAGCACCGCTGGAGCCGATTTTCCGACCAGTTTTTCCTTGGGCTGGAGATCTTGCCGGTTGACCACGAAAATGTGGTCGTTTGCATCTACGCAAATTCCCCCATTTCGCCCGGTTACCCAGGTATCCGGCAAAGGCTTCGGCCAACTGGGATCCACTTCGTACTTGGGGGCGCCCATCTGCGCTTGAGCAGGTGAAAAGGCCCCCAGCGTGAAAGCGAGGGCCACAAAAAAACAGACCCTGTTGAGAAAGATCATTTCTTTCTTCATTCTGCCTCCCTGAGATTTAAGTAGTGAGCTGAATTGGTCCTAGTCTAAACGAATGGCTGCCCGCCCAAAAACAGGGCGGCCTCTACAAAAACAACTCCCGTCAACATAATGTAGTGGTTTTGTAGCGGCCGTTCCGTCCCGTGTTTTTCGGGACGGAACGGGCACTTTTTTAAGACTGACCCACTACCGAGATTTATGATCTACCCTTGGAATCCGCCAAATGCTATTGCTGCCGCCCCGCCGAAGCCGATTCCGCCGCCTGTAGCCGGTCGTATGCAGGCAGCGTGAGGAAATCGACAAACCGCGGAGACTGAATCAACTCGCGCAAAATCGCTGCCGCCTGCGTATATCGGCCCGATTGATACGCCTGTTCTCCCACCGATTGCCGAAACTTGGCCAGCTCTTCCTCTATAGTCTTGAGACACAATTCCAGGGTAACGATTCGGCCGTCGCTCAACTTCGATTTGTGGTGTATCCATTGCCAGAGTTGGGCGCGGCTGATTTCCGCGGTCGCCGCATCCTCCATCAGATTGAAAAGAGGAACGCACCCTATGCCACGCAGCCAGGACTCCAGATACCCGATGCTCACTGCAATATTCTGTCTCAGTCCTGCCTCGGTAATATCGCCCTTAGGCACTTCCAGCAAGTCCGCAGCCGTCGCGTGGAAGTCCTCGAGTTTACGGTCAATCTGGTTGGCCTTGGGCATATATTTGTCGAACACTTCTTTAGCAAGCTCGACCAGTCCCGGGTGAGCCACCCAGGTTCCGTCATGCCCGTCGGAGGCCTCTCGTTCCTTATCGGTTCGGACCGCATCCATAGCAACCTTGTTCAACTCCACATCTCTCTTGTTCGGGATATAGGCGGACATCCCACCCATCCCGTGCACCTCGCGGTTATGGCAGGTCTTGATTAACAACTTCGCGTAGGAGCGCAAGAAATGGGTGGTCATGATTACTTTGCCACGATCCGGCAGGATGTCAGCTTGATCGTTGGAGAACTTCTTGATGAAACTGAAAATGTAATCCCAGCGCCCGGCGTTCAAACCAGATGAATGCTCCCGCAATTCATACAAGATTTCATCCATCTCAAAAGTGGCCAAGATCGTCTCGATCAGGACGGTGGCCTTGATGGTTCCGCGCTTGAGTCCCAATGCCTCCTGCGCGTGGATAAACACGTCATTCCACAGTCTGGCTTCCAGATGACTCTCCAATTTGGGCAGGTAGAAGTAGGGGCCAGTTCCTCGGGCCATCAGCTCCTTGACGTTGTGCCAGAAGAACAGCCCGAAATCGAACAGCGAGCCGGACATCGGCTGGCCGTCGACGATCACGTGCTTCTCCGGCAAATGCCAGCCGCGCGGCCGAACCAGCAGTACCGCGATCTTGGGGTTTAGCTGGTAGGACTTGCCGCTCGTCGGATCGGCGTAGGTAATCGTTCGCCGGACGGCGTCGTAGAGATTGCTTTGGCCCTCGATGAGGTTGCTCCAGGTGGGCGTGTTGGAGTCTTCAAAATCGGCCATGAAAACGCTGGCGCCCGAATTCAAAGCGTTGATGATCATTTTGCGGTCGACCGGCCCGGTGATTTCGACCCGGCGGTCCAGCAAGTCCGCGGGCAGGGGAGCCACGGTCCATTTGCTGTTGCGAATTTCGGCGGTCTGCGGCAGAAAATCGGGGCGTTCGCCCGCGTCGATTCTGGCTTGCCGCTGCACGCGCGCGGCGAGCAATTCCCGGCGCCGCGGACCGAAGCGCCGCTCCAAATCCACGACAAACTTCAATGCATCCGGGGTGAGTATTTCGTCGGATTGCTTAGTGCGGGCGCCTGTAATGGTAACCCCAGGCAATTGGTTGGATTCACTGGTCATATATTCCTCTTTCTGGTCTCCCTGGGAAGTAAAAAACAGCCTTATATTAGCCGGATGTCGAACGTGTTTCCGACAGCAAGGCCTGCTTCATTTAATGCCGTCTTAAATTCTCAAAGATTGAAACGTGCGCAGCCGACTCCCTAAAAACAATCCATGCAAAACTATGTCTTCGGCGAACTATGTTGTCAACCGGAATTTCGGCGTTGAACTTCGGCGCCGGCTTATTCATTCTTTCTCTCTTGCCGGCGCATTGCAAGTTGCATGGCTTCAGCCAAGTGGATCGCTTGCCGCCCGGTCGTCTGGAGTACTTGCTCCCTGCAACTGAAGCCGTCGCTCACAATCAGCGTGTCGGCAGGCGCGCTGCGCACGGCCGGCAAAAGCACTCGTTCGCCCACTGCCAGAGATACCGCGTACTTATCCTTCTCGAAACCAAATGGGCCAGCCATGCCGCAGCACCCGGAATCGATGGATTTCAAATCAACGCCCATTTTTTGAAGCAACGATTCTTCGTCGCCCATTTTCATTACGGACTTGTGATGGCAGTGTCCGTGCAACAACACTTTCCGGGAAAGCTGCGGCGGCTGGTAGCCCGGCGCATGGTGTTCCAGAAACTCGCTGAGGAGAAACGTCTGGCTTCGCAGACGGATGGCGCGCGCATCCTCTGGAAATAGATTGCGCAGTTCATCGCGAAATACCGAAGCGCAACTGGGTTCCAGCACCACGATCGGAACCCCGGCGTCGATCTGCGCGCCGAGAGCGTTCATGATTTGTTGCAGATATTGCTTGGCTTTTTCGAGCATCCCGAAATCATACAGGGGCCTGCCGCAGCACAGGTGAATTTGCGGGACGCTGACTGTAAAACCCGCGCCTTGAAGCACCTCGAGCGCCGCCTGGCTGGTCTCGGGGTGAAAGTAATTGTTGAACGTGTCCGCCCACAAAATCACTTGGCCGTTGCTCGACGCCGCCGATTCTGGATTGGCCTTTTCACCCGGAGCGGGAACGCGGTGCTGGCGGGCCCACTTTTGAAAAGTGGAAGGCGCCAGGCGCGGCATGGTTCGCTGCGGGGCCAGATGCAATACGCTCTGTAGAATGTGACGGAAGCCCGGCGCCTGGCTGAAGAAATTGGCGATCACCGGAGAAATAGATCCGAGCTGCGCCCAGCGGTCAATCATGCCGAACGCATAAGCGTGCAGAGGCCGGCGATTGCTTTCGTAATAGTGCGCCAGGAATTCCGCCTTATACGTGGCCACGTCGACGTTGGTCGGGCATTCCGATTTACACGCTTTGCAGGACAGGCACAAGTCGAGCGCTTTCTTAACATGCTCGTCCTTCCATCCATCCTTCACTACTTCGCCTTGCAACACCTCAAACAGCATGTGAGCACGCCCGCGCGTGCTGTGCTCTTCCTCGAGTGTGACCATGTAGCTGGGGCACATGGTGCCGCTATCGTGCTTGCGGCACTCCCCGAGGCCAATGCAACGTCCCGCGGCACTGGCAAAGGAGCCGCCATCGTCTGGAAAATGAAAATAAGTCTTGGGCTCAAGCGGTTTATAGTCCGCGCCCAGACGCAGATTCTCGGTGGGCAGGTAGGCGTTGACCACCTTCCCGGGGTTCATTTTGTTGCCGGGGTCCCACGCGGACTTGAATTCAATGAAGGCCTTGATCAGCTCGGGACCAAACATTTTGGGAAGCAGAGCGCCGCGCGACTGCCCGTCTCCATGCTCCCCGGAAAGCGACCCGCCATAACTCAGCACCAGATCCGCGGCGCGCTCGACGAACTCCCCGTACTTACGAATCCCGCTTTCACTTTGCAAATCAAAACTGACACGCATGTGGATGCAGCCGTGTCCGAAATGGCCGTAAAATGACGTGTGGTAATTGTATTCGTCCAGCAATTTCCGGATATCGCGGAGGTACCCGCCGAGTTTCTCCGGGGCCACAGCCGAATCATCCCATCCTTCCCATTCCGGAGGCGCGCCAGGAGCGGCGGCGGCCGCGCGTGGCCCTGACTCGCGCAGCTTCCACACATGGCGGGACTCGGCCTTGGTGTAAAGACGAATGTTGGGAGGATCGGCCGCTCGTTTCAACTGGTCGATCATCCGGCGGGCAACATCTTCCGTCTTGGCCGGATCATCGGACCCAAATTCCACCAGCAGGATGCCTCTTCCCTCCGGAATAAGCTCCAGGTGGGGAGCGCGTTTCTTTTTCAGGCCGTCGACGATGCTTCCTTCAAAGCCTTCGAGGCCGATAGGGCCGAATGGCAAGATTTCCGGCACATGATCCGCGGCTAGGAACGCGTCCGCATAGCCAAGTCCCACCAGTGTTCTGTGCTGCGGGCTTTGAATCAATCGTACTTTCGCCTCCAGCACGATCATGCAGGTGCCTTCGGTCCCTACCAGCGCCCGCGCCACGTTAAATCCATTTTCCGGCAGCAGTTGATCGAGGTTATAACCGGAAACGCGCCGGGGAATTTGGGGAAAGCGCGCTCGAATCAAATCGGCGTACTGATCCCGAATGGTTCGCAGACTGGAGTAGATCGTCCCGCGGCGTCCTCCCTCGGCGATGATGGAATTGAGTTCGCCTTCGTCAATCGCTGCTCCCACGGTCATTTGGGTGCCGTCATAGAGCAGGATGCGCAACTCGATGACGTTGTCGACCGTCTTGCCGGCGAGCAAGGAGTGGGTGCCGCAGGAATTATTCCCGATCATTCCTCCGAGCGTGCACCGGCTGTGGGTCGAGGGATCGGGACCAAAGGTCAGATGGTGCTCCTCAGCTTTACTCCGCAGCGTATCCAGGACCACGCCTGGCTGCACTCGAGCGAATCCCTCGCCCGGGTTGATCTCCAGTATCTTGTTCATGTACTTGGTGAAGTCCAGGATCACGGCGACGTTGCAGGCCTGTCCGGCAAGACTGGTTCCGGCTCCACGAGCAAGCACAGGAGCGCCAAATTTTCTGCATGTTTCCACCGTCGCGATCACATCCTGATCGTCGCGCGGAACGACCAGGCCGATGGGTATCTGCCGGTAATTGGAAGCGTCCGAGGAATACAGCGCGCGGCTGCCGCGATCGAAACGCACCTCGCCCTTTACCAACCGCTTCAGTTCGCTTTCCAGTTCGGCCGCCTGCGAGAACGAGTCCACGGGTTTCCCGTGCGAACTGAGTGGCAATGCAGCGGTAGTGGCCATGAGGTTCCCAGGTCTAAATAAAATTAAATGAAGGAGAAAAGTGCGAAAGAAGATTGCTTCACGCGGAGAGCACGTTTCCCCTTGATCTTCAATCCGGCAAATACTATACACTTAGACGACTGCTCCGCAAAACGTTCCCACGACTGAGCGATGGACCAATGATGAACTAATTCCGTCTTACTGGGAGCCCCGGAGGGACGGCACAGCGTAGCCCACTGCGGAAGTGGTGGGGAAAAGCACACAGGGCGACCAGAAAGCCCCGGCAGGGGCGGCACATGAGCTCATCCCCACTCACCCCCCCCACAAAATTAACTTACTACTCACAACTGCGGCCCCTTTCGGAGCCTACGCTTTTCGGAATGGAAACCCGAGCGTTGCCCTTGAAAACTATTGCTGGAAGTGGCGTCAGGGTGTATATCTACCCGACTCAGTTCCTAAGTGTCAAGATTTGGTTTTTCGTGGCCGCCATCCGGGTAAATTCGTTACCTGGTTGAGCGCCTGGGATTTGCGCGGGCGAGGATGGCAGCGCGATAAGACGTATTTGCCAGGGCCCGTGCCCGGAGACATGACGGAGGAATGCGAATGGAGAATTCGAGCGCCCCAAAGAGCAGCTACGAGCGTTGGCTGGTGCTGTTTCTTCTGTGCTTGATGTACATGATCACGTATTTGGACCGCGTGAGTCTCGCCAACACCGCGCCGCTCATCAGCAAAGAGTTCGGCTTCAGCAAAATCACGATGGGGGTTATTTTCAGTGCCTTCATCTGGTCTTACGCGCTCTTCCAGGTTCCCGGCGGGTGGCTGGGCGACCGGTTTGGACCACGAAGAGTCCTGTCGGCCATCATGGCTTACCGGACAGTGATTGCCGTAATCACGACTACCGCAACAGGTTTGTCCTCTTTCTGGGGCATACGCTTCCTGCTCGGCGTGGGTGAGGCGGGAGCGTTTCCCACCGCGACACGCGCCATGCAGATGTGGTTTCCGCGTGACGAACGCGGCTTTGTACAAGGGGTCAGCCACGCCGCGAGCCGACTCGGCGCGGCAATTGGCCCTCCGGTGGCCGTCGCAATCATGATTCATTATGGCTGGCGATCGGTTTTCTATGCGATCGGCACCCTCAGCTTGCTATGGTCTCTTCTGTACTTGATTGTGTACCGCAACATGCCGGAGGAGCATAAACGGGTCAGCCGCGCCGAACTCGCTCGCATCCGCGGGTTGAACGAACAGGGCGAGATCAACCAGGCCAACATCCAGAAGCGGCCCAAGGTCCCCTGGAGGGTCTTGCTGAGGCACTCGAACATGTGGGCAGTGATGTGCGCTTACGCCACCTACATTTACTCCCTTTGGATTTTTCTCTCTTGGCTGCCGTCCTACTTGGTTGACCACCGGCACTTCACCCTGATCAAGATGGGCGTTTTTGCTTCGCTGCCGCTCTTTGGCGGCGTGTTAGGCGATACTTTAGGCGGCTGGCTGACCGACAAGCTACTGGTGAAGACGAATAACCTGAAGTTTGCCCGCCGCTCAGTCGCTATCACAGGGATGCTGGGGTGCGGGTTATCGATTCTGCCCGCCGCGATGACGGCAAATCCCTATACGGCAGTTATTTGTCTAACAAGCGCGATGTTCTTTCTTGAAATGACCATTGGACCAGCGTGGGCGGTTCCCATGGACATTGGAGGCGAATTCTCAGGCACAGTATCCGGCATGATGAACTTTGGTGGGCAAATTGTGGGCGCGCTATCGCCCACGATCTTCGGGATACTGGTGTCCAGGGGAAACTGGGTCGCCCCGTTCGTAATTTCCGCATGCCTGACATTCATTGGCGCAGGGATCTGGGCATTCTGGATTGATCCGGAGCAGTCTGTCATTGACAGGGGCCAGGGAACCCCAGGCCATGCTGTCGGCGTTGTTCCCGCGCCAGCAGTTCTACCTGGGCGATAAGGTGGAGAATTGGATAGATGCGCGCTACCGCTTAATTGCGTAACTTGATTGCATGACGCTCCTCAGGCGCTCAGAAACGACTTCAATTCCTGAGTCAATTCCTGCGGCATCTGTTCGGGGAGGAAATGACCAGTCGGAAGTGGCCTGCCCGTCGCCTGTTTGGCGCGATCCTGCCAGGTCTGCAAGACGTTGTACATGCGATGGAATGGCCCTTTTTCGGACCACAGGACCAGAAGCGGACACTCGATTTTTCGACCCAGGTCCGCTTCATCGTGTTTCAAATCGATGGATGCAGCCGCGCGGTAATCCTCGCAAATCGCATGGATCGTGGCAGGATCGCGGAAGCATCGCAGGTATTCCTGATACGCTGGCGCGTCCAGCCACGCTGGAACCTGTCCGCCGAGAGGATCTCCCCCCAGCCAGAGCAATGTGGACTTCAGGAAATACTCGGCGCTATTCGCGACGAGCGTCTCTGGAAACGGAGACGGCTGAACCAGAAGAAACCAGTGGTAAAAGACCGTGGCGAACTCTTTGGTGATGTTCTGATAGAGCGTGTAGGTTGGCACGATGTCCAGAATGGCCAGCTTGGTGAGCAGGTCCGGATAGTCCAGAGCCATCCGGTGGGCGGCGCGGCCCCCGCGATCATGTCCTACCACCGCGAATTTTTGGAAGCCCAGGTGCTTCATGACCTCCACTTGATCCTGAGCCATGGCCCGCTTGGAATAGGCGGCATGATCGTCGCCCCCCGGAGGTTTGCTGCTATCGCCATAGCCACGCAGGTCTGTAATGACCAGGAAGTAGTCTTGAGCCAGCAGCGGCGCGACCCTTCGCCACAGCACGTGCGTTTCCGGGATGCCGTGGAGAAGCAGCAGGGGCGAGCCTTTGCCGCCGTACACTGTGTTAATGGTTGCGCCCGAAGTCTTGATTTGCTCGCGCTTAAAACCTTTGAAAAATTCTTCGCTGGGAAGCTCGACCGGCTCGGGCGTGACCCACGGATTGGGAGATAGCCGTGCGGCCTCGGCAGCGGCAGGCGCCAGGGCCAGAGCCAGGGAACTTCTTATGAACTCACGGCGGCCAGAATCCGGCATCGTCTCCTCCAGTTCATGAATCACTTAACAGTTTGCGGGGAAAGTCAAAACGCTGTCATTCCGAGGCACGCTGCGTGCCGAGGAATTCCTCTTCTCTTGGGCATTAAACTAAGAGGGATTCCTCACGGAGTTTATCCCGGCTCCTGCCGGGGTTCGGAATGACAGCCAAAACTACTTTTTCCGCAAACTGTCAAGGTGTACGACTGTGTTTTCAGACAACTAAATGCGTGAATCCGGGCCAGTGATTTCGAACAACAATCACCGTGCCATCGGCGCCGTCGCGATTTTGCTGTCTGCCGGGGCCAGTGAATTCATGGCCGCCAGGACGCCGCCTGCTTTGTGAGGCACGTTCGCCAGACGCAGGCCCATTTCGACTCCACAAAGCGTTCCGGCCAGCATCAAATCGTTAAAGCTGCCCAGGTGGCCGATTCGAAATACTTTGCCGGCGAATTTGGAGAGGCCGGCGCCGAGCGACATGTCGAAATTCTCCAGGATGACTGCCCGCAGTTTGTCGGCGTCGTGCCCTTCGGGCATAAAGACCGCCGTCAGTGAACTCGAATATTCGCGCGGGTTCTCACAAACGATTTCCAGCCCCCATTCCCGCACTGCGGCACGAGTGGCTTCCGCGTGACGGTCATGCCGGCGAAAAACATTCTGCAGACCCTCCTCGTGCAACATCAGCACAGCCTCTCGCAACCCGTAGAGAAGATTGGTGGGCGGCGTGTATGGGAAAAAACCGCTGCGATTTGGTTTTAACATTTCCTGCCAATCCCAGTAGGCTCGCGGCAGCCGGGCGTTGGAGCTCGCGGCCAGCGCTTTCTCGGAAAGCGCGTTGAAGCTCATGCCCGGAGGAAGCATTAGCCCCTTCTGCGAGCCGGCGATGGTGACATCCACTCCCCACTCGTCGTGGCGATAATCAATGGAGGCCAGCGAAGAAATCGTATCCACCATCAACAGCGCCGGATGATGAGCTTGATTCATCGCGCCGCGGATCTCGGGGATGCGGCTGGTCACTCCGGTGGAGGTCTCATTGTGAACCACCAGAACAGCCTTGATGGCGTGTTCTTTATCGGCGTTCATTCGTGCTTCCAGTTCCGCGGGATCAGCGCCTTTACGCCAGTTGCCGGGCACATAATCTACTTTGATTCCGAATTTTTCCGCAATTTGCCGCCAGAGCTGCGAAAAGTGGCCCGTCTCAAACAGCAGCACTCGATCGCCCGGAGACAGTGTGTTTACCAGGGCCGCTTCCCACGCTCCTGTCCCCGAAGCCGGGTACATGATGACAGGGCTGGCGGTTTGGAAAATGGTGCGCATCCCCGCAAGAACTTCCGCGCCCAGCTTCGCGAACTCGGGGCTGCGATGATCGATGACCGGGCGATCCATGGCCCGGAGTACGCGATCGGGAACGTTCGTGGGACCTGGAATTTGCAGAAAATGGCGGCCTGTATGAATCATGTTAGGTTAAGTATGACGAGAGCGGCTCAAAATCCTTGTGCCCGCTGAGCAATCCTGACCGGCAGTCCACAGACGCAGTTCCTGGAGCAAGCCTCAAGATTCGTGAGCCCAACCCTGTCTTCTCCTCTTCGTTTCGAATGGTCGCGCACGGAAAATACTACTGCGCTGTGCCGTAATTACCGTTCAAAACCGAATTGTACACGATTGCTTGATAGCCCAGCAAGAAAGGGAATGCCCAGGCAGCGGTTCAGTTCGAGAGGGAAAATGCCCGCTGCGTCCCAAAAAACGTGGGACGCAGCGGCCGCTACAAAAGCACTATGTGCTCGCGCGGGTTGCCTTTGTAGCGGCCGCCCTTTTTTGGGCGGGCAGCGTTTCGTTCCCTCAATGCCAAACTGATCCACTACGAATGCCCACTACGTTTCGCACTGCACTCCCCGGTCGTGATATAAGCTAACAAATCATGCGCCGGAGATTTTTCATTGATAGGTTTGAAGGCGGCTCGGCAGTTTTGCGTGGCGAGGCGGCGCATCACTTGGGGCGAGTCCTTCGTGCCCAGGCCGGACAATTATACGAATTAAGCGACGGCAATTCGGTTTGGCTGGCGCGGACCGAAGCCGTTGGCCGGGACGCAGTCCAGTTTGCGCTGGTGGAGCGCCTGCCTGCGCGCCGCTCGCCGCTGCGAATCACGCTGTTGCTGGCGATTGTGAAATTTGACCGCTTCGAATGGGCGATTGAGAAAGCGACCGAGCTTGGTGTGGATGAAATCGTGCCGCTTGCCGCCGAGCGCAGCGAGAAAGGCTTGATCGCGGCATCGGCGAAACGCGCGAGTCGATGGGAGAAGATCCTGATCGAATCCGCGCAACAGTCCCGGCGGCTGCGCGTTCCTGTGCTTCATAGTACAGCGGCCCCTGGGGCGGCGTTCCCGGCCGCGAGGGGGCAGCTTAACTTGTTGCTTTCCGAACGTGCTGAGGCCAAACCGATGCGAGAATTAGCCGAGCCCGCGGTCGCATCGGCGCGCGGCGGCGAACCGGTAAGTCTGGCGATCGCCATCGGTCCCGAAGGCGGATGGACCAACGCGGAATTTTCTGCGGGCCGTGCTTCCGGTTTTGCCGAAGCCGCGTTAGGAGCGCACATTCTGCGCACCGAGACGGCGGTTTGCGCCGCGCTGGCAGCGGCGCAGTATGCATTCGGGTCGCTCGGACAAGAGTGCGATTCCGCGAGCAAGCGCCCCGAAGGCATTGGTGAAACCCCGTGAGTGAGCGACGCGAGCAAGCGCAACAGGCTGGGTCCGGGTGGAACGCCAGCTTGTATGACGCGAAGCACGCATTTGTATGGAAATACGGGGCTGACCTCGTGTCGCTGCTCGAGCCGCGGGTCGGCGACCGTATCCTGGATATCGGATGCGGGACCGGCCATCTGACCTCGCAGATTGCCGATTCCGGAGCGCAGGTTGTAGGGGTTGACCGCTCGCCGGCAATGATCGCCGCGGCGCGCCAGGCTTATCCGAACTTGAAATTCGATGTTGCGGACGCGAGGGAATTGCCTTTTCAGGATGAATTTGACGCTGTGTTTTCCAATGCCGCGTTGCACTGGATTCATGAACCCGAATTGGTGATTAGGAACATTTGGAAAGCGCTTCGGCCAGCAGGGCGGTTTGTTGCCGAGTTTGGCGGCAAGGGGAATGTCCGGAAGATGCAGGCCGCGCTTGACCAATCTCTCTCGCAACTGCGCGACGCGGGGCAAGATAAAATCAATCCGTGGTATTACCCCTCCATAAGCGAATATGCGACGCTGCTGGAGAGGAATGGATTCGAAGTGCGGTTCATCACCTTGTTCGACCGTCCTACCCTGCTGGCGGATGGCGAAGCCGGCCTAAGAAATTGGATCACGATGTTCTGCTCGGATTATTTAGAGGCGCTGGATCGGGAAGCGCGCGACTTGTTTCTTCAAAAGGTTGAGGAGTTGCTCCGCGCGGACCTGTTTCGCAACGGCGAGTGGTGGGCCGATTACCGGAGATTGCGGCTGGTCGCGGTGAAATAGAAAGCAACGGCTGGACATGTTGCTAGCGAGGCCCGAAACTCGGAGTTGTCGATTTGGCGGCTTGTTTAAGATCGAAAGTGTGATTCATTTTGGAGGGAAACATGAGAATTATACGTTGCCTCTGCCTGGCAGTGACCGCAGTTGTTTCACTCGCGACCTGGGTAAGCGCCCAAGAAGGTCCGGCGGCCGGGGAAAATGGGCCGCTGATTTTGACGGCGCAAATTCCGCTCCCGGGTGTTCACGGGCGATTCGACCACTTCACTTTCGACCCTAATGAGCCGGGCCGGGTGTTTATTTCCGCGCTGGGTAACAACTCGGTAGAAGTGATAAACCTCGTGGAAGGGACCGAAGTGCACCGCATTACAGGAATCCCGGAACCGCAAGGCATAACCTTCGCCGTCGGACTGAACAAGCTCTTTGTGGGGAGCCGCAAGGGCAAGCTCTACATCTATGATGGAACCACTTATAACCTCATCACCAGCATTGACTTCAACGCCGACGTTGACAACCTGCGGTACGACGCGGCTTCTAAACGCGTGTATGCCGGTTATGGCGACGAGGACAAAGCAGCGATCGGGATGGTTGATGCAACCACCAATCAGCGTCTGGGCGAAGTGTACAAAACCGGCGCCCATCCGGAGTCGTACCAGTTGGAAAAATCCGGGCCGAATATTTATGTCAACTTGCCGGACTTGAAGCAGGTCGGGATAATCGACCGGACCACAAAAAAGATTTCAAAATGGCCTCTCCCAGAAAAAGCTGAGGAAAACTTCCCGATGGCGCTCGATGAGGCCAATCACCGATTATTTACCGTCACCCGCACGCCGCCTCGATTACTGGTGTTTGACACGAACTCAGGTAAGGTCGTTGCCACCCTGCCCTGCGTCGCCGACGTGGACGACCTGTATTACGATGCCAACCACAAACGCGTTTACATCCCGGGCGGGCAGGGTTTTATAGACGTCTTTCAACAGAAAGATTCCGACCACTATGAGCGTCTGGCCAAAGTTTCAACTGTGATAGGCGCACGCACCGCGGGATATTCCGCCAGACTTGGCAAGAAGGGTCAAGACCGTTTTTTCCTCGCTATCCCTAATACTCCGGGGAAAGAGGCTGCGGTGTGGGTCTATTCGGTGCAGGAGTGAGTGCCTCCGTGAGGGCTTGCTGAGTTCACGGAGAATAAAATATTTACGAGGAAACGATAATGAAATTGCTCCACGCCTTGCAGATCCCTGTGCTGGTACTGTTGTTTTCAATTTGCGGAGCGGCGCAGGAAACACTGCCGTCCGATGAGTCCGCGCCACTGGTCCTGGTACGGATCATTCCGATGGAAGGCGTGGAGGGCCGCTTTGACCACATGGCGGTAGACAATAAGAGCGGCCGGATATTTGCCGCCGTTTATGGGAATGACTCGGTAGAAGTCCTGGACGTGCAGAGGGGCAGGCGAATCCACAGCATTCAAGCGGGATTCGTCAAACCTCAGATGGTGGCGTACATTCCTGAATCGAACCGGATTGTGGTCTCCAGTGAAGGCGACGGCTCCTGCAAGATCCTCGACGCCGATACTTATAAATTGATCGATACGGTGAAGTTCTCTGACGATGCCGACCAGTTGCGCTACGACCCGGCAACCAAACGCGTGTATGTTGCCTACGGCGACGGCGCCATCGGCATGTTCGATGCAACCAACAACAAGCGAATCGAGGGAGACTTCGAAGTCGGAGTTCATCCGGAATCGTTTCAACTGGAGGAGAAGGGGCCCAGGATTTTTGTGAACCTCGCTTCCATCAGCCAGATCGCCGTCATCGACCGGAACACCCGCAAGATCGAGAGATGGAAGCTCCAGGAAGCCGGAACAAACTTTCCCATGGCGCTCGATGAAGCGCATCGCCGATTGTTCGTGGCGGCGCGCAGGCCGGCGCGCTTGCTGGTGCTGGACATGGACACAGGCAAGGAGATTGCCAGCCTTCCGGGCGCCGCCGACACCGACGACATGTGGTACGACGCCGACCGCAAGCGCATCTATATTCCCAGCGGAGAGGGCTTTATTTTTGTTTACCAGCAAATTGATCCCGACCGCTACCAACGCATCGCAAAAATTCCCACGGCGGTCGGCGCGCGCACCAGCGCGTACTATGGGCAGGTGGGAAAACACAACAGCTTCTATCTGGCGGTTCCGGCTCGCGCCAATCGAGGAGCTGAAATGTGGGTCTTTGAAACACGGGATTGAGTAAAATTGAGTAAGATTGAGCAATCTTGAGCAAGATGGAATCATCGAGTCGATTCCATGCTCACTGTGCCTTTGTGCTCGCGTCTCTTCCCAGCCTGAAATGAAATGCCGCAGCAATTTCGGATCTGGCTGAATGTTTCTTTCATGTAATTTTCAGATGTTCAGTATTAGGTCTTGCAAACCTATGAGTCTTGAAGGATACTCGCGCCTAAAGTCGGTCCGCGAAGACACCTTTGTCGGAGAGGTGAAAATTATGAAGAAGCTCATGCCAGCGGGTCTGATCGCATTGGTCTGTATGCTTGCCTCGGTCATTCGGGCAACTCCCCCGCAGCAGGGCGCCGAGCTTCTACTTCTCGTCCAGAGGATTCCCATGCCAAACGTGCAAGGCCGGCTGGATCACTTTGGCTTCGACCTGAAAAGCCAGCGGCTCTTCGTCGCCGCCCTCGGCGACAATCAAAACACGGTCGAAGTCGTTGACCTCAAGTCAGGAAAGCGCGTCGCCAGCATCCCAGGCCAAAGCAAGCCCCAGGGAATATTTTACTCGCCTGACTTCAAAAAGCTGTTTGTGGCCAATGGAACTGACGGCACGTGCAAGATTTTTCGCGGGGACAACTTCAAGCTCATTGCCAACTTGCCGCTAGGCACTGACGCCGATCACGTGGGTTACGATCCGGCCACGAAATACCTTTACGTCGGAATCGGCGATACGAAGTCCGGGGCGTTGTCCATCGTCAATACTCGCACCAATAAACATGTTGTGGACATCAAGACAGACGCGCGTCCAGGAGGAATCAAGTTCGAAAAAGCGAGACCTCAAATATTCGTGACGCTCTCCGGAGCGCCCAAGCTTGGCGTCGTGGATAAGTATAAGCGCGAAGAAATTGGGACTTGGCCGGTCACCGGCGCCGAGGGCAACGTCGCGCTGGCGCTCGATGAGGGCCACCATCGGCTATTCGATGGCACGCGCAACCCACCGGCGCTGGTGGTCATCGATACCGAGTCCGGCAAACAGATTAGCCTGCTTGAGGGAGTTGCGGGCCTCGACGATCTCTGGTACGACGCGGCGCATCAGCGCATTTACGCTTCAGGCGGCAGAGGGACAGATGTGGGCTTCGTTTACATTTATCAGCAAAAAGACGCGGACCATTACGAACTGGTGGCCAAGGTGCCCACCGCAGCAAGTGCGGGCACCTCACTTTGGTTGCGGGAATTCAATCGACTCTACGTGGCAGCTCCCGCCAGCGAAAAACAAGAAGCGGCAATCCTGGTCTTCGAGCCGCGGCGGTGAAGTCTGGATTCATAATTCAAGGGAGGAAAATATGAGAAAGGCTTACCTAGTGCTTGCGGCTGCTTTCGCAGCAATTGCTGTTTTTGCGACGCGCGACGCCGGACCACTGGCGGCACAGGAGGCGTCCCGCGAGCTGGCGCCACTGCAACTTATTCAACGAATTCCGGCGCCGGGTGTTTCCGGCCGCATCGATCATTTCACGGCGTTTCCCAAACGCCGCCTGCTGATTTTTGCCGCCTTGGGCAACAATACGGTCGAGGTTGTCAATACCTTTGAAGCCAAAGTCATACACAGCATCAAGGGGTTGAACGAACCTCAAGGGGTTCTCTACGTTCCGGAATTCGACAAACTCTTTGTGGCCAACGCAGCAACCGGCGTAGTGAACGTTTACGATGGCAAGACGTGGATTCTTCGAAAGAGCATCTCATTCGGTGAGGAAGCCGATACCGATAACCTTCGTTACGATGAAGCCACAA
Source organism: Terriglobia bacterium (assembly GCA_041478355.1). Classification (GTDB taxonomy): domain Bacteria; phylum Acidobacteriota; class Terriglobia; order Acidiferrales; family UBA7541; genus Palsa-360. The sequence goes on along the minus strand of JBGOVX010000035.1, from coordinate 7,612 downwards.
AACGGGTTTTTGTGGGGATAGTGGGCGGCGTTGCCATGATCGACGCGGCAACCGAAACCCATGTCGGAAAGGACCTCAAGGGATCTGGTGGCCACTCCGAGTCGTTCCAGATCGAAAAAAAGGGGTCGCGCGTCTTTGTCAATGTTCCCGACGACGGCAGTGTGGTCAATGTGATCGACCGGAAAACCGGCGGGTTGACCAAGTGGGGGCTCAACGGGGTCAAGGCAAACTACCCTATGGCGCTCGACGAAGACGATCACCGGCTCTTTGTTGTCACCCGGAGACCTCCGTTGGTGATGGTTCTTGATACTGATTCAGGTAAGGAGCTGGCGCGAGTTCCGATCGGGGGTTCGTGCGACGACGTCTATTTCGACGCAGAACGCAAGCGCATTTACGCTCTGGGAGGCGAAGGATTTATCAGCGCCATCCAGCAGAAAGACCCGGACCATTATTCGTTGATCGCGAATATTCCTTCAGCGGTGGGCGTACGCACGGGCATTTTCTATGGGACCAGCTTGTACGTAGGCGTGCCCGCTGCGGGATTAGAACCCGCGCAGATATGGAACTACGCAGTGCCGGAATAGAGAGCAAAGATCCTGGCGACTTTAGCAGGGATGTCAGAGACATATTGCGGGGCACTCGCTGAGGGCCGAGGATGACCATGCTCGCTATGTTTTTCAAACATGGCAATCAAGATTGAGGCAAATTATTATCGACATGCAATCATTTTGCCGATAGACTCCCGCCCTGTAGCGTCGCGATATTCCGACTGCTCTGACCTCATGTTTCAGGAGAAAATAATGCCCAATCGCAGGGAGTTTCTAAAAAATGTCGCAGGCGCTTCCGCCGGAATGTTTCTGCTTGGCCGCGGCGCCGCTGGTGAGACACGATTTCTGTCGCAGGCTGGCGGCGCCACCAAGCGGCGCGAAGTGATGGTAGGGAATCGCCGAGTCAAGACGGTGGATGTGCACGCTCATGTGACTGTGCCGGAGGTAGAGGACTTTCTCAAGGGCACCCCTCTCGATAGACGAGGCATAGGCTCTCCCGGCGGTTACGAGGATAGAGATCTAGGCGCAGCGCGGATCGAGGTCATGGACAGGAAAGGCATCGACATTCAGGCCTTGAGCATCAATACATTTTGGTATGGAGCCGATCGGGATCTGGCTAGCCGGCTAATCAACTTTCAAAATGAAAAACTCGCGGCCATGGTGGCTACCCGCCCGGACCGTTTTGTCGCCTTCGCGACTGTGTCCTTGCAATTTCCGGATCTGGCGACCCAGCAACTGGAAGAAGGAATGAAGCGTTGGGGATTTCGCGGGGCCGGAATTGCAGGAGGCGTGCCAGGTGACGAGGTGTCCTCGCCCAGGTTTGACCCCTTCTGGGCCAAGGCCGAGGAGTTGCAGGCCCTGATTTTCATGCATCCGGCGGATAGCCCGAAAGTGACGGGCGTCAGCAATCGAGTGCAGGGAAACGGCGTATTGACGAATGTGATCGGGAATCCTCTGGAAACCACCATTTTTCTTTCGCACATGATTTTCGAAGGAGTATTTGACCGGTTTCCGAACTTGAAGATTTGCGCGCCACACGGAGGCGGCTTCCTGCCCTCTTACGCCGATCGCAGCGACCACGGCTGCCTGGTCTTTCCCAAGCAGTGCAACAGGACCCTCAAGAAACATCCCACAGAATATTTGAAGCAGATTTATTTCGATACCATCGTATTCACGCCGGAGGCCTTGCGCCATTTGGTCGCGGTTGTGGGAGCCAGCCAGATCGGCATGGGCACCGACTTTCCATACCCTTGGGAAACCAACCCCGTCGATCACGTCCTCTCCACTCCCGGATTGAGCGATGCCGATCGAGTAGCGATTCTGGGCGGCAACATGTGCAAGTTATTAAAAATTCCGGCCTAGCGCCGCGTATCGTTTCAATCGCATATGGCGGTAGAATATGCGACGGACCTGAACGGAGGGCTCCACCCATGAGGCTGTTGAAAAGAATTGTGACGTTGTTCAGTATGCTTTGTTGTTTGGCGCCGCTCGGTTATGGGGCGACGGTCACGGGCACAGTCAAGGGCCCCGACGGCGCCCCGTTCGTGGGAGCGTTTGTCCAAGCTAGAAATGCCAAGACCAAGATTACCGTCAATGTGTTGTCCCGCAAAGACGGACAGTACCGGATACCGAATTTGCCTGCCGGTGAATATGAGGTGCGGATTAAAGCGATCGGTTACCAGGCGCAGCCCCGCACTGGCGTGAATCTGACCGCCGATCAGTCGGTCTCCTTCGAATTCGCCCTGCAGAAGGGAAAAGTGCGGTGGACCGATATTTCACTCTATCAGGCTGACCAGTTGTTGCCGGAGGGAAAAGGCAAAGGAGCGTTTTTTACTCCACAGCCGGGACAACCGACCGCTACCTGCGCCTCTTGCCACGGGATTCAAACGCGAATCGCGGCCATGACCAGAGACGAGGATGGCTGGCGCGATCGAGTGGATTACATGCGCACAACCATGCGCGCTAGACTCACCGACCAGGAAGCCGCCGATGTGGTGTCGTATCTGAATACCAACTTTGGAGAAGATTCGACGCTCCCGAAATCACCCGCGGACTTGCCGGGATACCAGAAGGTGGCGCAAACCTTCAGTGACGACTCCACCAGAATTGTTTACGTCGAGTATGAAGTTGGCGGCAAGTTTCCCTGGAGCGCCGTGCCGGACAAGAAGGGCGGCGTGTGGATACCCTACAACGGCCCGGTGAACAAAGTGGCCAGGCTGGACCCCAAGACCGGCGAGCTGCAGGATTTTCCGGTACCCAGCACAGACGTTCTCCGTATTCATTCGGCCGTTCCTGCGCCGGATGGAACCGTGTGGTTTTCAGAGCAGTTCAAGAACAAGATCGGGCATTTGGATCCCAGGACGAAAGAGATCACCGAGTACCAGGCTCCCGACGTTGCCGAAGCGGGTGAGCGCGCCAGCACACACACCATTCGCGTCGATTCGAAAGGAATGGTATGGAGCACCGGCAACCCCCTCAATCGTTTCGATCCCGAAACACACAAGTTCACTGCATTCAAGGCTGACTCCGGCGCCTTCTATGGGATAACGATCGACAACGACGATAACGTCTGGGCCGGTGGACTGAAGGATGACGGAAAGCTCTATAGGGTGAATAGCAAGGGAGAGCAAAAGTCTTGGACGCCACCGACAAAGGGCGAACCACGGCGAATCCAGGTCGGCCCCGACGGGAGCGTATGGTTTGGAGAATATTTTTCAGGAAAGGTCGCCCACTTCGATCCCAAAACCGAAACGTTTAAGGAGTACCAACTCCCCGGCGCGCGGCCCAGCCCGTATGCTCTGGGCGTCGATAAGGATGGCAACGTTTGGTGGGCGTCCTATTACATGGACGTGGTTGGGTGCTTCGATCCCAAAACCGGGAAGGCGATTGTGTATCCCTTTCCACACTCGGAAAATTCCCTTCGAGAATTTTTCACCGACGAGCAGGGACACATGTGGTACGGAAGCCCGTCAAACGACAGGGTAGGGTACTTCTATCTAGCGGATTAATCGCAGCTATGGTCAGTCCGCCTGAGTTAGCTGGGGAACTATTTTATTTCAACCAGTTCCAGCGCTTCGTGACTGGGGCCTTCGATCATTACCGCACGCGTGTCGCCAAATTTATAGGGCTGCTCCAGGAATGTGACGCCTTCTTTTCGCAGCTTGGCGATCCAAGCGTCCAGATTTCTTACACTGAGCGCGATGTGATCGGCCAAATGTCCGCGTGAACTCACCAGCGGACGATCTCCCTGACGCGCGTACCAATTCATCGCCACATCATCAAATGTAACGCCGCCTGAAGGCTGGCGGATCATCCCTTCCTTTTCTAGCGCCGGCCAACTCCGCTCGCTACGCTCAACCTTGCAGTCGACCTCGGTGTGTTGCACCTGCCCGGGTTGGCTCGCGGGCGCGTTGAGGTGCTTCTGGTACCAGAGCTGCGCGCAGATCGGGTCCTCCTGAAACATATGCACGTGGTTGAAGCGCTCCACCGGCATATCGCCCTGATACTCGATGATGGCCCGGTCAGGACCCTGCATGTATGCAAAGCCGGCCCCACGGCGTGGCTGCACGTCATTAGCCTTGGCATCGGCGATTTGCGCCTTGGTGAGCCCCAGCAAACCTCCTGTGCCCGGCCAGGTATCGCTGCTGACCAGCACGCTGCCGCCTTCATCGGAGGTATACAGTGGGAGGAGGTGCACCTCTTTCCGCTCCTTGTACATTTCCATGTTCTTGCGCACGTCCACGACATGCCAGCCGAAGTGCCAGATCGCGGTCTGCGGCTCGATGGGAGGAGGCGCGCTGACCTTGGTGAACAGAACATAAACTTTGCCGGCTTGCAGCGCGGCAAATCCCGCGACGCTGGTCTTGGTTGTGCTTGGGAATTGCCGCATATAGAACTCAATTGCCGCATCCGGGTTCACCGAATTCAGGTGAAGATGGTGAAAGCCCGGCACCCCCAGCGCATCGCTTTGGCTGCTGGTTTGAGTGTCACCCAACTGCGCGCAAAACACAGTTAGGATCGCCGCTAGAATGAGCGTATTGATTTTCACAATGCCGTCCTCGTGTCAAACGAAGTGGAGTTCAATCTTTTCCGTATTCTTGCAGATGCAGGCTGTTCAGTTCTGTAGCCACAGTCTATTGCTTCACAATCGGAACCAATCCAGCCCCGGCCACTCTCCACTTGCCTTTTTCCTTTACAAACATGCGGAGCACCGCCATTTCTCTGACCACAACGATATTTCCATTGGCGTCCACGCCTTTAATAATCGTGTGGTCGGTCGCCAACACAACGTTTCCGTAAACCGCTCGTATCTTAAAATTATCCGGAAACGCGCCGGTGCCCGGCTTGCGATCGGTCTTGACCATCAGGTCCATCATTTCCTGTTTATTGACCACTTTTCCGCCAGCCAGGACATCGAAGAAGTCATCGGTCCATAGCTCGCCCATAACAGCCGTGTTCTTATCAAACTCAGCTTTCAGCCACTGCTGCTCGACCGCAAACAGCTCTTTTTCCAGCGCGGCAGTACCCGCGCTATCCGGACTATTTTGCTGAGCTCGTGCAGGCAGGGTAAAAGCGCTAAACGCACATGCAATCAGAATCCACGCGTATCTCATCAGAAAATTCCTCCTCGTCAAAATCGGCCGCATACTCTTATGCGATGTGCTGCTACTTATGCGCAGCGTATTCCTTGTGATATCCGTTGCGTGAGTTGGTGACCGTGAAACTGCCGTCGGGCATCGCTGCCACCTTGATGTAATTAGGCGTTGTTTCGTTCGGGACGCCTGTTTGCACCGTGCCGCCCACTCCCGTGTTGGCGATGAACTGCTCGGGCGCATTATGATCGGTGGCGCCTTCGGCGTAGTGCAACTGCCAGAGGTCTTCCAGGCCGGGCGAAGTCTTCAGCGTCTGGAAGGTAGCAACCGCCCCGCCTTTTTTCGCGCCATTATCCATGATGGCCACGCGCGGATGCATCGCCTTTACAAGCATGGGCAAACTGGAAATATCCTGCCCGTGATGGGACACCACGTACAGGTCGATTGTGCCCACCAGGTTTTTCGGGCAGGCCAGGTCACGTTCCTTGTTCCATGTCAGATCGCCGAAATCGACCATGCGGAATTTTCCCAGGGAGATGACCATGCCGACCGATTGCTTGTTTTCACCGGCGATCAGCGGATCTTTTACCTCATCTTTCGGTTGGAAATCGGCGCACAGGGGATTGGCGGCTCCGGCGCCGGGCAGTGGCTTGGCAATGGTCTGGGCGGCCGCGGAGACAACCTGGAAGGAAACGCCCTTAATCGGCAGGCGGTCCCCGGGTTTGGCCACCAGGTGCCGGCCCTTTTCACGCACGGTGAGGTAGGCGGCATAATTCTTGGGAGAGTTCAATGTTTCTTCCGCGTTTGGCCCGTGATCGATGAAGGTCTTGATTGGAATTCTGGATGCGAGATCGACGACACCGCCGGCATGGTCCCCGTGATAGTGCGTGAGCACCAGGTAGTCGAGTTGGGTGATGCCCGCCTGCTTGGCGACGCCGACAATGCGGTCCGCATCGCGCGCGCCGGGCCAGCCGGTATCGACCAGCAGAGATTGCCCGGATGGCGAGACGAACAGAGTGGACTGACCCCCCTCAACGTCAATGAAATAAACCTCCAACCCTTTGCGGGCTTCCGCCCAGGCGATGGCGCACGACAAAGCCACCGCGGCTGCAATCAGAAATGGCAACGTTTTACGCATATCGTCTCCTAAGTGTTCAAGCTAGCCAACATGGGGAGTTCCAAGTGATTCTTAACAAATCGACCGGCTCGGGGCGATGACGCACCCGGGCCGGTCGCGATGCCTACGATCTATCGAGTATTCCTATCTATTTCGCTTTTGGCCACAAGACGCCTTGATCTTCCTTGGTGACCGGCCCCAGACCTTTGTAAACGAACTTCTGCAGGCGCTGCCCGCGATAGGTCTCGGTCGTGTAGATATTGCCCTTGGAATCGGTGGCGATACTGTGCACGGCATAGAACTGGCCGGGCTGTCGTCCGCCGTCGCCGAAACTGGTCAGAGTCTGTAGCGTCGAGCGCAGCAGGATGTGTATCTTCATATTGGATCCATCGGAAAGATAGATGTACTTCTGTTCGGGATCCTTCGAGAAAGCGATGTCCCAAACCGATCCGTCGCCCAGCGTCCTCTTCTCGATGATCTGTTCCTTGACGAATGTGCCGTCCGGTTTGAAGACCTGGATGCGATCGTTCACGCGGTCGCAGACATAGAGCAGGCCATCATCGGCAAGCTGGGCGCAGTGTACCGGGCTGCGGAACTGCTGATCGATCGGTGCGTCCGGGTTGTAATTGCCGGGGTCGGTGTCGTCCGGCACGTGGCCGTAGGCGCCCCAATGCCGCTTGTATTTTCCGCTGTCGGCATCGAACACGATCACGCGCTTGTTGCCATAGCCGTCGGCGACGTACAGTTCATTTGTTTTCGGATCGACAAACAGTTTCGCCGGGCCTTTCAGGTTTTCCGTGTCGTTGCTGCCCTTGCTCTTGAACGGATGCCCGATTTGCATTAGGAATTTTCCGTCTTGCGTGAACTTCAGGACCTGATTGTCGGCATAGGCGCCGGGTAGGCTCGCTTCGGGCGCCGTACTTGCCCCGGTATCTTGCAACTTGGGGTCCACGGTGCGCCCGTTCCCGCCAATCCACACATTGCCCTTATAGTCGACCGTGATTCCGTGGTTCGAGTTGGGCCAGTTATAACCCTTTCCGGGGCCGCCCCAGTGATTGATTAGGTTGCCGGCCTTGTCGAATTCCAGCACGGGCGGCGCAACCGCGCAGCAATCCGCGGCAACCGGATTCCAATTACCGTAGGTTTCCTTGGCTTCCAGCGACCCTCCGCGATGGATGATCCAGATATTGTCCTGGGCATCGGCCGATACGCCAATGGTCATTCCGATGACCCAATGATTTGGCAACGGCTTGGGCCACATGGGGTCCACCTCAAACATGGGCGCTTGGACGCCGGCGGCCTCCACCGCGGCCCGCTTCTGGAATACTGAAGATGCGACTCCCAGCACAACCAGG
>JBGOVX010000012.1:0-40427 GCA_041478355.1 Terriglobia bacterium | reverse complement strand
GTTGTATCCGATTTTGCGGGCGTGGCGGATCGCATCGAAAAATCGCGGGTGCATAGTCGGCTCGCCGCCTGAAAACTGCACGGACATCTGCCGGCGCGGCTTGATTTTCAGCGCATTGTCCAGAATTTCCTGGATTTCCTCCCAGGATAGCTCGTGAACGTACCCAACCTGGTTGGCGTCCATGAAGCAGGGGTCGCACATCATGTTGCAGCGGTTGGTCAGGTCTACCGTAAGGACCGAGCCACGACCGTAGCGGACGGTGCTCGACCCGTGCTTGTGCAGGTCCTCGTCATTGTGCGCCGGGATGTCTCGACCCGGGAAATTCTGTTCGATCCAATTGAGAAATTTCGCGTCGATGGCCATCATGTCTTCGTACTTGCCATGGATCGGACATTCCTTGACCATCCAGATTTCACCATTACGTTCGATGATCTGAGCCTTGATCTCCCCGACCTTCTCATGCATCAGGTCGCGCCAATCCTTCTTTCCATCGAAGATGGCATCGCGCGCGTCTTTGACGCAGCCCGGGCACAATGAGTCCGTCTGCCGCGGCCAGCCGAGTGTGGGCTTGGACTTCTCCCACGACTTCAGCAGCGGCTTGTCCGACCATTTCGGAGTGAACGACGGATTTGGCTTGTACTTATTAACAACCTGAATTGTATTGAAGGCAACGCCTGCAGTCTTGCTGACGACGTAATCCAGCGCCTTCCATGCCTTCATGCCCAGAGTTTTCGGCATTTTCACAATCCTCCACACAACGATTTCGAAATATACAACGGTTCCTTAAAACTGAATGGGAGCCCCCAGTTTTGAATCGGCCCCTGATGCCTAATTAGCCTAACAACTACGACTCTGGGAGTCTAGCTAAAGCATTCCCGCTGTGTAGTTTGCCCGTTACCCATCGGGGAGGTCTACAGGGATGCGCCAAAAGGGTGTTATCGGGGGCTGAACGGCGTTTTGGGGCAGCCAATGGGAGTGCTTCGGCGGTTCCAATCCGCCTTGAAATGAGTGATGTGCAATCACGGGTCAATAGGGTGCAAAAAGTTGCCAATTGTATGCATTGCCGGCAGCTCGTGAGTGCCGACCCATTGTGTTACGATGGAGCCGCCAGAGGTTTAGATATGAGGTTCCTTTGTGGCATTTTCGCTTCCACCGCAATAATGGTTTACACTTCTGTACCGGCGCTGGCGCAGACTTCCTTCAAGCCAGCTGAAGTGACGTCGGCAACCGATACCCAAATTCCATTCAACTCCTCTGCTGACGGCATCGTTGTTCTCGATGTACAACTGGACGCCACGGGCGCAATCACGAAGACCAGTGTCGTCCGGGACATCCCATCCTTGACCCAGACTGCGATATTGTCGGTGCAAGCCTGGAAATTTGATCCCGCATCTGATGGAAGCAAACCGCAAGCCTCAACGATGCCAGTCGTGTTCGCCTTTAGACCTCGGTCATACCAAGTGGCGCCGCCCAGATTTGAGCCCCTGCGCTCGAATCAGGGATCAGAGTCTGCCGAAACTGATTCGGGGTATGTCCCTCCGAGGATAGTCGTGGTTGCCTACCCCTTATACCCCATGAATGCCCTCATGACCGGCGCGGTCGTCATTCAAGTTGCGGTCGGCAAAAATGGCAGGACTAAACAGCTGAGGGTCGTTCGCAACTGGCCGCCGTTCACTCAGGCTGCCTTAGACGCTGCCAAAAAGTGCCAATTTCAGGCAGCAAGCCTCAACGGCAGGCCGATCGTTTCAAACCTAGCCATATCCTTTGTCTTCACGCCTATCATCGTAAATTAACCGTCAGGGCCGTCCGGCCAGCTAGTACCGAATAGGTCTCCTGCGAGTCCTTAGGAACGACCTATTGTTGTTTTCCTGGGGTAGATTTTTTAACATCAATAGAATCTATTAGTTAACAATATATAACTTGTCAGTTCCACATTGGTTTCGCCATCAGACGCCCCTCAAAATGGGTAGAAATTTCCCCAGTACTCCTGTACCCAACGATTGGAGCTTTCTAGCTATGGTCAAGGGGAAGGAACTCGTCCAGAATGTATTCACTCAAGACATAAGAATCTACTTTAGGAGGCGCATGAGCGCGAATCATTGGTGGTGTATGGATTGCCGAACCGCAGTTGAACTGGACAAGCATGGCCGCTGTGGTAGCTGCGAGTCGGAAGCGGTGGATCAGGTGGCCGGAAACGACAATCTAAACACTGTATCTTTATGTACTTAGAATTAGGAATAGGCGGAAAGGAGACCAACACAATGCAGACGAAACGACAAATGTCGGTCTTGCTGATCGCAGTGAGCCTGCTGTGGACTTCCTTAGCGTCCGCGGCGACTCCCAAGATTTTGGCGCATAACGCGACTAAGAACGCCAAATTGAGCTATGTAGGGACTGCGTCATGGTATGGAAAGAAGCATCAGGGCCTGAAAATGGCCAATGGTAAGCGGTTTGACCGCCATAAATTAACGGCAGCCAGCTGGTATTTCCCGCTTGGGACCGAAATTCGGGTGGTTAACATAAAAAATGGCGAATCCGTGGTCGTCAAGATTACTGACCGCGGCCCCAACCTCCGCCTGCATCGTCTCATCGACCTGTCCGAGGCAGCGGCGGGGCGATTGGACTACATTGGACAGGGTTTGACACCGGTCTTTATTTACCCGGTGGTCTCCTTTAAGACTGAATCAGCACCACTCCGCTCCAATCTGGTTGAGCCGAGATCTGTCACCACCTCCGTGACATACCAAGCCAAAGTCTTGAACGATCGTATGTAAACTTTTCGGGCACCCTCTGGCACCCCCCTCGCCCTCCCTCTTTGGGAGGGTGGCCTTTCCTGAATTACAATCTGGCGTTGGACGCTGACCCTTGAGTACGGCATCCTGCGGGTTGAAAGCGGGTGCGGCCGAATACTGCCCGGCTGAGCCAGCTAGCCGGGAAAAAAACCAGCCGCCTTGCCATTCGTACAAGCGACCAGTAAAGTCATTTGCGGCGGAAGCAGGGCAGTCGAGAGGTCGATCCATGATTCTTGAAGTCGCGACGTTGAATATCCGTCCCGGAACAGGCGCGGCATTTGAAGCGGTATTTCCCAAAGCCGCGCAGATCCTTGCGTCGGTGGACGGCTACATCTCGCATCAGCTCCAGCGTTCGATGGATACCGAAAACCGCTACTTGCTGCTGGTAAACTGGAAGAGCAAACAGCACCATACAGTAGGCTTTCGCGGATCGCCGCAGTACCAGGAATGGCGCAAATTGCTGCATCATTTTTTTGATCCGCCGCCCGCGGTCGAGCACTACGAATTGATTTGAGGAGCAGGTCATGATCCGTCATCTCAAGAACGGCCAATCCGCTGAACGGAAGGCCGAAAACAGCGCGCAGGTTCGAAGCACCGTCGAAACGATTCTCGCTGATATTTCAGCTCGCGGCGAGGCAGCGGTGCGCGAATATTCGCAAAAATTCGACAAATGGTCCCCAGCTTCCTTCAGGCTGTCCGAGAGCGAAATTGCCGGGTGCATCGGTGAACTATCTCCACAGGTCATCGACGACATCAAGTTCGCGCAGACGCAGATCCGCAATTTTGCGCAGGCGCAACGAGCCGCCCTGCAAGATCTGGAGGTGCAGACACTACCCGGCGTAGTGCTGGGCCACAAGAATATCCCGGTCCATAGCGTTGGTTGTTACGTGCCCGGCGGCCGGTATCCGATGGTGGCATCGGCGCATATGAGCGTGGTAACCGCCAAAGCCGCCGGCGTCAAGCGCATCATCGCGAGCGCACCGCCCTTTGGCGGCAAACCGCATCCGGCCATTGTTGCGGCAATGCACTTCGGAGGCGCCGAAGAGATCTATGCATTCGGCGGCGTTCAGGCCATTGCCGCCATGGCTCTGGGCACCGAAAACATTGCTCCGGTTGACATGCTCGTAGGCCCGGGCAATGCTTACGTGGCCGAAGCGAAACGCCAATTGTTCGGGCGCGTCGGCATCGACTTGCTCGCGGGCCCCACCGAGACCCTAATTATCGCTGACGACACCTGCGACGCCGAAATGGCTGCGGTCGACTTGATCGGCCAAGCCGAGCACGGTCCCGGAAGTCCTGCTATCCTGTTGACGAACTCCGCAAAGCTTGCCGAGCAAACACCCGCGGCGATTGAGAAGCTGCTGTGTTGGGTGCCCACCGCTGAGATTGCGCGTCAGGCCTGGCAGAACTGCGGCGAGATCATCCTATGCGATACGCTCGATGAAATGGTGCAGGAGGCCGATCGCATCGCCTCCGAACACGTCCAGGTGCTCACGCGCGATCCGGATTATTTTCTGCAACGCCTGACCAATTTCGGATCATTATTTTTGGGCCCTCGGACCAACGTGGCGTTCGGCGACAAAGTCATCGGCACCAACCACACCTTGCCCACAATGAAAGCGGCGCGCTACACCGGCGGCCTGTGGGTGGGCAAATTCATCAAGACCTGCACTTACCAACGCGTGTTGACCGATGAAGCTGCCGCGACGGTGGGTGCGTACTGCTCGCGCCTGTGCGCGCTTGAAGGATTCGCCGCTCATAAAGAACAGGCGGACCTGCGGGTGCGCCGTTACGGAAAGAAGGTAGCCTGACCAATGCAGCGAACTGACGAGCAGTTGGATGACCGGACGCGCAAGCAACCAGTAGCGGTCGTCACCGGCGGCACCGGAGGGATAGGCGTAGCGATCTGTGGCGCGCTAGCTCGCGAAGGCATGCGCGTTGTTGTCGGCTACAACCGGTCCGCGGACAAAGCCAAGCAGCTCGCCGCGACGCTTCCGGGGGAGGGCCACGCAGCGCTTGCCGCGCCGGTGACCGATAGCGCGGGGCTGGCGGCACTGGCGGGGGAAATTGCCGAGCGCTACGGGGTTTGCGATGTGCTGGTTAACTGCGCGGGGGTAACTCGTTTCGTGCCCCATGATGATTTGGATGGTCTTGACGACGAATTGATCGACGCGATTCTTGCAACCAACGTGCGCGGCCCCTACGCCACGATCCGCGCGTTGCACTCCTTGCTCGTAAAGAGCACGCAGCCGGGTGGCGCGGTGGTCATCAATATTTCCTCGATTGCCGGCGTAACCGCGATGGGCAGCAACGTAATCTATTGCGCATCGAAAGCCGCTGTCGATAACATAACCAAATCCCTGGCTCGAGCGCTTGCGCCGCGCCTTCGCATCCTGTCGATCTCGCCAGGGGTGGTCGACAATGACTTTATCAGGTCCATGGACCAGCGTTGGCTCAGCGCGCAAATTGAGCGCACGCCGCTCAAGAGGCTAGCCGCTCCCGATGAGGTGGCTGCTGCCGTAGTCGCAGCCATCAAATATCTCACCTTCACTACGGGTTCCATTATTCCCGTCGATGGCGGCCGTCCACTCGACTGAAGCCTGGCATCTATTCAGTCAGCCTCATCGGTGAAGTGACTCACTAACTATCAGAAAGTAGTTTCAAACCGTCCTTGTTTTAGCCATCTTCTGGGCCATGAAGAACACCAATCCCAGATCATTCTCCTCCAATCGACTGAATAAACGGCAGAACTTGAGCAGCAATTGCGCTTCTTTGCCTTTGCTGCCCCACATATGTTCAGCGCCATTTTTTTGCTTTGGGAAAATTGGTAACTTTGGAGATTCAATGCCTTCGTAAAACATTTGGTGCATCGGAACTTCAAGGGCATGGGCAAACTTCTCCAGCGTTTCTATGCTAGGGACGGTGTGTCCGTTTTCCACGCGCGAAATGTAGCAGCGGCGTAGCCCTGTTCTTTTCTCAATTTCGCCTTGAGAGAATTTCTTTTCTACGCGCAACGTTCGCAGTCGTTCTCCGATAATCATGGCTATCCCTCCGTATAGAATTGAAAAAGCGCGAACTCAACAACATCACGAGGAACGGATATGCCCCTCGCGCATTGCGACCTAGGTAGACGCTATTTCAAGAAAAAATGGGAGGTGAGGGATCTGCTGCGTGGCGAACTAGAGGTAGTGGACAAACTCCAATAAGCTCATTGTCAAAAGCTAGTCTAAACGAGGACCTGATGATCTGAGTGTTTTGAGGCGAACCAAGCGCGATGAATCGTTCTTTTTTTCGCAGTGTGGAAGGTCCATGAACATGAAGTGCGGAAATTCCACAGCCGTTGCGCGGATTAATTGCAGGTGGATCCGGCACGCTGTCGATGGCTGCAACAAAGAGCAGCACGCATATCAAGAATACGACGAACTTGAGTTTCATTGCGCTCTCAAACAGGAAAAGGCCATCGCCCTGGTGCACTGGGGGCACAAAAGCCTAGCTAAAGTCTGGAAAAAGCACAAGACCTTTAAAAAGATGCATCAAACCTCTTTAGAAACGTCCCTTTTGTTAGCTCGTTAGAAGTATCCCCTTATCTTACTACCTAACTGATTAAAAAGTTTGGCTCCCCGGGCTAGATTCGAACTAGCAACCCTTCGGTTAACAGCCGGGGAGTGCAAAACTCTAAATGCCTTATTCGGTGTCGCTTACTACCGGGAGCGCCTTAAATCCCGACCCTCAGTTGGGCAACTTTTGGGCAACCTAATTGAAGAGAAGAAAGGTGGTGGGGATCGAAATTGCATCTCCAAGAAATAAGTCCTGGGTTGTTAAAGGCGTAGCACCACTGCCCTTCTTCCAATTGGTGTCAAATGGTGTCAGGCTAACGGAGTTAGGTCTTTCCCTTTTGCCACAACTCATTGAAGAAATTCTTCAATAAGCGTTTTTCATTTAAATCAAGCTCGACCACTACGGCAGGAGAATTGGACGCAGCATCCTTAATTGACGGTCCAAGGACATATCCCCCATTGTCAACAACCATAAATCGGTCATGAAGATGTTTGTACTTCTTTGAAGTGAACTGTGTCCACTGCTTTGAAAATCGGGTTGCCTTTGCTGAGAAGGTCCCCATTTCCCTGCTGTAGAGTAGTTTTATCGGGATAGTCTGCGGAATCACATCAAGTACGGTGTCGAAAATCGTTTCATCAACATAGGCATCAGCTATCAGTACTTCGGCCTTTGCTGCGGCAAAGATCGTTCTCAGGTACTTGTCAAAGCTGTGTGTCGCCTTGCGATTTACTACAACCAAGCCACCTGCCTTCTGCAAATCACCAGTCGTTGCCACACTATCCGATTTTTCCAATGCTGCAAGGTGGTCAAATCCGGGCTGATTAATAGTAAATGCACCTTTCTTCCCAGCTATGCGATCGACCCAGCCTTCCTGCTGGGCACGCTCATAGAAGACCGGGTTGTACTTTTGTTCCATGAGAGACTTAGGCCACTGGTCTTGAACGTCCCGCGTTGCAACTTCAACGGCTGGCATTCCTTTACTATTCAGCACAGCTACCGCCAGGAATTTCTGGTGTCCGCTCATTGCGCTTAGCCTTAAGGTTTTGAGGAAAGCTTTGAGATTCAGGTTGAAATTCACGGGGCGCTTCACACTTTCTTTTTTAGAACGTCTCTCCAAGTAGGCCGAAGGTTATAAAGACCCTTAGTCTTCGTTTCAACCCAGTCCCTATCTTTGGCGTCTCCCGTGAAGAAGAGGTTGAAATCCATTTCCAATATCGCAGTCATCCGGTTCCATTGGCTCTTGATTTCCGATAACGCCACTTGTTTCTTTAAGTCTCCTTTTGCAAGCCACGCCAGCAAGAGCACGAACTTTTTTGACCCACTTCGCTTTTTGGAATACCTGTTCATGAACGGGCGAATGGGCTTGCCAAAATCAAGCTCTGGATCGTGGTCATTCTTCACAGGAACATGCTTACTCTTATGGAGAGGCGAATAAGTTTCTCCTTCCAGGATGGTGATGCAGTCTTCCGCCAGGGTCTTCAACTCCTTCAGTTTCACAATCAGCTTGTCTCTGCTCATCGCCATCATGCCTTCTTCCTTGGAGTCTTGACCGTATCTTGTGCCACGTAAGGATATTTTTGTATATACACGTAACTGTGTCGCTTGCCTTTGCGCGTTAGATGCTTGGCTCTCTTCAAGGCCATACCAAGTTCCGGATCGGAGAAGTGATTGCCATTCTTACTTAAGGTCGCATCAATGGCAGCCTTACCTTTCCATCCACGGAAGAAACCGTCTTCCCATAAAAACTTGAGGCTCTCGGTAGCCGTCTTCGCGACAATGCCACGCCTACTTGCCATAGACCCATCTCCCTTCCTGTTTCTTCCTTCGCAGTTCCTTTTTCTTGACTAGGCCAAGAACGACACCAGAAAGCGTGGTTGTTCGATACAAATAGCCTTTCTCTTCAAGAGCAGTAGCAATCTCAGCCAATTCCTTTGGCTTGTCGAAAAAACTCGTTTCCCGCAAGGCAACAATGATGTCAGCAGCCCCTTCGCGCTTCTTTGTATTTCTCTTTTGTACGCGTGACCGAGCTATAGCTTCTTTCGCTTGGCCTACGACTGTTGTCCGTTCGTAAGTTGCCAGAATGCTTGAAACCTCAGCATCAGTCCCTTCGACGGTAATGACGGCGCCTGTTCTTGATTTGATTGTCGCTTTTGCCATGATCTTCTTGCCATCCTGTATTGTCCATATATGGCTTAGTATGGTCACTCAGGTAGATACTTGTCAAGTCACCTATGAGCACTAAATAGGGTTGGTGTTAACCATCGCGAGAAGGACGATTCGAACCTATGTATATTGCTATCGTTATGACGGCCAGGACCAATCCTATGACGACCTCGTATAGGACAAGCAGTTGAGAAAAAGGTTGTAAGGGTGCTATGTCGCCATAACCCACTGTAGTCATCGTGATTCCGCTGAAATACACCGCATGGATGATCGAGCGAAAGGCATTCGAGAACCAGGAGCTAGGAAGAAAAAAGTACACAATCCCGAAATCCAGTGCGACTTCGAGATAGCTTCTCGTCGCTAGTTTGACACGCTCAAATGGTGTGAAGTCGGTCCGGGCCGGAAGGCCATTGAGATGATCAAAAGCGTCTCTTAAAAAAGCGTAGAATATCTCATTGCATCGTGAGAAAGGCACTAACCAGAGATAGAAACGAAGTGGGTACGAATCGCCAACGACTGATAGAGCGGGGGAAGGGATCACATACAGCAAAAGGCAACTGAAGATTGACCACAAGAAAAATGTCCAGTGCCAACGAAGGATGAAATTCTTTCCGCCGTCAGGTTTCTTGGCCTTGACGATATCTGCGATCCAGCGCGTCGGCGACAATAAGTGTCCAAAGCCGCTGTAAATTAGCTTGAGCAAAAGTGAATCTCCGTGATCGGCGAATATAGAAGCCACTACGAACTGGTCGGCCACGCCTTCTTACTCATCTCCATCGCTTGTCGCCTCCACGTTAACCTTCAAGTTTCTTTAGGACTTCAGTCTTCCACTCACTCATCAACACAAGATCGCATTGGACTGCTTCTCCGGCTTGCCCAATGAGTTCCAGCGTCCCGGCTTTGATGCCGTCTTCGGCTCGGTAGTGCATCGAGACTGTCTCCATCAACTTCCGTTTGTAGTTCGTGTCCAAGTTGCCTTCTAACTGGTCGCCCTTCATTTCCCAAACGAGAATCCGGTCAGTCTTGCCGGTTCGCTCACGCGCGAAGATGAAGTCCGGGTAAACGCGGTTTTTCCTCCATCCCTGAATGCAGTAGTTTCCGGCTTGCGCCACGTTTCGATACCACCAACGGAGAGCCTTTGCCTCATCCAGATAGCAGGCAAACTCTGCCTCATCTCCGTTGAAATCATCTTCGTAGATAGGGCTAAAAACGCTCTTCTCTACGTGCCCACCACTGTTGCGTTGAAGCTGGTGGGCGTTCTTCGGTCGGTCAGTCTCGATTTCCTTCGGCACTTTCCAGAGCTTGCGGTCGGCGCGCAACCGAAACTGGATTCGTTCTCCCGAAACCTCCTCCATAAACTGCTTCTCTGCCAGAATATCCCGTTGCTGCTGTAACCACTTTCGCAGCTCTTCGAGGATGTAGCTCGATGCCGCCCCGAGCTTCGCGTCATCAAATCGGCGCTTCTTCAATGCCTGGATAAGATCGTCAATAACGGCTCTCGCTACCCAGGGATTCGGCACTATGTCAACGACGGAGCGCGTTGCATACACCGGATCAAATGAGACCGTTTCCTGAATAGCCTGCACTTCGGTCGCACTCAGAAACTCTTTTCCATCAGAAAGAGTCAGTCTTAGCATGTGGCTTCGTTCAGCATCTACTTCCTTCGCCAGTTTTTCGGCAAGGGTCTTTGCGTCAAGCAGCGACCAGTCCAGTCGGTAAAGGACATCCCGCTCGTAATCGAGCGGTCTGGCGTCCGCGCTCTCGACCCAATTGACGAGCGGAAGATAAATGTCTAGCGTCCGGTATTTGTCCCGCCGAGCGATTTTCCGCTTCTCGCGCTGGTCCGGCTTATTGGAGTCCGGCTCGCGGACCTGATCGACAATATCGGACATGCCATCCCGTTCCAATCCTGCTTTGATGGCTTCAATCACGTCTTTGGTCTTAACATGATGGCAGAAGACGTAGCATTCATTCAGGAACGGGTCCGGCGTATTCATAGCATCGGGCTGGCGGAGGATGCGGCCAACCAGTTGCGTCATTGCACTTTGGTTGTGGCTTGCTGCCAGGGCGCAGAGCACGTATGCGAACGGGCAATCCCAGCCTTCCTGTAGCGCCTGCTTCGTGATGATGACGCGAACTGCGCAAGTCGGACTCAGTAGGTCGATGTTTTCCGGGTCGTTCAGTTCGTTCGTCTCGGAGATCTTGACCGCAATCTCCGCCGTATCCATGCCGAGTCCAAGAAGAAATTCCCTTACGGACTCCGAGTGAATTACGTTCTTCTCGCGCTGATCCTTTCCCGTCCGCTCAACCTGAACCAGCAGGATCGGACGGATATAGCGAGATGTGTTAGCGCGGAGGGTATCTGAGTGTGATTGCAGTACATTCAGTTGATCCAAGCTTTCCCGAAGGCACACTTTCCAGTCACTTCCAGCCTTCACCTTCACGTTGATAGGGAGCTTAATCATTTCCTCGCGCTGAAGGTCCGCCCCGCGCACATCCACCAGCCAATTGGCGTATCGGGGAGGGGTGTCTTTCGGACGATCCTTCGGTGTAGCGGAAAGCTCCAGTACAACGGACGGATTGAAGTCGAAGAGCGTGGCCATTGCATTGGTGGTGTACGCCTTGTGCCCTTCGTCCATCACTACCACAGGACGAAGCAGTCGCAGCACGTTGCCAAGGCTTTCGTGAGCGATAGCACCCATATTGTCCCGTTTTCCATAACAGCTCAGGTTCGGAATCCGTCCCAACAAGTCGAAGTGCGCTGGAATATCGTCCGAGGCCGGGAAGAAACCATGAACATTGCCCCTGTCTCGGAACAGGCGCAACGTCTCTTTCGTCTCGCGGTTCGCGGATTGGAGCATGAGCAACATAACGCAAAGATGGCTCTCGACATCCAGCCGGTTCAGCGGATCGTTCTTCTCCAGTATTTTCACCCGTCCTGCTGCCGCACGATCTAGAATCTGCCGGTACGGGTGCTCGCGGTTGACGAGGTGCTTTTTCGTCTGCGTGTAGATCGCCTCATTAGGCATAATCCACAGAACGAATCCGAAATTCCGCTGAAGATAGCGACCCATGATGTGCGATACGGCGTAGGCAGCCAGCAGCGTCTTGCCGCCGCCAGTCGGAATTTTCAGGCAAGCGTTCGGCACGTCATTCCCCATGCCATCTTTGCGTCCGCTGAACGGGATGGCAGCGCGGAATCTCGGCAGACGGCCCTGCTCTCTCAATCGCTCCCATCCGAGTTTAGGGAAATCGGGAACGGGCCGGATTAAGTCCGGATCAGTTTCTCCCTCATTCGCTTTGCGAATCTTTTCTGCTTTTGACAACTGCGTCCGTAGTTCGTCCAGATAGACGTCAACTGTGTCCAGAACTGATTGCTGATACTCTTTCAGTTCCATCAGTCTTTCTCCACGCGATAGAGGGCGAACGGCAGCGGTGCGTACTCCACTCCCATTGGCAGTAGCGTTTTGTTTGGAACATACTTCGCAGGAGCGAAGACCAAATGGCGCTTCCCTTTGCGGTCAGGATCGCTAGCGATTTTCTGTGCCAGGTCAAGCGTCAGCGCGGCTTTGTTCGACTTCAAAAAGTCTAGATCGGGCTTGTAAACCAGCCAGACGTAGTATGCGACGCTCTCGCCAACGTACCAGATACTCTCGCGGGTCTCACTGGAGCTGAGGGATTCTCCTGTGGCAGTGTGGAAGAGCCAAGCTCCGACCGCCTCATAGTCAGGCAGCGACTTACCTGTGAGAATCTTGTCGAGGTCCAGCGGGTCTCCCAACGTGCAGAATGTGAATTCTCCACCCAGCCCGTCCGTCTTCTTTGTTACTTGTTTCTCTCCAATTACTATTAGTTCTCCGTCTTTGAGCTCCTTTTTGAAGTTGTCAAATCGGTGTGCTTCGAGATTTTCGATCGCATGTACCTCTCTCATAAGTCTGTCGGGATTCTTCAGTGTGCTAAATGTCAAAGATTCCCGTAACAGCTCTTCCTTCTGCGTGCCCTCAAACTGGTAGCCTTTTATAACGCGCCTCACTCGCTCTGCTGTCACAGCATCAGCGTACTTTTCGCTTTCGACTAGAACAAATCGTCGACTACCGCCATCTCGTGCATTGGCTTCTAGCACGGCGTGACCTGTCGTACCCGAACCAGCGAATGAGTCCAAAACCAAGCAAGAATCTGAGGGAACTAGAGACAAAACCCACCCGACCAATTCAACTGGTTTAGGCGTATCAAACCGTTTGTCTCCGAATATTTCCTTGATTACTCGCGTTCCGTCAGAGTTATAGGCGAGATCATCTAGCCACGTCGACCATCCAACAGGTTTCTCCGACATTCGGACCTTTTCGTAAGGAACCCAACGCTTCGTTAGCCCTTTCCACCTTACACCTTCATCAAATGGCCTGAGTTCCCAATGCGCGCTCTGAGGATTTTTCATGATCGCTTTCATTTCAGGATTATCAGGTCCCCATCGCCAATGACCATCCTTACCATCGTTACGAATCGGCCAAACGGTTGTTCCATCGGGAGCCTTGAGTGGAAACCATTGCCCCTGCCTGTCCGCACGCAGGGAGGTGCCACCCCATTTGCGCAGTTCGCGGCCTTTCAAATACTGTCCATTCTCGTCCGTTAGTGTCAGTTCCCCCCGATTGACTATGTCCTGAGTCAGATCGGTATCTCCCTTCGAGAAGAGGAGTACATACTCATGACCTGTCCGTAGCCCCGTCTTTTCCTTTCCTCCGCTGGGTTCGGATAGCCAAGGTGCACAAGCAACAATATTTTCTTCCCCGAAAATTGAATCCATAAGCTGCCAAAGATTTGAGAGTTCGTTGTTGTCGATTGTTATTGCAATTAACCCACCCTCTGAGAGCAATTCGCGTAGCAACGTAAGCCTCGGCCACATCATTGCGCACCACTTGTCATGTCGCAACATGTCGTCGGTGTTCACTGGATTGCTAGAGAGCCACTCCTTCATCATCGGGCTATTCACGTTATCGTTATAGTTCCAGCCTTCGTTACCAGTGTTATAGGGCGGGTCGATAAAGATGCAGTCTACCTTCCCTGCATATAGTGGAAGCAGCGCCTTGAGCGCGTGCAGATTGTCGCCGTGGATGATGAGATTGCCGTTCAGGTTCGGCTTGCCGATGGACTTGCTGGCGACCATCTCAAGCGGACGGAACGGCACGGTCAGATGGTGGTTGTAAACGAACTCTTTTCCCTTGAATTGCAGTTCTGGCATCTCGCTCTCTCCC
Source organism: Terriglobia bacterium (assembly GCA_041478355.1). Lineage (GTDB taxonomy): Bacteria > Acidobacteriota > Terriglobia > Acidiferrales > UBA7541 > Palsa-360. Next base: position 26,668 of record JBGOVX010000012.1, on the reverse strand, counting down.
GCCCGGAGGCCACTACGGCACTACAGGTACACACGCATACTATCATCGCGACGAAAGTCCCCCTTGCTTCGATGCTTTTTCGTTAACATGGAACGTGTGGAATTCAACGGTCAAGTTTTTCGTCTTCCAGTAACAGGCGGTCTAGATTCGTCACCTGCTTGGACAAATTCGTCTGAAAACCGTCGCTCAGAGCATATGGTAACTCGCCTGGATGATGCTTCGTTTTCAGCGTATCGATAATCGCAACCTTCAGTGCCCACCAGTTTCCCTCCAGGTGTTTTCGGAAAAAGTTCTCGACGGCACCGCAACGCGCCTCGGTTTCGAGCGTGCCGGGTCGCAATCTTACAGCGATTTATGGGAATTCCCCTAGAGCCATCCATCTGGATGCTACACGCGCGCGCGCGTAGTACTAGCCCGGTTGGTTCTCCTCAAAATGTTGGGCCGCACACTGTTGAGGGGGTAAACTGCCACGTGCACGCACACTCTTTTAGGGGAATCTGCTCCCGTCTCCATGAAGTACATCGTTCCTCTCTTTCGAGAAAACCCCGGGGGAAGGTTAGGCTGGGTGAACTGGGACATATTCCAGGATGGGTTCTGTGTTGTCCTTCTTGGCAACAAGGTCAAGAGCGTTACATGGGATCAATGGTGGCGTGAACGTAAGATTAGCGGCAGACGAAAAAACGAGCCACGAAGATCACAAGGCCAGTCTGGACTCAGCCTTTATCGTGAGGGTGAGATTTTTCAGCCATTGCGCGAGGCTCAGGAAAGGCGATCGGATAGTGACCAACAAACAAGCGGAGATCGCCGTAAATCAGCATCACGAGAGAAACTGGTGCGCTTTGCCGACTTCATCCGTGAGCTTCGATCGGAGCATGTGCCATCGGATGAAAGCCCGCGTCGATTGGCGCGCATGTTAGCTGCGTTAACAACTCGGGAAGCCTATGAAGGTTGGAAACAAAATTCCAATATGACCCCATTCTTCAAGGAATCAGGATGGGCCGAAAGAGAGAACCATGAAAAATTCACGGATTACGCCGTAGCCAGTTTCTTGGATTTGATTCAACCGGGCAACATTTACTGGAAGGGATCAAGCCCCAGCGTGGACACCATGAAGTTGATTTCGGAGATTGTGAGTGTCTTTGCCCGTGCAAGCGAGAATGCAAGGTGCCGAGCCATTTGGCAGTTCGTCGAAGGCAAGATTGGATTGAAAGGGATGCGCAGAATTCTAGGCGGTGAATCCTTGAGCGACAAGAAGGAGCTTCTGCAACTAGTCTGGGCCAATCGTGAACTCAAACCCAAACCGTTTTGTGCGAAACTGGACGGTCCGCTAAAAGATTTCGGAATTAAACTCTCCTCGAATCCCAATAGCCACCGGAAGCAAATCGAGAGGCTCAAAAAAGACGCGGCAATTTACATAAAGAGTCTTTCGCGATGATCTAGAACGTGACGTGACGTGACACGTTGGCTGTCCTGGAACACCCCTCAAGCATTTCAAGACTAGCGATTTACCTCACATTCAGGCTCCAGGTTGAGCCTGCCCAAACATCGCTTTCCTCTGGATTCATCCCGAGCATACAAGCACATTGCGTTCGGCGGGCCCGACAAAAATTGTCGAGGGCCTGGGTCTTTGAATTCGTTTTATGTCGTGTAGGTGCTTGTCTGCGAGGGGAGTAAGCATGCGATTGACCGCTGAACAGCTAGAGAGAGTCCTCGCGGAGCATGGCGTATGGGTCAAGGAGGCCTGCGACAGATGCAGCAAGGTTCTGGCCGAGGTTCGCTGGACACGGAGGGACTTGCCGGAGACCTATTGCTCGCAACTATGCCGCGATGGAATCGATCAAGTGAAAGGCCGCTGCGACGCGTGCGGTGTGGTGCTTGTCGGAAAGCGTCGAGGCGCTCGGTGGTGCTCGGATACCTGCCGAATGCGGAGGAAGGTCAGGGACTCAGCAAATAAGCCGAAAACGCTCATACAAAACATTGGACTTGCGAGGGCATAAATCGCTCATGGCTATAACCCCACCAGAACGCCCCTCTTTCGTGATAACCCGAAAAGAAATCACCCGTAGCGCGAAATTGCCAGCAACACCGTGTATCTGCTGGCACCTCAACGCAGAAGAATTTTCAAAGAGCTTCGGTGGAAGACTGGCGCAAATTCGGGCAATCCAGGCGTGGAACCCGACGCGACGAGCCTGGTCTTCCACCGAGGAATTCGCATTTGTGGTTCGGGGTTCGGTCGGAGCGCCCTTGCAGGCTCAGAGCGGTAAACGCGCTCCCTCTCCCCGCGCGTTTTTCGCGCGGGGAGAGGGAGGACTCGCCGCAGGCGAGCGGGTTACTTCACTTGACAGAGGTATAGATTAATTGCAACAAGCGGCAAAATTCGGTTGCGGTAAATTCTCCGTCATTGGGCCGCTAAAGGGCAAGCCGGGGAAGTTCGGCCACAAGTGTCTGCTTTGCGGCTCCTACCGCTGTAACCGATGCCGTAACCCCAAGCTGAACAAAGTGCGTGCGCGAATTGCACAAATAGCTTCGGAACACAAGCTGACGCGTATGGCTACCCTTACCCTGGACCCCAAGCGTGTCCCTAGACAGGATCGTAGGCGAACGGACCGCTACATCCGCAATTGCTGGCGGAAGATGCGCGTACTACTCGCGCGGCAATTCCACGGGACGCTCCCATTTGTAGCTGTACTGGAATTTCAAAAAAACGGAAATGCACACTTGCATGTGCTCCTTGGGCGGTATATCGCGCAAAAGCAGCTTTCTAAAGCATGGCAGAGCATCGGCGGCGGGCTCGTTGTTGATATTAGATTCGTTGATGTGCATCGCGTTTCAGCGTATCTGTCGGTCTATCTCGCGGGAGACAAAGTGATCCGCACGCTCGAATTGCTTCCGCGCCGAGCGCGAATCTTCACTACTGCCCGCTGCATAGTACTGTGGGGAAAAAAGAAAAAGAGCGGCTGGTGGCTGCGTCGGGTTGATCTTGGCTCTCTCTATGACGCAGCGGCGAGTCCCTCAAACGTGCGTTTTGAGACTGTCGAAGATTTGAGACCATTCGGGCTCGAACTGCTTAGTTATTTTGAGTCTCCGCCTTTGCAAGAGGACATCGGAAATCGAGACGTCATCACCGTGCTGAAGGAAGCGATTTTAGTCTGGAAGGCAGGGACTATTTAGCATGGCCTGCCGTGATTCTTTCCACATCGCGGAGGCGCGGGAAACCGCCCAGGAACAAAATAATCCTATCAGTTCCTTACCCACAAGCACTGTGCTAAATTCCGTGCCAGCGATACCGATAAGGCGGAGAGGCAAAAGCATGAGCCGCCGTGTCGGTCAGAATGGTGAAGTGTTCGTGAAACAATTATGCAAGAAAGGAGGCTGTGCCCATCCGAAAGGATTCTGTCCGAAGTATGGTCGTTACTGGAAGGATGTTCCCGGTCAACATACAAGGCGGAGATTATCCGTGTCTTTCGGGAAAGTTACTTGGACCGTAGCCGAGCGAAAGTTGCGAGAGCACATACTTGCAACTGGCGTTGACTCCGTTGAGACCTTCAACGAAGTCACGGGGCCTTTGACCACCTTCAGAGAACAGGCTGATTGGTGGCTCAAGGAAATCCGTGCAGGCCGCATCCTCAGCAGAAAGAGGCGAACTCCAATGAGGTTTGCCACCATCGCGGGCTACGAGAGCGCCGTGACCTGGCTCAATAGCGTCATTGGGGACAAGCCTGTTGCTGACGTGAAAAACGAAGTTGCGCGGGAACTGGTTACTGCAATGAAGACTGCTATACCTCCACTAGCCGACAAGACGATCGTCACTTATTTCCAAGTGGTGAAAGCCGTCGTCGGATCGGTAGTTAACAAAGAAGGTGAGCAACTGCATTTGCGTAACTGGAACCTTCATCATATCGGGCTGCCAATCGTTAACGAGAAGAAGCAGAACAAACCAACGGTCACGGTCAAAGAAGTCGAGCAGATCGTTTCGAGAGCAAAAGGTCGCTATCGAGTTCTGTTTGCTCTTCTAGCAGGCAGCGGACTTCGGATTGGGGAAGCCCTCGGTCTGAAAGTGGGCGAACACGTTTCTGCTGACTGTAAAACCCTCTACGTCCGACAGAGCGTGTGGAACGGCAAGGAGCAGGACCCGAAGACGGACAACGCCGTCAGAGACGTTGACGTTTGTTCCGACCTCGCGGTAGTGCTCAAGGACTACATCGGAAACCGAACCAATGGTTTTCTATTCCATGCCGACACTGGTAAGCCTCTTTTACAACGAAACATCTTGCGTGACGGCCTGAACCCCATTCTGACCAAGCTCAACCTGAAACAGAATGGAAAGGCTTTCCACAGCTTCCGGCGATTCCGCGTTATGCACTTGCGAAAGAACCGTGTGCCGTGGGACCTCGAAAAGTTCTGGATTGGCCACGCAAACAAAGATGTAACGGACAAGTACGCTGTCCAGTTGAAGGAGGATGTAGAGTGGCGCAAAGACGTGGCCGAAAAAACTGGTCTAGGTTTTGCGTTGCCAGCAAGTATTGAAACTTCAGTTGGGCAACTTGGGCAACCAGAAGCGGCTAGAAACGAAGAAGTGAAAGCAGCATAAATCTAATTGAGAGCGGGATTTAAGTTGGCTCCCCGGGCTAGATTCGAACTAGCAACCCTTCGGTTAACAGCCGAATGCTCTACCGTTGAGCTACCGGGGAGTAGTCGCACCGTATAGCTATTGAAAACAGTTTACGTTACCCGCTTTGTTCCCGCAATTGCGGATCGCAAAGAGTCAGGTCCGCCCGGCCAATTTCGAAGGCTCTGTCTTCGAGTGCATACGGCTCCACGGTAACTTTGCTCTTCATGGAATCGCTGTTACCGGGGGCCCGGGCGCCTGGCTGCGAACACGCAAATGAATGCGACTACCGCTAAAACCGCGGCCGTATAAAAAGCGGCTCCGTAGTTTCTGTACTTGTCAAAGAGCACTCCTCCGATCGTCGGCCCCAGGATCCCGGCAAATCCCCAGGCGGTAAAGAGCAAGCCATAGTTGGTGCCGGCATGCCGGGTGCCCCAAAAGTCAGCCACTGTCGAGGGATTCACGGAGGCTTGCGTCCCGTAGCAGAAATACACAATAAATATCAGGATATAAAGTCCAGCGATGTGCGTGCCCACCCAGTACAGCGCAGGCATGGCGATACTGGACATGACCAGCACAACTCGCAATGTATTAAGCCGGCCCAAAAGGTCCGAGAGCCAGCCCGACAAAATCCGCCCCGAGACGTTGCCGAACGCTCCTATAACCAGGCTCAAAGTCGCGATCGTAGCGCTGGAGATTCCCTGATTTTTGGCAAAGGGAATGAGCTGGCTGATCACCATCAGCCCCGCGGTCGATCCCAGACCAAAGCCGAGCCACAATAAATAAAAGGTGGGTGTGCGCAAAACTTCGCTCGGGGTGAATTGTTGGCGCGTGGTTGTGAAATGGAAGGCGAAGGCCTGAGCCGCAGGGTGCCGCTCAGCAACAGGGTTCTTCAACAGAAGTGCGCCAGTCATGGTCATCACCAGAAAAATTCCACTCAGTATCATGCAGGAAGCGCGCCAGCCAAAGCGGGGAAACAACACCAGATTTGCGAGCGAGCCAAAAATAGCCGACCCGCCGCCATACCCTCCAAGCGCCAGCCCAATCGCCAAACCAGTCCTGTCGGGAAACCACTTGGCCATGACTGGAACCACTGTCCCATAACCAAATCCATTTCCAATGCCGCCCAGCACGCCGTAGAAAAAATAGAGATAGTACAGGCTGGATGTATACGAAAAAAGGAAAAAACTCAGTGTAATCAATACGCTTCCCGCCACCGAGGTCCAAATGGGCCCGAAGCGGTCCTGAATTCTTCCGGCGAGCAGCAGCGAAGCTGCAAACACGACCACGGCGAAAGTAAAAACTGTGGAGGTCTGCGCGCGTTTCCACCCAAATTCATTTTCGAGCGGGGTGACGAATACACTCCATGCATAGAGGGTGCCCAGGGCGAGAGTCATCAGGAGCCCACCCAGCAGCCGCCACCAGCGGCTGATAGGCGCAACCTCTCCATACAGACCAGTGGATGGAGAGTGGGATCGCAACAAAATATCGCTGGGCCGGACAGTTCCTGTCATTAGCCCTCTTCCAATCATGCTTTCGGTTCGATTTTTGGGCCGCTAACTGTCTCGGGAACGTGCCCTCGCCTGTAAATCATGACGGTTCGTTTGAACTCGATCACCACCGTCCCATTTTGCGTGAAGCCCGTAGTCTTGAAGCGCACGATGCCCACATTGGGTCTGGATTTCGACTCGCGCTTCTCGAGGACCTCGCTCTGTGAATAAATAGTATCACCCTCGAACAGGGGATTCGGGAGGCGCACCTCATCCCATCCTAGATTGGCCATGGCGTTTTGAGAGATGTCGGAAACCGACTGGCCTGTGACGACCGCGAGCGTGAACGTGGAATCAACCAAGGGACGGCCAAATTCCGTTTTTGCCGCGTAGGCATGGTCGAAGTGGATGGGATTGGTATTCATGGTGAGTAGAGTGAACCAGATATTGTCGGTAGCAAGAACGGTGCGGCCTAGAGAATGGCGATAAATATCACCGACCTCGAAGTCTTCGAAAACCCGGCCGGTCCAGCCTTGTTTGATTGCCATGATGACCTTCCTGAAACTGTATTTAGTAAAATTTAAATCACGCTTGCGTGCCGCCAAGCCGCAATCGTCTCCGAATTAAAACCTAATTCAGCCAGAATAGCCCCGGTTTGCTGCCCCAATGCCGGAATTTCGCTCAAGACTGGCTCCACATTTTCCATCGTGACAGGGGGAAGCAGGGCTTGCAGAGGACCTACGGGCGAATCGACCGTGCCCCAGCGGTTCCTGGCCTTGAGTTGCGGGTGATCCAAAAACTCCTGAACGGTATTCAACCTGGCGCTGGCGATTTGCGCGGATTCGAGGCGCGCCATAATTTCTGCAGCGGTCAGTTTCTTGAACACATCGTGCATGACCAGTTCGAGCTGCTGACGATTCTGAACTCGCTTGGCATTGGAGTCAAAGCGGGGATCCAAGAATAGCTGAGGGTTCTCCAATACCACTTCGCAAAACTTTTTCCATTCGCGTTCATTCTGCAGACCAAGGTACACCACTTTATTGTCTCCGCTCAGCGACGGCCCATATGGCGCGATGGTGGCGTGGCTTGCGCCTGTGCGCGGAGGAGCCGATCCTCCATAAGAGGTGTAGTAAGCGGCGTAGCTCATCCATTCCGCCAGCGAATCGAAAAGGGAAGTCTCCAGGGCAATGCCTTTGCCAGTTCGCGACCTCACCAGCAGGGCCGTTAAAATACCGGAATACGCGTACATGCCGCAGGATATATCGGCGATGGAAATTCCCACCTTGGATGGAGTTTGCTCTGTGCCGGTGAGGGAAATCAAGCCGGTCTCGGCCTGGATCAGCAGGTCGTATGCTTTCTTGTCCCGGTAAGGTCCGGAAGATCCGTAGCCGGAAAGATCGCAGATGATGAGACGCGGATATTTTTTGCGCAGTTCCGGAGTGCTGAGGCCGAGCCGCTCGGTCGCGCCGGGCGCCAAATTCTGAACAAAAACATCAGCCTTCTCGAGCAGACGATCCAGGACCAACTTGGCTTCTGGCCGTTTCAAATCCAACGTCAGGGATTCCTTGGAGCGATTCAGCCAAACGAAGTGGCTGGACATCCCGCGCACGGTAGCATCGTATCCACGCGCAAAATCACCGTCTCCGGGGCGTTCGATCTTGATGACGCGAGCGCCCAGGTCCGCCAATTGCCGAGTCGCGAACGGCGCAGCTACGGCCTGCTCCAGGGACACCACGGTGATTCCTTCGAGGGGCAGCATCAGTACGACCTGGGGAGGCCCAGGACGTGCTCGGCCAGATAGCTCAGAATTAGATTCGTGGAAATGGGCGCCACCTGATACAGCCGGGTTTCGCGGAACTTGCGTTCGATGTCGTACTCTTCGGCAAATCCGAAACCGCCGTAGGTTTGCACCGCGACATTGGCCAGCTCCCAGGAGACGTCGGCCGCCAGAAGCTTCGAGATATTCGCTTCGGGTCCGCACGCTTTGCCGCTATCGAACAGGCTGGCCGCGCGAGCGGCCATCAGGCGGGCTGCCTCCAGATTGGCGTGCGCGCGGGCGATGGGAAACTGGATGCCCTGATTCTTGCCGATCGGCCTGCCGAAAACGATTCGCTCATTCGCGTAGCGGCAAGAGCGTTCCAAGAACCAGCGCGCGTCACCGATACATTCCGAGGCGATCAGGATTCGCTCGGCGTTCAAGCTGTCCAGCAGATAGCGGAATCCCTGGCCTTCCTCACCAACCAGATTTTCGATGGGAACTTCCAAATTGTCGAAAAACAGTTCGGTCGTGGCATGGTTCATCATCGTGCGGATGGGGCGAATCTTCAACCCGTGGCCCACGGCTTGGCGAAGATCAACCAGGATGGTGGAGAGACCTTCGGTGCGTTTCTTCACCTGGTCGGCGGGCGTGGTGCGGGCAATCAGCAGCATCAGGTCGGAGTGTTCGGCGCGCGAAATCCAAATTTTCTGCCCATTGATCACATAGCGGTCCCCCTTTCGGACCGCCATGGTTTTCAGCTGGGTGGTGTCGGTGCCGGTATTAGGTTCGCTCACTCCGAATGCTTGAAGTCGAACAGAGCCATCGGCAATCTTTGGCAGATACTTCCGCTTTTGCGCTTCCGATCCGTGCCGCAAAAGCGTGCCCATGATGTACATCTGCGCGTGGCATGCCGCGGCATTTCCGCCGCAGGCGTGAATCTCTTCGAGGATCGTGGAAGCCTCTGCAACGCCCAGGTCCGCGCCGCCGTACTCCTCGGGAATCAGGGTAGCCATATATCCGGCATGCGTCAGGGCCCGGACAAAAGCCTCTGGGTAGGCGCGCTTCTCGTCAAGCTCCCGCCAATAACTGTCGGGAAAATCCCGGCACAATTCGCGTACGGCGGATTTCATTTCTTCGCGGGTTGCATCGTCGAAGCTGTTGGTTCTGGCCAATGGAATACCTCGCCCGGCAATATAGTATGCCGAACACTTGCTCGAACTCCATCTTATATGGATGCGCAATCGCGATTTAATTCCGCAAAAGCGGTGAGGGCAAGAGTGCGGAAACGATAGTAGAGTATGCTAACAAATGTTAACCTCGAAGCTTTCCGCGATGGAGAAAATGTGGACCCCATAACTCGAATACTCGTTCATTTCTCCCACTCGCTCAACCACAACGACCTCGGCAGCGAAGTTATCGAGCGGGCCAAGTATTTGCTTCTCGACTATCTCGGCGTCGCGATCGCCGGCTCGCAAACCGAATCCTCGCAGGCTGTTTACCGCATGCTGGCTCACTCGGCGTCGCCAGGTCCCTGTACTGTAATCGGCACGGCGTTACAAACATCGCCGGAATACGCAGCGATGGCGAACGGGGCCGCAGCTCACAGCATCGAGCTTGACGACACACATCAGGCCGGTTCCATACATCTGGGCGTCGTGATGTATTCGACGGCCATCGCGCTGAGCGAAGTTCTGCCCCGCGTCGATTGCGATCAATTTTTTTCCGCTGTGGTAGCGGGATACGAGGTAGCCGCGCGCCTGGGAATTGCGTTGCAGCCGAAATATCATTACGAGTTGGGGTTTCATCCGACCGCGACTTGTGGCGTATTTGGCGCGACGGTAACCGCGGCTAAACTTCTGCGTCTCGACGAAGAGCAAATGCTTTCCGCCGTCGGCATTGCGGGCAGCATGGCCGCGGGTTCCCTGGAGTTTTTGGCCGATGGCGCTTGGACCAAGCGGTTGCATCCGGGACTCGCCGCGCAAAATGGAATCCTGGCCGCGAGGCTGGCTGTGGAAGGTTTTCGAGGGCCCGGCACTATTCTCGAGGGTCGCGATGGTTTTCTTTCCGCGTACTCGCGGAAACCCAAGCCAGAGCTGGTGACGCAAGACCTGGGACAAACTTTCGAGATCTTGCGCACCAGCGTCAAACCCCATGCGTGCTGCCGGTATATGCAGTCTCCTATCGACGGTCTGATAGAACTTGCCGTTGCGCATGACATCCATCCCGAGCAGGTCGCGCGCGTCGAGGTTGCCGTCCTGGAGGCCGGATGGCCTCTGGTTTGCTTGCCGCGAGAGCGGAAATACTCGCCGTCAAACGTGGTGGACGCGCAATTTTCCATGCCCTTCGGGGCCGCAGTGGCCCTGGCTTATCGAAATGCCGGCCTAGATCAATTCACCGACAAAAATTTCCAGTCGCCGCTCATCCACAGCTTGATGGGCAAAGTGGTCATGACAAAAGATATCGGCATCGAAAAGAATTTTCCGGCGGAGTGGCCGGCCCGCGTGCAAGTTCACCTGACGAACGGTAAACAGTTTGAAAAATATGTTCGCTTTCCGAAAGGCGATCCGGAAAACCCGCTGAGCTGGGAAGAATTGTCAGCCAAGTTCCACTCGCTCGCAACGCGCGTGCTTCCCAAGAGCCGCTGTGAGCAAATAAGCAATTCGGTAAGGGAGATGAAGCAGTCCGCTGTTCCTGGGGACTTTTGGAAATGGACAGCTCTCTCCACACCGGGAGTCGGCGGCGGCGCCCCAGACTGGATAAAGACAAGGTAAAGGCTGGATACAGATTAGAAAGGCGCAATTCTCGATGGACCTGCTCCAAAGCTTTCTATTCGTGCCGGCGGATAGTTCACGAAAACTGGCGAGCGCTAGAAATCTTCGCCCCGATGCGTTTATTTATGACCTGGAAGACGCGGTTTCGCCCGACAGGAAAGTGGAAGCGCGGGGCATGCTCAAGGATGAACTGGAAAGCGCCGCATATCGGTCCGCAAAAATATTCGTGCGCGTAAATTCTTTTGGGTCGCCATTCCTTGATGAGGACCTTCGTGCAGCGGTGCGCCCCCAGGTCTACGGCATTGTTCTGCCCAAGTGCAGCGAAGCGGCCGAAGTAGCCCAGGTCCATCAAAGACTTCTAGGGCTCGAAAACCAAGCCGGCATGCCGGTCGGCGACATGAAGCTTCTGCTCATTCTCGAAAGCGCCAAAGGTGTTGTCCGCGCCTGTGAATTGGCGCGCTCGAGCACGCGTATCATCGCTCTCTTGTTCGGCGGCGAGGATTTTTGCGCGGACATGGGAATTGTCCGGACCAAAACCGGAGAAGAAATTGGCGTCGCGCGGTCGCTGGTCGCGCTGGCGGCCAAGGCAGAGCGCCTGGAAGCCATCGACGGACCGTTCACTGATTTTGGCGATGCCGCCGGACTATTCGAAGAAACGCGGCGCATCAAGCAAATGGGTTTCACGGGCAAGGCGTTGATTCATCCGAATCAGATCGATACCGTGCACAATGCCATGGCTCCCTCGAACGAGGAAATCGCATTGGCCGAAGAAGTGGTCAGAACGTTCGAAAAGTCGGGTCAGGGAGTCGCCGTGGTGCGCGGAAAGATGATTGATGAACCTGTAGTTATCCAGGCAAGAAAAATTCTGAAGCAGAGCGCCAGAGACCGGAAAAGCGGATAAAGTGTTTTTCATTTTTTCCGTTATCCACTTTCACTATGGAAGGAGACCTGCGTATGCCAGGCCGGCTACAAGATAAAGTGGCCATTATTACCGGAGGGAACAGCGGGATCGGAGAAGCCACCGCGCGCCTCTTTACGCAACAAGGGGCCCGCGTCGCCATTTTGGCCCGCCGGGAAGCAGAAGGACATGCGGTCCAGCAGGCTATCCGGGCGGAGGGCGGGGATGTAACTTTTCTCCCGTGCGATGTCACTAGCGCCGCGGCAGTCGAGGCGGCCGTCGCCCAAACCGTCAGCATCTATGGCGGCTTGCATGTGCTCATCAACAATGCCGGAGGCGGCGCGCGCGATATGTTCCCGGCAGAATCCGAAGAGGTATGGGACCGCGTGCTGCGTGTCAATTTGACCGCCTGCTTCCTCACCTGCAGGGCCGCGTGGCCGCACCTCATCAAGGCCGGGAGCGGGGCGATTGTGAATGTGTCCTCTTTGGCGGCCGTGTCCGGTGTGAGTGAGGCCGTGCTCGAACGGATGCCCATGCTCCCTTCCGCCTCGTACATTGCCGCGAAGGCCGGGCTCGAAGGTTTTACACGCTATATCGCCAGCCTGGGGGGACCCCACCATATTCGCGTCAACTGCGTCCGGCCCGGCCAGGTTCTGACCCGGCGGCTCACGACCTCCGCCGGCGAGCACGTGTTTGCGCGCCACTTCGAAATGTGGCAACTGATTAAAGGGCCTGGTTATGCGGAGGATGTGGCCAATGCCATGCTGTTTCTTGCCTCTGACGAGGCGCGATTTATTACGGCGGAAATCATCAATGTGGACGGCGGGGCGGCGGCAAAATTATAAATCTTACGCGGAAGCAACGCGCAGGCCTGAGAAGGTAGTGGTTCAGTTTGAGAGGAAAAATGCCCGCTCCGTCCCAAAAAACGCGGGACGCAGCGGCCGCTACAAAACCACTACGTATTCGCGGGGGTTGCCTTTGTAGCGGCCGCCCTGTTTTTGGGCGGGCAGTGTCTTGTTCCTGGCCCACTACCCCTGAGAAGGGATTTCTTTGAAACAGAGAGTACAATGACATACGGTCAGCTCGTGCCTCATGAACCGGCGAACGGTGCGCATGATTGCCATGCAAAGGTGCACGCAGGGGATTTTTCGAGCGGCCCATTTTCTGAGGAGGAATGTAGATGAAACGTTACGCTTTAATTACGGTCATTGCTTTGCTCGCCGTCGCTCCGCTGTTCGCGCAGTCCCCAAAGGGCTGGAAGTTGCGCGTCGATCGCAGCTCGAACGCATCGGACCCCGACCCCGCGGGCGCAATCAAGTTCGTTACCATGGGAGCGGGCTTCCATGCCACCAACCCCCAGGCGGCTACTTACTGGAACCCGGCGAACACGGCCGCCGGGAATTACTCGCTCAAAGGCGCATTCACGGCGGCGAAATCGAGCCCTCACTCGGAATACTATGGCCTTGTGTTTGCTGGGAGCGGTCTCGAAGGCGCCGAGCAAGACTACTTATATTTTTTGGTGGCGCAGGACGGAACCTATCTCATAAAACACAGGAGCGGCGCCTCCGCGCAGAACGTTTCGGCAGCCACAGCCAGCGACGCCATAAAGACCGGCGATGGATCCAGCAACACGCTGGAAGTTCGCGTGTCGCCCGCCAAGATCGACTTCGTCATCAACGGCACGGTCGTCAAATCGATGCCCAAGACTGGGCAGACAGCCAAGACCGACGGCATCTACGGTATCCGCGTCAATCACATGCTCGATGTGCAAGTGGACGGGTTCGCGGTCTCCAAGCAATAGCCCACTTGGGTAGCCCCGGCATCTTGCTTGTGCCAATGCAAGCGGGGCCGGCGGTTTTCGAGTGCCACGAAAAGGCAAGAAGGCAACTAAAGATGTGACTCACTCCATCTAGACCGATACATGTCGATCATCGAGGTGTACTTGAATAAGAGAAACACCGCAACGGCTCTCGCCTGTGGATTCCTGGGCGCTGTCTCCATCATGGCCCCGAACCGCTTGATGGCACAGGCCCCGCCGGGGCCAATTTCTCGCCCGGAATCGCGAGTCCCGGCTGACAAGTCCACACCCAAATCTAAACCGAAAGAGATTCAACCTCGGACCACTCTTGCCGGAGCCTGGAAACTAAATCATGACGAAAGCGATGACCCTCGCAAGAGAATGCAGGACTCGAAGGGCGCAAGCGGCGGGAACTCCGGCGGCAATCCTGGAGGCAACCCAGGCGGTAATCCTGGGGGCTACCCTGGAGGCAGGGGGCCCATGGGGGGTGGTTACCCATTCCCCGGAACGGGCGGCGGCCCGGGCGGCGGCCCCTCCGGGGGACAACGCAGTGGCAGTGGACAGGAAGGCGAAATTAATCCAAAGCTGCTGCAACTAATCCTGCCTGCTGAATCGCTGACCATCGCACTACAAAATGCGGAGGTCGAAGCAACCGACGATAACTTCCACAGACTTATTTTTTACACCGATGGACGCCAACTGCAAAAGCCCGCGGCCGACAGTTATCAGGAAATAGCCGCGCATTGGAATGGAAGCCAATTGGTGTCGGATGAAAAGACTCCGCAGGGCGGGAAAATGAGCCGCACGCTCGAACTGTCCGCGGACGGCAAGCAATTTTTCGAAACCTTGCACGTCGACAACGCCAAATCCAAGGCGACTATGGTAATCCGGTACGTGTACGACATGACTGGCGAGGAGATGCAAGCCTTCCCAGAATCCGATCCGGATAAGCCCGTCTTGAAGAGACGTCCTGCCGACAGCAATAGTTCAACCCCATAAGCATTTTCCACGACGGTTAAGGCCTTGCATCCCCGCAAATGATGGTGTACTTAGATGAGCCTTGGAGGAACGAAGTCATGGCCGATAATCCCCGTCGAGATCTCCTTAAGAAAGCAGCAGCACTGGGCATAGGCGCGATTGCCTCTGTCAGCAATGTGCTTCCTCCCGTGGAACGAGTCTTTGGACAAGCGGAACGCAGCATGGCCGGCGTGGATTTCTTCCCGGGGTTCAAGCAACGCACGGTGAAAACCTCCGGCGCCACAATTAATTTTGTTACCGCCGGGAGCGGCCCGCCGCTACTTCTTCTCCATGGTTATCCGCAGACGCACATCATGTGGCGAAAGGTTGCGCCCCAGCTTGCTCAAAAATTTACGGTGGTTGCAGCCGATCTACGTGGCTATGGTGATAGCAGCAAACCCCCTGACGGGGAAAATCATTCTGGCTATTCAAAGCGCGCCATGGCGCAAGACCAGGTGGAAGTGATGGCCAGCCTGGGGTTTCAAAAATTTGCGGTGGTGGGCCACGATCGTGGCGGACGGGTCACTCACCGCATGGCTCTGGATCACCCGGACCGCGTGACCAAGGCTGCGGTTCTCGATATTGTCCCCACGTATAAACTCTTCCACAACGTGACCAAGGAATGGGCCACCTCCAGTTACCATTGGTTCTTCCTGCTTCAAAAGGCGCCCTTTCCGGAAACTCTTATCGGCAACAGTGTGGAAGTGTATCTCAAATCGCGATTTGAACGGCTTCCACCGGACAAGCTCAACAGTGACGCGTACGCGGAATATCTCAGGTGCTTCCGGAACCCGGCGGTGATTCATGCCAGCAGCGAGGATTACCGCGCAGCCGCCTCCATCGACCTGGATCATGACGCCGCCGATCTGGATCACAAAGTGGCGTGTCCCTTTTTAGTTTTGTGGGGAGAACATGGCGACTCGAACCGGCTCTACGATGTTCTCGCGACATGGAGAGAGAGGGCATCGAGTGTCAGCGGCAGGACAGTTCCCAGCGGGCATTTCATCGCCGAAGAAGTACCGGAAATTCTTCTGGCGGAGCTCACCAGCTTCTTGAGCTGAACAATACGGTGCGCATTCGAACGTCGTGCGATGCGGGGATACGCTGCCTCAACGCTTCGCTAAAAGCGTGATCCCTATTGGCCGTAACCGTTCCGGGAATCGCTCTTCCCGCCGCGCCCGTTGTTTTGCCGGAACCACTCCCGACTTGCTTTCGACGCAGACTTAATCTGACTACTGCCCAATTCCCTCCCGGCTTCGCGTTTTGCCTGCGATGCGCTTACAATGACCGATTAAATGTCTCGCCACGAAGAACCGCGCGCGCCTGTCACCGAAGCTGACGTACTGGCTCATCTCTCCCGTTCCCGCAGGCCGCAAAGCTTGCGCGAAATTGCAGCCGCGCTGGACTTGCGCCACTCCGCTCGCAGGGCGCTGGTGAAGCTTGCTTGGAAAATGAAGAAACAGGGCCAGATCCACGAATATCCCAACGGAAGGATCGCTCTCCCTACCGAGAAACAGGCTGCTGTCCGAGGTGAACAACCAAGCGCGGTGCAGGGCGGGGAACACGGCAAGCAGTATCCCGCGCCGCAGCAGCAAAAAGGGACGCCGCACCGTCATGGTTCGCATCCCCGTCGAGAATCTTCTCCGGCGCCGAGGCCCGAAGTGAATCAGCTTACCGGGCGTCTGGTGGCGCATCGCGACGGTTATGGATTTGTTGTGCCCGATACGGCGCGAAAGGATCTGGAAGGTGATCTGTTCATCGGCCGCGACGCGGTCGGCGACGCCATGCATGGCGATCACGTACTGGCCAGCATCGAGCGGCGCGGGCGCTTCGCCGACGGCGCGGGCCGTGCCGAGGGGCGCATCCTGCGCGTGCTGGACCGCGCGCATGCCACCGTTGTGGGCCTGTTCCGGTACGGCTCGCGCGGAAACACGGTTGCACCATACGAAGCGCGCTTGCTGCAGGAAATTATCATCCCCCCGGGCGACGAATTGACGCCGGAGCTGCAAGGAAAGATGGGTGCGCATCCGCTTAGGCGTGGCGTGCGCCTGCCGGAACTCGACGGGGCCGTGGTGAATGTGGAACTCACGCGATTTCCGCGCGGCGGCCTGGCCCCGGCGGGCCGCGTGATCGAAATTCTCGGGCGCCCCGGTGATTTCGGCGTGGACGTCGAAATTCTGATTCGCAAACATCATCTGCCACACGAATTTTCGGGGGAAGTGCTGGCGGAGGCCACAGCCGCGGCGCATCCGGTGGGCGATGCCGAGCGCGCGGGACGGCGCGATTTCCGCGATCTACCAATCGTGACAATCGATGGTGAGACGGCGCGTGATTTCGACGACGCGGTGTACGTCGAACATCTGGAGAACGGCAACTGGCAGTTGCAGGTGCACATTGCCGACGTTTCGCACTATGTCCGCCGGGGCTCGGCGCTGGACCGCGATGCGCGGCTGCGCGGGACTTCTGTTTATTTTCCCAATCGCGCCGTGCCCATGCTGCCCGAGGAACTCTCGACTGGGATTTGCTCGCTCAACCCGCGCGAAGACCGCCTGGTCATGAGCGCGATCGTCGAACTTGACGCCGCCGGCGAAATCGTGGCGTCGGAATTCGCGCGCGGCGTGATTCGTTCGTCCGAGCGCATGACCTACACCGCGGTAAACGCCGTGCTTCTGCATGACGCGGTCGCGACGTCGAAATATGCGCACCTCGCCGATGAATTCAGCGCCATGCGCGACCTGGCCATGATTCTCACCGCGCGGCGCGCGCGCCTGGGCTCGATTGATTTCGATTTGCCTGAGCCCGTGATTGAGTTCGACCCCAACGGGCAAATGATCGGCGTCGGCCGCAGCGAACGCAACATCGCGCACCGGCTGATCGAGGAATTCATGCTGACCGCCAATCAAGCGGTCGCGCGTTATCTCGAGGGACGCGGCATCGGTTCCTTGCACCGCGCGCATGAAAAACCCGATCCCAAAAAGGTTCTGGAGTTCGAAGCGCTGGCGCAATCGTTTGGCTATTCGCTAGGCGTGGAAAATCTCGCGCAGCGCCTGGTGACCGTGCGTCATGGGAGCGTTCGCTCTTCGCGATCCGAGCGGGGCGCGCGGCATGGCCGGTCCGGCGGCGGGCGCGATTCCAGATCTCATAGCGGCGGCCGCCCCATGACCGTCTCGTTACCGGGCGCGCTCGACTTCGCTATTCGCCCCGAGCATTACCAGCGCCTAGCTGAAAAAATTGCAGGAAAGCCCGAGGAGCGCATCGTCTCTTACCTGATGCTGCGTTCGCTCAAGCAGGCGCGATATACCGCCGATCCTCTCGGACATTTCGCGCTGGCTTTCGATCAATACACGCATTTCACATCGCCCATCCGCCGCTACCCCGACCTGGTTGTCCACCGCGCGCTGAAGTGGGCGCTCGATCATCCTGGTTCGAAGCCCGCGGCGCTAGAGGAAATGAAGAAGGATGGCGCGCCACATGGAGCGGCGCCTAAAGAGGCCCCTACTTTCGGTCCCTATCGCCGCGGGGAACTGGAAGCTATTGCCGAGGAAACTTCCGAGACCGAGCGCCGCGCCGAAACTGCCGAGCGCGAATTGATGGCCTGGAAGACGGCCCAATACATGGAGCAGCATCTGGGCGATGAGTACAACGCGCTGATTATTTCGGTGCAAAAATTCGGATTCTTCGTCGAGCTGGAGGAAATTTTCGTCGAGGGCCTGGTGCCCATCGACCGCATCCAGGAGCTTACTGGCGAACACGTCTTCTACCGCGAGCACGACCACGCCATCGTTTCCGGCAGCGGGCATGCTCAGCGGCCCGCGTCACATGAGCCGGGAAAAAAGAAAAAGTCCGGCCGCGGCGGAGTTCACGGCGGGCATGTCTGGAAACTCGGCGACCTGGTCCGCGTCCGCGCCGAACGCATCGACCCGATTCGCCGCCGAGTCGAGTTTTCACCTTTACCCTGAGCATCTCTTCCCAATAAGTCAACGGCGAAACTACTCGCAACGAAGAATACCGGCGGGAAGAATCCGAGAGACGGCCCGCGGATCAATATAGTAACTGGAGCCGGCCTGAAGGGAAGCCCTTGTGAAATACTAGGCCTATCCTGCCCCATATTTGCGACGCGAAAGCACTTCAACCTACTCGATCTTATCTCGCTTCAGGAGATTGTGTTTTGCGCAGAGTAATTGAATGTTCTTCGCCAGCAGTGACGTTCCACCCTTTGAGAACGGAACAATGTGATCGAAATGGAGGTTTTCCTTATTGCCGCATAGAACGCACTTTCCCTTGTCTCTCTTCCAAACTTCGACCTTCACCAGTGTGGGAATAAGTCGATCATGTTCAATTTCGCCTGTACCGAACCCGAGAACACCAACTTGCTGGTCGCTTATTTGGAGTTTGAACTTAAATACTTTTCTTCTCCCTTCTTCCTGTTTCCACGCGTCAATTAGCTCGAAGAGGCCAGCATAAGCCCAAATTCCAGTCTTAATTTTTTCATAAACCCTCACCAGCTCTGCAGCAGTCCTGTGTGACTTGTGTGAGACTGCCGCCCCCCAAAACAATCCGTTCTGAGTCGGTGTCCCGGTAGGAAAAAATTCTGCTTGGTCAACCTCTTTAGGGTCAGGACCGACCTTAGTTCTTGGGATGTCGTGTCCCTCGTAGATCAGAACCTGACCACTCTTCTCGATTCGGTCTGCATAAGGGGCGCCCGCTCGCAAACTCATTAGAATTACGCTCGTTCGCCCGTCGAGGTGGAAATTCATGCCACGTTGGAGGCTGGCTCCTTCATATCTACACATATCCATGTAGGAAATGATGTCGCCCGGATGAATCGAAAGGCTTTCTGCGTTCAACCAATGCTCCTTCCATGGTAGTTCGTGATTTGCTATGGGAGGACAATTGTAACCCTATCCATATTTTTCTTTTTCAAGCGATACTTCGATTTATCACAAATGTCCCATTGCCTTCGGAGATTGAATATCCCATAAATCGCTGCTTGCGGTTTGGTGAGATCGGTAACGCATTGCCCGTTAAGCCGTCCGTTCGCGCGCCAAGGCGAATGCTTTTCGCAGGACGCGCGTGGCTGCCGTCGTCAAATCGAAATTCACCAACTCTTCCTCGCGGGCCCAGGCAAAGTCCCGGGCATCGCTGCCCGCGCGCAGCGTTCCGCCGCGCATTTCGCAGAGATAATCGAGAATCACAAAATGATACTGTGGGCGGGAGGGGTCGCCGGGAGCGCCGTCCGCATTCGGAGGAGCTGGAAAGATGCGTTCGAACACTTCAATGAGTTCGTGCACATTTACCTGGAGGCCGGTTTCTTCCTCAAGTTCCCTGGCGACGCCCTGCGTGAGCGTCTCTCCCAACTCGAGTACGCCTCCGGGGATCGACCATTGGCCTTGCAGCGGCTGGCTGGCGCGCCGGATCAACAGGGCGCGCTGTTTATCAATCACTACTCCGCCCACGCCTACCACTGGCCGGTCCGGGTATTCTCGTTTCGGTGTCATCGTCATTTGCCCGCTTCCCTCTCAGGACGCTTCGCGTTATATAATACTTCAGGAGCAAGGGTGTTCTATCCGCAAGGAGGTCTTTGCCGTGGTCCGGTGTCCTGAATGCGCCACTGAAATTGACGTGGATGAAGATGAAGTAGAAGAAGGCGAAATCCTGGCCTGTCCCGAATGCGAGACCGAGATGGAAGTTGTGCAGATCCATCCCGTCAAGGTCAATGCCATCTCCGATGACGAGGATGAGGACGATGAAGAGGAAGAGTCCGACAAGGGAGACGATTCGGCGGAGGATGATGACGAGGAGGAAGAAATAGAAAAAGAGGACGTATAGCACACTCCTCGGACTCCTTCGGTATCTCCCCCTCTCTTTGATTCTCTCACCCGCAGGTCTCGCCAACCGGCAATATGTCCGCTGGCGAACGGAAGCAGACCAAATTCCAGGCTCGCGACGCTCACGATTTCAAATTTCAAGCGCGCCCGGCGATCTGGATGTCAGAATAAAGTTCCGCGCGAGCTGTTCGTCTATGCGCACAACAGGGAGCCTTTTGAGCACGATGGAATAGCACTCGGCAATCTTTCCACAAGCACCTGGGGAGGAATGATGAAGAGCTTTTTGAAAACGCGCGCCGTCAGTATTTTCATTGTTGTTGCGCTGGCAGGCTGGGCAGCCGGCCGGGGTTCCCTATTGAGAGGGGGCGGCGAACCGGCGGGCGCGCCTCAGGCTCCTCCCAACCACACGGTGACTCAAGCGGACATGGACCGATGGAAGATTGAGCTGTCCAATTGGGGACGCTGGGGCAAAGACGACCAGAAAGGAACGCTGAATCTGATCACTCCGGCAAAGCGCAAGGAGGCCGCAGCTTTGGTGAAAGAGGGAGTTTCGGTATCCCTGGCTCATGACGTCATGACCGAAAAGACGATCGACAACCCGCAGCCGTTTGAAAATACGATGGTGGATGTGAACGAAATCCGGGCGCTGGATAAAATTGCCGTCGCCTTTCACGGGCTTACCGTATCGCATATGGACGCGCTCGCGCATCACTATATTGGCGGCAAGATGTACAACGGGTTTCCGCAGACCGAATATGTAACCATGGCGAAAGGCGCAGAAAAGGGCGCGATTATCAATGTCAAGGAAGGGGTGTTCACTCGCGGCATTCTGATCGATATTCCGCGGCTCAAGGGAGTAGAGTATCTGGAGCCGGGAACGCCGGTCTACGTGGAAGACCTGGAGGCGTGGGAAAAGCAGGCGGGCGTGAAGGTCTCGGCCGGAGACGCCCTGTTTATTCGCACCGGGCGCTGGGCGCGGCGCGCGAAATTGGGTCCGTCGGATATGAGTATTCGAGCAGGCCTGGACGCATCGGTGATTCCGTGGCTCAGGCAACGGGACGTCGCGGTCATTGGAAGTGAGGCATCGTTAAGCGTGCTTCCGTTTCCGGCGACAACGCAGATCACAAATAAGGACGATTATTTGCCGGCGCATAATTTCGTGATCGCGGCGCTGGGCATGACCGTTCTTGATAATCTCGATTTCGACGCATTAAGTGACGCGGCGGCGGCGCGCAAGCGCTGGTCGTTCCTGGTGACCATGGCGCCGATTGCGCTGCCGCGTGGCACCGGGTCGCCCATTAATCCAACCGCGCTATTTTGAGCGTAAACTATTGTGGACCTGCGGAGGAAAATCATGAACCATCTTAAAGCAGTCGTTTTCGTCCTGATCGTGGCATTGGCAGGGACCGCCATGTTTGGCCAGGGCAAGGGCCGTGGATCCGAGTTGCGGACGGTTCGTGGAACGGTAGTTGATAAAGCCGAGGCCCCGGTCGATTCCGCCGTGGTCTATCTAAAAAACGCACACACCCAGGACATCACAACCCACCTCTCCGGCAAAGATGGGCAATTCAGTTTCAGCGGCCTGGACCTGAACGTCGACTACGAGATTCATGCCGAACTCGAGGGTTTGACTTCATCTTCGCGCTCGGTATCGAGCTTCGACAACCGCAAGGAATTCGTCCTGACGCTGAAACTGGATCGCAAGAAAAGCGCGAAGTAACCGGCGCCGGCAGCTTGCCCGCCCCGCATTTTTCACATCCACGCCTGCCGGTCACGTTCCGCATGGTTCGCTCATCGCAGGCCGCCTTTACCTTGCGACGAGTTTGCCCACCGCCTCGAGCGAAGCGGCGGCGCCGGCAATGATCTTTTCGGGCGCCAGCGCTGTAAACTTACCTGCACGTTTCAGAATACGTCCATCGACAACCACCGTATCCACGTTTGAAGGTTCGGCGGCTTCGACCAGCATGTGCGTGGGATCGGTGAACACGCCCATGGTAATCACGTCTGTCCGGACGGCGATCAAATCGGCTCGCTTGCCGGGCGTCAGCGAGCCTACCAGATGATCGATGCCCAAGGCGCGTGCTCCATTGATGGTCGCAAATTCGAGCGCGCGCCTCGCGGAGAGCTTGAATTCATCGAAGGCCTTGGCATTCTCGGCGTTGCGCAGCAGCTTCAACACTCCAAACAGGTGCGCGCTTCCTGTGAGCGGCACGCTATCGGCCGACACGCAGACGTTCACGCCGGCATCGGAAAAGTCGCATGCCTTTGTGAGTCCATATCCGATGCGCAACTCCGATCCCGGGGACACGCTAACCGATGAGCCCGCCTCCGCCGCCATTTTCATTTCGGCAGCAGACGCCGAAAGAACGTGGATGAGCAAAACGTCCTTGCCAAGGAAGTTTCCATTGGCAAGCGCTTCGACCCATCCGGAGGAAGTATTTTCTTTGGCGCTTAAATGTATGGAGATGGGAACGCCCAGGCGGCGCGCCGTCTGGAATTCTTTCCGAGCCATCTTAAATCTTTCGGGGGAAACGGGAGAGTCAATACTCCCCATGCCGCCCCAAATAAATCCCAGCGTGATCAAACCCTTGTTCGAATACTTCGCCCACTCCTGGTGCAGCTTCTCGAAGTCCTGCATGTCGCGGGGCTGCCCTGGCGGCATCCCTCGATAGGCTCCGTAGGACCAGCGGGCCCGCACACCCACTTCCTGGAGCGCGCGAATATCGGCGACGGCAAAATCATGGCTGCGGACGTTGTGGCACTCATCGTTCACAGTGGTCGTCCCGGAATAGATGGCCTCGGCGGCAGCCAACCGCGTTCCGTGATACATGTCCTCGGGATTCATGGCCTGGCCATAGGCCGTCGTCACCGGAAAATACCCATCTTCGGCCGTGTCGCCGGCCATGCAACGCAGATACGTGGTCCACATGTGCCAGTGCGTGTCGATGAGGCCGGGAAGCACAATCATGCGGCGGCCATCGATTACCATCGCGCCGGGCGCTTTGAGATTCTTGCCTACGGCGACGATTTCGCCATTTTTTACGTGCACATCGCCGCCCGGAATGTCACCCAGCGCCCGATCCATGGTCAGGACGTAGCCGTTGCGCAGCACGAATTCGCCGCGCGCCGGCAGCTTGCCCGCCCCGCCTTTTTTAAATCCACGCCTGCCGGTCATTTTCCGCATGGTGCGCTCATCCCAAGGATTAGCCCTGAAGCAGTTTTTCATTCTACGCGAGAAAGGATTCCGGTTTGGTGGGTAAGTTGAATTCGGCGAGGGTTACGCAAGAGCTCCGCCCTTGTAACAACGAAGGGCAGAGCACCCTGAAATTCGAACCTCAAGGCCACCCCCTGCAGAGGTATCTTTAGTGGGCCAGGGGGTTAGGCCGAAGCTGGAAATGCACTAACATCGATTTCGATTCCATGCCTCTTTCCTCGTGCCAAACGGGAATGGTGGCGTTGGTGGTCCATAAGCCACGGTCTTTCCACCCGCCTTTCGTATCATCGATACGAGCGTCCATGCCGCGCGTGTAGAGACCGAGCGGATATGGAACCCGCATCACAACCCACTTTCCCGTGTCCGGCCTCAAAGCGATTAGCGAATCTGAATTTGTGCCTGTGGCGATCGGAGTGTTCTTACCGAGTCCCAGCACATCAAACTGATCGACCCAATCGAAATAAGGATAATCGGCGCTGAACCCGCCGGCTCCGGTCATCTCGGGGCCCGGCAACTGGTAGAGGCTCCAGCCCTCGGGACACTGCTCTCCGGTCCCGCTCCGCACCACGCATTTGCCGCGGTTGAAACTCGCCAGGTGTCCGCTCCCGGCCAGCGCCACCCAGAGCAAGCCGTTGGCGTCGACCGAAAGCCCGCGCGCAAAGAACCCCACTTTGCCGGGCGCCTTAGGATTCTGGTACGGCGGTTCGTAGACCTCGGTGCGGCAGGTCATCGGCGGATTTGAGCCGCGATCGATACGCACGAGTTTTCCAGGGAAGCCCAGTGTTGTAAACCAAACGCTGCCGTCCACCGGATTGACAGCCAGCCCGTAGGGAAAACCTTCGACGGTTTTATCGGCCTTCGGATCGAACTGGCCATTGCCTTTGGTATCGTAGTAGGCAGGACACCAGCCCTGAGCTGCCTGCTCGTCCCCGGTCTTGTCAAAAATTTTTGTGTTGAGCCAACCAAGCGCCCCAACCTGGCCGCTGAAGTACAGAGTATCGTCTTTGTCTTTGGCAAACTGGAGGTGGTGCGTGCCAAAGCAGGTATCGATGAGCGTAAACTTCTTCGTCTCCGGATCGTAAAAAGATACCTGGCGAGGACTCTCTGTCAGTGGATAGTTTTTCGCATAAGGATTGCTGGATCCCTCTTTGCAGAAGGCAGGATTAGCATTGAGCCGAATCGCCGAAGTCATCCAAACGCGCCCTCGCTTGTCCATCATCGGATTGTGGACGCTGGTGTTGTCAGTCCAGATGGGGGTTTCGCCAAAGAAGGGAGACGCGAAACCCACTTCGAGCGACATGCGGTAGGGTTGGATGGTCTTGGGATCGACGCGCGTCGGAACTTTGATTTCGCTCGATTGGTTCGTATTGGGGTCCACCATCACCAACGTGCCCATGCCCTCGGACGCCCCGTAAACGATCCCTTTCGCATTCACCTTTGGGTCGCGTTCGTCGCTGGCCATGGCATCGTGTATCCAGTCCGCGCCCCCTTGCCCCCAATCCCATTCCGTCACGACGACATTGCGTTCCAGCCCCTCTGGCCGCGGGGGCGCCGGAGGCGCTTCCCCGGCCGCGATCCGGTCGGACCAGTCGGCAAGCATCGCCAGGGCACGATCGCGCGGAAATTGATTCAACGTCATAGCCATGATCGGGCCCCTTTGCCCGGACTTCAAACGCCGGTCCCACGCTGCCACCGTCGAACTGAACGTGCCGAGATTTGGCGCCATTTCGCGGGTAGCCTTGTCCCCCAACTGATGGCAGTTAAAACATAATCTCAACGCATAGACGCCCTCGACTTGGTTCTGGGGTCCTCCCACGATCAGAGGTTCCGGATCGGACGAGCTGGATTGCGTTTGGCGGGAGTGTTGTGTGGCCGGATTAAAGCCCGGCTTAGCCATTGGGAATTCGGTCTTCGGTGGGAAGTGCAATATCGAAAACCAGTAATTCGCGGGGTAAATTTGGGCGGCCGAACGCGCATCCGGCGCACGCACTGCCGTGAGTGCGAGTTTTTTGCCGGGAGCGGCCTCGACCGGCGCCGAATCCAACAAACCATAGCCTCTCACCCAAACCTTGTAATTCGCTTTTGGCAAATCAGGCACCAGAAATAGTCCATTGTCATCGGTGACCACGATCTTTCGAAATTTCGTCGGCAGATCGATGCTTTCCGCGATCACCCACACGCCCGCTTCCGGACCTTGCGGTCCGCTCACCTGGCCACCGATTTCGTTTACAGCAACGCTCACGCGGCCGGCTTCGGACTGAGCCAGCATGTTCGCCTGGCTCGCCTCCATCTTGACGGCCCATTGCGCCAGCACCAGGCCGATCATCAAAAATAACATTCGCGGACGCACATGATTTCTGGTCATTTTTTCATTACTCCGCCGTCCCTGACAGGTTTCACGCAAAGATTTACGTCAGCGACCCTGTCATGTCAAGTTCACATCCCGGAGACAGGATTATGTGGATCGCACTTTGGCACGTTTGGTCTTTTCCTTCGCGCTGCTCTTTGCCGCGTTCCTCTGAGGCTAGCGCAGCGCGGAAATTGCGCGGGCAAACTCACCACTCCGGCTGTGCTATCATCAATTGGAACAACGCTTTAATCGCCACATCAGGAGCGACTGTGACGGCCCGCATCCTCAGCGGAAACGCAATCCGGGATCAGATTTACGCCGAGCTTAAGCAGGAAATCGCTGCTTTGAAGGCTGCTGGAATTCGTCCCGGTCTGGCCGCGGTGCTGGTGGGTGAAAACGCCGCCTCGCAAATTTATGTGCGCAGCAAGATCGCCGCGTGCGAACAGTTGGGGCTCGGTAGCTGGCTGCATTCGCCGCCCGCCACTGTTACAACCGAAGAAATGCTCGCGCTGGTTGCGGAGCTCAACGCGCGCGACGATGTCGACGGGATACTCGTGCAACTCCCCCTGCCGGTGCAAGTGGACACCAAGCGCGTGCTCGAAGCTGTGGACCCGGCAAAGGATGTGGATGGATTTCATCCGGAAAATCTCGGGCGTCTGGTCTCCGGCCGTCCGGGCCTGGTGGCCTGCACGCCTGCCGGAGCGATGGAAATTCTGCGGCGGAGCGGTATTCCACTTGAGGGAGCCAACGCAGCCGTCGTCGGACGCAGCGACATCGTGGGAAAACCCATGGCGCTGCTGCTGATGCATGCCAATGCGACGGTAACCATCTGCCATTCCAAGACGCGCAACTTGCCCGAAGTTGTGCGTCGCGCCGATATCATTGTTGCCGCGATAGGCCGCGCGGCAATGGTCGAGCCCGAATGGGTGCGGCC
>JBGOVX010000272.1:0-2818 GCA_041478355.1 Terriglobia bacterium | reverse complement strand
CGCAAAATCGTCAAAAAATGCGGCGTCCACGTCTTCACCATGCGCGACATTGACGAGCGCGGCATGCGCGAAGTGATGTCCGACGCTCTCAAATACGCCATGGACGACACCGCCGGCGTCGCCGTCAGCCTCGACATGGACTTCGTCGATCCCTCCGACGCCCCCGGTGTCGGCACTCCCGTGCGCGGCGGCGTCACCTACCGCGAAGCCCATCTGGCCATGGAAATGATCGCCGATACCGAGTCCATGGTTTCTCTTGAAGTCGTCGAGATCAATCCGATTCTCGACGAACACAACCGCACCGCCCTGCTCGGCGTCGAGCTCGTCCTCTCCGGCCTCGGTCAGAAAATCTTGTGACCAGTCTTACGTGATCCGTTGTCAGTTCAGAACGCGGCGAAAAACAACCACCCCACGAATCCTCATTTTTCACTTATAACTAAAAACTGACAACTGACGACCTCCATGACCCAGGAAAAGAAAAGACTCAAAGTTGGTGTTTTATTTGGCGGGCGCTCGGGCGAGCATGAAGTTTCGCTGGCTTCGGCGGCGTCGGTGATTCGCGGCCTCGATCCGGACAAATACGAAGCGGTGCCCATTGGGATTACCAAGGAAGGCCACTGGCTGATCGGCGCGGGCGCGCAAAAAATGCTGCCGGAAGTGTTGAAGGGCGGGCAGCGCGTGATGATGACGGCGGACCCGTCGGATGCCGTGCTGGTGCGGCTGGACGGCAGCGGCGGTGGACAGAGGCTCGACGTCGTTTTTCCGGTGATGCACGGAACCTTTGGCGAGGACGGAACCATCCAGGGGCTGCTTGATTTAGCGGGATTGCCGTTTGTTGGAGCAGGCGTACTCGGCTCTGCCATCGGCATGGACAAGGACGTCGCGAAGCGGCTTTTGCAGGTGGCAAAAATTCCCGTCGTGCCATGGATCAGCGTGCAGCGCGCGGATTGGGAGCGCGATCCTCGCGAGATTCGCACGGCCATCGAAAAGAAGTTCAAGTATCCCGTGTTTGTGAAGCCCGCAACGCTGGGCTCGTCCGTGGGAATGACGAAAGTGCATTCGCGCGCGGAGCTGGCTCCGGCGCTGAATTTAGCGGCGGAATTTGCGATGAAAATTCTGGTCGAGCGTTGCATGATCGCGCGGGAAATCGAAGTTGCTGTTCTCGGCAACCAGGACCCGAAAGCCTCGGTCCCCGGCGAGATCGTGCCGCACCGCGAATTTTACGATTACGCTGCAAAATATCTGGAAGAAGGCACGCAGCTCCTGATTCCCGCAAAGCTCAAGCCCGCGCAGGTGAAGAAGATCCAGAAGTACGCGATCGATGCGTTTCGCGTGCTGGAACTGAGCGGCATGGCCCGCGTGGATTTCTTCCTGGAGAAAAAGGGCGGCAAGATTTATCTCAACGAAGTGAACACCATCCCCGGCTTCACTTCGATCAGCATGTATCCGAAGCTCTGGGAAGCCAGCGGAATTCCCTTCCGCGAATTGATCGACAAGCTGATCGAGCTAGCCCTCGAACAGCACGCCGAAAAAGCCCGCACCAAATATCAGATCGAGCTACCTGCCGGCGCCGGCGGCGCGCTGGAAGCTTAGTCCGTCAGTTTCCGATTAGCGCGTTTTGTCCGGTGTTATAGTGCCACCTCACTCCAACCCGCCGGGCAAGAAGGAATCGGAGAAATGATGTCTGGCGCCCCCAAGTGGAACGATGTCCCTAAATACCCGGTCATTGCTGGGGTCGCCATTCTGGCGATCGGAATAACGATTGCTTGGTGGGCCAAGGTGGATATCTCGCCCCTTTTCGAAAGTGCAGAGATCCGTCGTGGCCAGTTGTGGCGGTTGGTAACCAATATCTTTCCGCATCTTGATATCCTTCACCTTGCCCTGTACTGGCTGTGGGTCCTGGGAACAGTCGTTGAACGTGTCTACGGACATGCCAATACAGTCTTGCTACTTGCTCTATTCGCGGTTGGTTCCAACTCCTTGGATTTTGCTTTTGATCACGGTGGTGTCGGGCTCTCTGGAGTAGGGTTTGGTCTATTCGGGCTACTGTGTGTTCTGTCTGAACGCGACCAACAATTCCGCGGAGCCATCGATCGCAGAACGATCAAGCTTTTCGTAGGATGGTTTTTCATTTGCATCGTAACGACTGTCACGCACACATTTGTTGTCGCGAATGTGGCCCACGGCGCAGGCGCTATCCTTGGCGCACTCACGGGTCTCGCCATCACGCTACCCAATCGCCGCAGGCCTCTGGTCGCAAGCATAGTTGCTATCTTTCTGTTCGGACTATGGGGAGCCACGCTGGGGCGTACCATTGTCAACCTCTCCGGCAAGGCTGGCTTCGAGGAAGGAAAATGGGGATACGACGCTCTGATTGCTAACCAGAATCAGGATGCTGTTCGGTGGCTGCGCGATGCGGCCAAGCTCCAGCCAAAGGTTTCCGTGTACTGGTTCGACCTTGCTATTGCTTACGAGCGTCTTGGCAACATGCCTGCTGCAATGGCCGCTTATCAACGGGCGCATGAGTTGGATCCTAATAACCTAAAATACTCAGAAGCCCTGAAGAAGAACTGACCAGCCGCATTCAATTCGCCGCCTTTTACTCGGACGCACAAACTCTGCTAGGATTTTGAATGCTGCTGCGCAATGCGGGGATGGCATTGACGCAAGGGCAAGTTTGATTCTGACGCTCGCGGGGCAGGAGACTACCGAATGTCACTTCTCAATCCACCTGCCGATAAACCAGATAAGTCACGGGCCATGGCGTTCACCATCGCAGCGCTTACGGTGGTTGCGATTGTGTTGTTGTGGTTCACGT
>JBGOVX010000205.1:0-6028 GCA_041478355.1 Terriglobia bacterium | reverse complement strand
GCTGGTTTCAGGGAATACCTCGGTGGGCGCGCCGACTGGAAATCACTTGAACCAAGTCACGAGCGTCACGAGTTTCTTCAACCTGAAACCCGAAGTGGCGCTCGGAGACGCCCCGACATGTCTCAGCAAGGCCGAGGCGGAGATTGTGCCGCCTGCGATTCGCGCCAGCCTGCAAGGCGAAGCTCTCACTTTCCGCAACACGGTTCGCGACCTGACCATGTTGATGGTGCTGGCCGTTTTTATCATGTACGTGATCCTGGCCATACTTTACGAAAGTTACGTGCACCCTTTGACGGTGCTCTCGACGCTTCCCACCGCTCTGGTGGGCGGATTGCTGACGTTGTATTTGTTTGGAGAACAGGCATCGCTTTACGCGTTCGTCGGCATGTTCATGCTGATGGGCATCGTGAAGAAAAACGGAATTATGATCGTGGATTTCGCCCGCCAGCGCGTGGACGCCGGTGAGACGGCGGAACAATCCATCCATGATGCCAGCATGGACCGCTTCCGCCCGATCATTATGACCACGCTTGCGGCAGTCATCGGTGCCGTCCCCATCGCCGCGGGTTACGGAGCCGATGGCGCTTCCCGGCGTCCGCTCGGCATGGTCATCGTGGGCGGCCTGGTGGTGTCTCAATTCATTACGCTGTACGTTACGCCGGTCATTTATCTTTACCTCGAGCAATTCCAAGAAAAGGTTTTGAACCGCACATCGTTCTTCCATTCGGGGCACTCGCAAATCCCGTCCGCGGGCGATTCCGTCACCGCACAGGATGGAGACTAACGCCAGATGAGAAAACGTTTTGGCAACCTTCGAATTGTGGCGCTGGTTCTCCCGGCTGTTTTGTGCGCCATCGCGGTTACCGGTTGTGCGGTGGGCCCGAGCTACAGCAAGCCGACCGTGGATGTTCCCGGCGCGTTCCGCGGATTAACAGATGCGGAAGCGGCTAAGGCCTCCCCTGACTCACTGGGCGGCCAAAAGTGGGCGGCTGTTTTTCAGGATCAGCAATTGCAACAATTAATTCGCACTGCGCTCCAGCAGAATTACGACGTGCGCATCGCCGCTTCTCGCGTCCTGCAAGCCCAGGCACAAGTAGGAATCACGCGCGCGAATCAATTTCCAATGGTGAATATCGCCGGCAGCGGCACAAACCTGCGAAATCCAGCGACGGGCCCCATCCCCTCTTACGGGCTAACTATCGGCCGAGTCACCGCGGCGGCCAATTGGGACCTCGATTTCTGGGGAAAATATCGCCGCGCTACCGAAGCGGCCAGGGCGGAGCTGCTGGCAAGCGAGTGGGGGCGCCAAGAGGTAAATGCCACGCTGGTGGCGAATGTGGCTGGCGCCTATTTTCAACTTCGAGAGCTGGACCTGGAGCTGGACATCTCCAGGAATGCGCTCGCTTCTCGAAAAGAATCCCTGGAACTGACGCAAACGCTCGAAGAACATGGAATCAATTCGATACTGGATGTTCGCCAGGCGGAACAACTGGTCTACACGGCCGCCGCGGAAATTGCGGACTTGGAAAGACGCATTGCCCAGCAGGAAGATCTGCTCAGCATATTGCTGGGAAATAATCCAGGCAGCATTTCGCGCGGAATGGATTTGACCGAACAGCCGCACGCTGCGGTAGTTCCTGCGGGACTTCCATCCGCTCTTCTGGAACGGCGTCCGGATATTCGACAAGCCGAGCAGCAATTGATTGCCGCCAACGCTCAGATTGGTGTCGTCAGGGCCGCCTACTTTCCCGATATTTCGCTGACCGCGGCGCCGGGATTCCAAAGTTCGGCCCTTACCAGCCTTTTCAGCGGTCCGTCCGGACTATGGACTTTCGTCGGAAACCTGACGCAGCCTGTTTTCACGGCGGGAAAAATTCATTCGAACGTCCTGCTGGCACAGGCCCAGCAACAGCAAGCGCTATTGAACTATCAGCAGATGATTCAGGGCGCGTTCCGGGATGTTTCAGACGCGCTGGCCGCTTACCAAAAAGGCCAGGAGTTCCGCGCGCAGGAGGATTTGTTGGTTCAATCGGCCCAGGATGCGGCCCAGCTTTCCGGCATGCGGTACAAGGCTGGCGCTACAAATTATCTGGAAGTGCTGACCAACGAAACAAATTATTTCTCCGCGCAACTTGGCCTGGCGCAAGCCCGGCTGAATGAACTCCTTGCCCTGGTGCAAATCTTCAAAGCGCTCGGCGGTGGCTGGCAGCAGTAGAGCTTTCGGGCTCTACCTGACTTCCTACTCTTTCGCTTCCCAGAACGGCATGTCTATCAATTCCTGAAGACGCACTGCCCTTAGACCCGAAACTCGCGAAATGAGCCAGAGGTCCAGGTGTGGGAAGTCGAAAATTCCTTAGTTCTTGCCGCTCATTGCGGGCGGGTGACGCCGCACTCTGAACCTAACCATCTATCCGCTCTCCCTCCCCTTGCGCACATGCTCCGATTGGCTGTAGCATGCAAAAATTAGCCTGTCGGGTCTGGCTGCTGATGAAACGACGGCGCCCTACAATTCTCCCGAGGAAGCCAAGGACGGGATCATGCATGCAAGACTCACAAAGGGATCAGCCGTCTTGGTGGCGTCAGACACAATGCCAGGTAGGCTCCTTCAACAAGGCAGCAATTTCTCGGTAAACATCCAATGCGAGAGTCTGGAGGCAATCGACAATTTTTTTGACGACCTCAACGAGCAGAGCAAGGTTACGATACCGCTTGCAGCCCACGTTTTGGGCGCTCGTTTTGGAATGCTTACGGATCAATTTGGCGTCAATTGGATGTTCAATCTCGATAAGCCGCAGAAATGACACTGGGTCGCGGGTGAAGCGATTGCGACGGGCGGCCCGACCAGTTCGCTCATTACAGATATGTCTGAGAAGGCCAGCATAAAACCCAGAAAGGAGTGAGCATGAGCAAAGTACGAGTTCTGGTTGGCACACGTAAAGGTGCATTTATTCTGACGTCAGACGGAAAACGAGAACGGTGGGACGTCAGCGGCCCACACTTCGCGGGCTGGGAGATGTACCACATCAAGGGATCACCCGTGGACCATGATCGCTTATATGCCTCACAGTGCAGCGGGTGGTTCGGGCAGTTGATTCAGCGCTCGAGTGACGGCGGCAAAAATTGGGAGCCGGTAGGGAACAAATTTGTATACGACGGCGTTACCGGCACTCACCAGTGGTATGACGGCACGCCGCACCCCTGGGAGTTCAAGCGAGTCTGGCATCTCGAACCGTCGCTCACCGATCCAGACGTCGTTTACGCTGGCATTGAGGACGCCGCACTTTTCCACTCGACCGACGGCGGACAGAACTGGCAAGAAGTTGCTGGGCTGCGCGGCCATGGCTCCGGGCCTCGCTGGCAGCCTGGGGCTGGCGGGATGTGCCTGCACACGGTCCTTCTGGATCCGAGCGATCCACGGCGGATGTTCATCGCCATCTCGGCCGCGGGGGCCTTCCGCACGGATGACACTGGCAAGACCTGGCGGCCGATCAACCGTGGACTGAAGTCGCAATACATTCCCGATCCCAATGCCGAGGTCGGGCACTGCGTTCACCACATCGCGATGCATAAGTCACGCCCGGGTGTCCTGTTCATGCAGAAACACTGGGACGTGATGCGCAGCGATGATGCCGGTGATTCCTGGCACGAGATTAGCGGAAACCTGCCGACCGACTTCGGGTTCGTAATAGAGGTTCACGCGCACGAGCCAGAGACCATCTACGTCGTCCCGATCAAGAGCGATTCGGAGCACTTTCCGCCCGATGGAAAGCTTACGGTGTACCGCAGCCGCACGGGCGGCAACGAGTGGGAAGCGCTCAGCAAAGGTTTGCCGCAAAGCAACTGCTACGTCAATGTATTGCGTGACGCAATGGCCGTCGACTCACTCGATTCCTGCGGCGTGTATTTCGGCACCACCGGAGGGCAGGTATACGCTTCCGCGGATGCTGGAGACAGCTGGGCACCCATCGTCCGGGACCTTCCGGCTGTGCTATCTGTAGAGGTCCAGACGCTGCCATGATTCTCGTTGTGCTCCCGGCGCACCTGCGGACACTGGCACAAGTCAGCGGCGACGTGGAACTCGACGTCGAAGGTGAGATCACGCAGCGGTCCATCCTCGATGCGCTCGAGACCCGGTATCCGATGCTGCGCGGAACGATCCGCGACCACGTCACGCAATTGCGCCGGCCGTACTTACGGTTCTTCGCCTGCTCGGAAGATCTCTCCCACGAACCTCCAGACGCTCCCCTGCCCGACGCTGTCGCTTCGGGCGCGGAACCTTTTTTCATCATAGGAGCAGTTGCCGGAGGTTAAGTCCGTCACTCATTACTGCAGGTGTAGCCTGGAGGGCAAACAGGTCGTCGATTCACATCGCCACGACAAGAGGATAGTGCATGGCCGCAAGGCTAGGAGAAGCGGCGAACGAAATAAATTTTCATTCTGTTCATATTGATTTGGCGCAAGACAGTGCGAATGAATAAACCCCGAGTGGCTCATACCAATAGCGCGTTCGCGAAAATGTAGATACGCTTTGCCGCCCGCCTATTTCTATCGGTGAGCCCAGTTCCAAAGAACGCCAAGGATGTAACCCGTCGCGTAACCGATAGCTGTTGTGACGACGATGAGGAGCAAGGCCACACCGGGAACAAATGGTTTAACAATATAGGGCGGCATCAGGAAGTGGATCCAGAATATGAAATTAATAAACGCCTGCGCCCAGCCGCCCGCCACCAGAAGTGCCCATAAAAAATGCCATCCACCGGTAAGCAGTCCAAGCACAAGGCCCGCTTTGTTAGGATTGAGAGTTCCCATCTCTTTCTCCTTTCACAGCCATTTATACCATTCTTAAAATGTACGAGAATGTGACCCTGCTCACCTGTGCTCGTGATGCGGAACCCGCACACGGGAACCAGCCAACCTCGCGATTCCCTCCGCAATCAGCTTAAATTCACTTCAGAACTCGGAACGAAGATACAATGGCGGAAAACGTCGCATCGAATTCCGCCTGGCGTTTGTAACTCAACGACAATACATCAGTCTGATGCAACAACGTGAATGTATCGCGCTGCATGCCAAAGCTGCTGGTATTCTCCATGAAAATCGCGACTTGTCCTCCAATCGTCAGGCGCCCGCTCGACTTGGGCGAAGCATGCATCAGCTTCATCTGCTCCGCGAACCATTCCTCGATCGAAAGCTTCTTAGGATTTTGGTTTTTCTGAATAGCCAGGGTTAACGACTCGTTAGGCTCCCCGCTACGTATAGGTTTGACGATGGCAATGATGTCCGGCCCCGTCCCCGAGCCCCCGTTCACACCCCACGTCTCTGGATACTTCACTTCAAATCCGTGCTTGTCATTCCGATAAGTCTTCCACGCCGAAGTGTCAACCGCGGGAGCAGCGCCATTTGCAGGTATAGTTTCCGGCTTTGTCGAACCTTGCCTCTGCGAAGCAGCCACCTGCATGCGGCGAGGCGCCCACACACAGAGCAGTATCACCGCGAGAAATGCAACAGATAGTCGTTTCATACAGCCCCTCTCCCGGACAGAAAACTATTTTGAAAGTGGCCTATATGGAATCATAGCAATACGGGATTGCGATGGACTACCGGTAGATACCAATCCAGCAACAACCATCCTGACACCGCTTGCTGGGATCTTGAAGCCACCGCTGGCGGTTGCCGCCGATCACGGCTTCGCCCGCTTGCGCGCATGCTTCGATTGGCTGTAGCATTCCAGAAGGATAGTTTGTTTGGCCTGGCTGTTGATGAAACGACGGCGCTGTTCTAGCCGTCTGATTAGGAGCTACCCTATGAGGCTCCTCGCACGCATTGCGTTTCTCCTGCTTCTGGCGGGTGCAGGCACTGGTTTGCTAGCCCTGCAACGCGGCGGGTATCGGGATGATGAGTTT
This sequence comes from Terriglobia bacterium, assembly GCA_041478355.1. Taxonomy (GTDB): domain Bacteria; phylum Acidobacteriota; class Terriglobia; order Acidiferrales; family UBA7541; genus Palsa-360. The sequence goes on along the minus strand of JBGOVX010000205.1, from coordinate 125 downwards.
GGCTCCGCAAGAGAAGCCCGCACGTATTCCTCCGATAGCGAAAACGGCAAGAGCGAATATACATGGTCCCGGCTTCGCTATACGGCCGCAGGCGGCGGCTTTGGCGGTTACGGGTATGGGCGCGG
>JBGOVX010000121.1:0-11052 GCA_041478355.1 Terriglobia bacterium | reverse complement strand
TGGTGCGCACGCGCCCAAACCGGTCCGCGATGGGGCCCCAAATCAGCGCCGTTCCGTACCCCACCATGAAAAGCATGAAGTAAATTCCGCCGTAATAACCGATGTTGGAGGTGGTAGCGGGAATTCCGGAGCGGGGCAGCAACTCGGTGAGGGCAGGAACCAGCACCAGGGAATAGATGAACGAATCCATCCCGTCCATGCTCCAGCCGCCCCAGGCAGCCCAGAAGCTACGGACCTGGTTGCGTGTGAGCCGAGGTTTGCTTCGCGGAGAATCCTGCGCAGTCTTCCACTGCGTATCCATCCTGGTTTACTTCCTCCCGCCCGGCTGCCAGGCCCTCATGCCAACCCGAGCACGGCCGCGGCGTTTCGATCCAGGATTTTCTCCACGTCTTCAGATTTCAAGCCGGATTCACGAATGTACTGCACGGCGCGGTCATACAGTTCTCCGCCTTCATAAGGGTAATCCGACCCCAGAACAATCCGGTCGCCCCCCAATGAATCTACCGCCGCTTTGAGCGCCGGCGGATGCCCGTGGCCCACGCTGCAATACCACATGCGTTTCGCGGTGATACTGGGCTTTTCCGGCAGCGGGTGCTCCCACTTGGATACGTTATCCAAGCGTTGCAGCACCATGGGAATCATTCCGCCCAAATGGGAATTGACGATTTTCAATTTCGGATAGCGCTGCGGAATGCCCGCTTCGATCAAGTGCATCACCGAAACGGTGTCCTCGATCGGCGCGCCGATCGCCCAGGTCAAGTGGAAGGGAGTAATGAAAGGAGAATCAATGCCATTGCCTGACGGATGAATGTACAGCACGGTGCCGCGCCGGTTGAGCTCTTCATAGAAGGGAGTGAAAGCGGGATCAGCGATGGAGCGGTTCCCGATGAAGGTTGTAATCGTGGCGCCCACCATTTTTAATTGCCCCAGCGCGCGGTCGAGTTCCTTGAGCGCTTCGTCCACATGAGGCAGCGGAACGGCGGCGAAGGCTTTGAATTTGCCGGGCCAGCGGTTCACCACTTCCGCGTACAAGTCGTTGGCTTTTCGCGCGGCGTTCACGGCATGCTCTTTATTGTCGAAGGCAGGCGCTTGCGGGCAGATAGACAAAATTTGCATGTCCACCCCATTGGCCTCCATCAGGGCGAAGCGCTTATCCATTTCCTGCTGGCCAAGCCCGGCTCCCTTCCCGCGCTGCGTGCCCGTGTCCGTATTTCCGTAGCTTTGCGTCAGGTCCAGATAGTCGTCGGTCCAAACGTGTGCATGAATGTCGATTCGCAGTCCCTTTTTTCGCTGGGCTCCTGCTTTTGCGCCGAGGAGAATGCCTGCGGCCGCAAACGAACCCGCGCGAAGCAGATCGCGGCGCGTGAAACCACACCCGCATCCCGTCATTGGTATGCCTCCAGCGGCAATTGTATCGGAATTTAGAGAGGAACGGTATGTGGGTGGGCAGTCACTCAAGTTGCGATGCCTGTGATCGGCTGATAGAATCGCTGAGCGGAACTTCAACGCATGCCCAAGTGAATCGGGACCATGCCCCGATTCAATCAGGGCCAGCCGCGCGAAACGGCGGACGCCGGCTAAGTCTCCACTTAACCCACGTTTCATCAGCGGCACTCCGGCCCGCCGCGGAGGACACGCTTGGCCAAATACGATCTCGCAATCATCGGAAGCGGTCCCGGGGGATATAACACCGCGATTCGGGCTGCGCAGTGGGGGTTAAAAACTCTAGTTGTTGAAAAGGACGGCTTTCTTGGAGGCACCTGCCTGCACGTCGGCTGCATTCCCACCAAAGTGCTGCTGCACCACGCCGAAATTTACGACACTTTCAAGAACGCCAAGGAATTCGGCATCGACGTAAAAGAGTTTTCCCTGAATTGGCCGGCGGTGCTGGCGCGCAAGGAAAAAATCGTCAATAAACACGCCAAGGGCATCGAGTTTTTGTTTCGCAAGAACAAGGTCGAATTGATGCAGGGCTGGGGCCGCTGGGCGGGGCCGGGGCGCGTGAGCGTGGAAAACGCCGGCAAGACCTCTGAAGTCGAAGCCACGCACATCTTGTTTGCGACGGGATCGGGGGCGCGTTCCCTGCCGGGAATCGAAATCGACGGCAAAATCGTTCTCAGCAATATCGAAATTCTGCAATTGCCTGCCGTGCCGAAAACGCTGGTGATCGTGGGAGCCGGAGCGGTGGGCGTCGAGTTTGCGTCGGTCTTCCATTCCTTTGGAACGCAGGTCACGGTGCTGGAAATGCTCCCGCGCGTCACTCCGGTGGAAGACGACGACATCTCCGCCGAACTCGAGAAAGCGCTGCGGAAAAAAGGGATCCAGATTTTCACTGAAGCCAAGGTCGAGTCGGTCACCAAGGACGCCCAGGGCGCCACGGTCGCGTTTAAGGACAAGGCCGGCAAGACGCAGACGATTGCCGCCGAGCGCGTGCTGATGGCCGTGGGCCGCATGCCAAAAACGGAAAACCTGGGCCTGGAAAAATCGCAGGCCCGGCTGGAGCGCGGGTTTGTGCATGCCGGCCCGTACATGGAAACGTCCGAGCCGCGCCTGTACGCGATCGGCGACATTGTTGCCGGAATGCCGCAACTGGCGCATGCCGCTTCGATGGAAGGCATCACCTGCGTGGCGAAAATCACCGGGAAACAGATGCCTCCGATTGAAAAAACGCGCATTCCCAACGCTACCTACTGCGAACCCCAGGTGGCGTCGATCGGCTTGACCGAACGCGCCGCGCGCGAGGCGGGCTACGCCGTGAAGACCGGCAAATTTCCATTTCTGGGAAATAGTAAAGCGACGATTTTGGGGCATCACGAAGGCTTCATCAAAGTCGTCACCGATGAGAAATTAGGCGAGATCCTGGGGGTCCATATTATCGGGCCCCTGGCGACCGAAATCATTGCGGAATCGGTCACGGCGCTGCAACTGGAGGCCACCGTGGACGATCTGATGTCCATGGTGCATGCTCATCCCACCGTGTGGGAAGCGATGTCCGACGCGGTGGCCGCGGTCCGCGGGCTGTCGATTAACGCGTAGGAGTTTAGAGTCGAGAGTTTAGAGTTGAGAGTGCCGATGGCATGAAACAGTGCTTGGTTGTCGATTAACGCATAGAAATCGTTATCGCCGCTTGGCAAGAGCGAGGAAGGAAACCAGATCATGGAGGAAACGCCGCAGGAATACATCCGGCGAATTCTGGGGCAACTGGAGGGGAACGATCCCCTGAAAGTACAGGCGGGAACATCCAGCAAACTCGGGCGCCTCATTAAGGGCGTGCCCACAACAAGATTGCGCAAGCGCCCCGCTCCGGAAAAATGGTCCGCCGGAGAAATCCTGGCGCATCTCGTGGACACGGAAATTGTCACGGGTTGGCGGATGCGGCAGATTCTGGGCGCTCCCGGAACGCCGATTCAAGCGTTCGATCAAGACTCCTGGGCCGCCGCCGGGCACTACCAGAAGCGGGACGCGCGCAAATCGCTGGAGCAGTTCCGCGTGCTGCGCGAAGCAAACCTTGCGCTGCTCAAATCCCTCGCGCCCGAACAGTGGAAGCACCACGGAATGCACGCCGAGCGCGGCCTCGAGACCATCGAGCACATCGTTCGCATGATGGCCGGGCACGATCTCAACCACGTGAAACAGGTCGAGCGGATCGTCGCGGCGAAGAAAAGTTGAGAGTCGAGAGTAGGGATGCCATGAAACAGTGCTTGGTCGTCGATCTCGGACTGGTGGAATACGGCGCGGCGCGCGATCTCGAGCGGCGCCTGGTGGCCGCGCGCAAATTGAGGGTTATTCCCGACGTGTTGCTGCTGTGCGAGCATCCGCACGTGATCACTCTGGGGCGCAGCGGGAAGCTCGGGAATCTGCGGGCTTCGGGTCTGGTGCTGCGTCAGATGGGGGTTTCGTTTTTTGAAACCGATCGCGGCGGCGATATCACCTATCACGGGCCGGGACAACTGGTGGGGTATCCGATCCTGAATCTTGCGGAGATCCGGCGCGACGTGGGCTGGTATGTGCGCAGCCTGGAAGAAGCCATGATTCGCGCCACCGCCGATTTCGGCGTCGCGTCACGTCGCGTTCCCGGGCGAACCGGGGTGTGGGTGGATGCGCCTGCCGAACCGGGTAGCGCGCCAGAAACAACGGCGAGCGAAGAAGAAAAACTGGCCGCCATCGGCGTGCATCTGAGCCGGTGGGTTACCTCGCACGGTTTTGCGTACAATGTCAGTACAGACCTGCGATATTTTGATCTGATCGTGCCCTGTGGGATAGTCGGGAAGCGGGCGACTTCGCTGGAAAAAATACTGGGCGCGCGCGCCGAAGTAAAGGAAATCGCGCCGCGGATTACGGCGCACCTGGGAGAATTGCTGGGCCTCGATCTCCGGCCGGCTTCTCTCGAGGAGTTGGATGCCGCGCTCCGGGCGCACGAAGAGGGATTGGTTTCTTGTAGCTCGTCCCTTTCGTAGCTCGCCTCTTTGGAGGCGGGGGTTTTCCGCCGGGCGCTACAAAAGCATCTATTCACCAGTCTGAAAAAATGGCTCTCACCCTCACACGCGAACAGCACCTCGAGCTGTATTACTTTCTGAGGCTCAACCGCGAACTGGAAGATCAGATGGCGCGACTGTTCCGCCAGAATAAGATTCTCGGCGGGCTGTATTCGAGTCGCGGACAGGAAGCCGTCTCGGTGGGCACAGCCTACGCCCTAGGCCCGGGTGACTGGATCGCTCCCATGATCCGCAACATCGGTGCGCTGCTGGTGCGCGGATTCAAGCCGCGAGACGTCCTCACCCAGCACATGGCGCGCTTCACTTCGCCGACGCAAGGCAAGGACGGCACCAGCCATTTCGGCGATCTGAAAGTGCGGCACGTGGTTTCGCCAACCTCGGTGCTGGGTGACCTGATCCCGGTGATGACCGGAATCGCCATGGCCGGGCGATATCTGGGACAAAACGTCGTGGCCATGACCTGGATTGGCGATGGCGGCACCTCGACCGGCGCGTTTCACGAGGGGCTGAACCTGGCGGCGGCGCAGAAAGCCGCGCTGGTTCTTATCGTGGAAAATAATCAGTGGGCGTATTCGACCCCGGTAGCGCGCCAGGTGCCGCTGCGGGACCTGGCCGGCCGGGCAAGAGCCTATGGCATCGAGAGCGCGATAGTGGACGGCAACGACGTGATTGCCGTTGAGCGCGCGGCTCGGAAAGCGGTTGCGCAGGCGCGCGCGGGCCAGGGGCCCGTGCTGATCGAGGCCAAAACCATGCGCATGATGGGTCACGCGCAGCACGATTCGGCCGAGTATGTCCCCAAGGAAATGCTGGCATTGTGGAAGCAGCGCGATCCGCTCGACCGCTTCGAGAAATTTCTGACCCGGAACAGGCTCTGGGACGCGAAAACAAAAAAGGAAATCGTCGCGCGAATCGCCAGTGAAATCCGGGCCGATGTAGAATATGCGGAAAACTCTCCGTTTCCGCCCGCCGAGCTGGCAGCGCAAGGCGTGTACTGCGAAGGCTGCCACACCGTGGAAGCGGATTGGAAACGCCCAAAGCAAGAAGTAATGCCGCCGCGTTCGAACGTGAAGCCGGAATGGCGAATCCGAGCTTCCGGGGAGACCAAAGCGCCCCGCCACAGCGTCCACGGCGTCCACAGCGTTAAAGGCGACCAGGCGGGGGCGAAGCCGAAATCACAGGGCAAATCCCTGCGGAGCCGCCCGAGCGCCAAGGCGGAGCGATAAAATGGCCGAAACAACCTATTTGGAAGCCATCCGGCAGGCGCTGTTCGAGGAAATGGACCGCGACCCGGCCGTGGTGCTGCTGGGCGAGGATGTCGGCGTCTATGGCGGCGCCTTCAAGGTATCGGCGGGACTGCTGGAACGATTTGGATGGGAGCGCGTCATCGATACACCGATCAGCGAAACGGGCATTGTGGGCGCGGCCGTGGGGATGGGTTACGCGGGGCTTCGCCCGGTGGTCGAGATGCAATTCATCGACTTCATCGCTTGCTGTTTCAACCAGATCACCAATGTCGCCGCCAAGTCGCACTACTTATGGGGGGCGCCGGTACCGGTGGTGCTGCGCGGGCCATGCGGAGGCGGCGTGCACGGCGGGCCGTTTCATTCCGCGAACCCGGAGATGTATTTCGTGCATACGCCCGGCCTCAAGGTGGTGTGCCCGGCAACGGCATACGACGCCAAGGGCTTGCTGAAGTCGGCGATCCGCGACAATAATCCGGTGCTGTTTTTCGAGCATAAATTCCTGTACCGGCGCATAAAAGAAGATTTGCCGGAAGGCGACTTCGCGGTGCCCATCGGGAAAGCCGTGGTGCGGCGCCAAGGGCGCGACCTCACCATCCTGAGCTATGCGGCCATGCTGTATACCTCGCTCGAAGCCGCGGCGCAGCTTGAAAAAGAAGGCATCAGGGCCGAGGTCATCGACCTGCGCACGCTGCTGCCGCTGGACCGCGACACAATTCTTGCCTCTGTTGCCAGGACCAACAAGCTCCTGGTGGTGCACGAGGACACGCGCACCGGCGGCATTGCCGGCGAGATCGCGGCCCTGGTGACCGAGAGCGCGTTCGAAGACCTGGACGGGCCGATCCGGCGCGTTACCTCGCTCGATACCCCCGTGCCCTACGCGGAGTCGCTGGAGAATTATTTTCTGCCCAACGTCGCAAAGGTTGTCGCAGCAGCACGGGAACTGGCACACTATTAACTGGCTGGAGCCGGAGCACCGGAAAGAGGATCACCATGTCCGTCGATGTCATCATGCCCCAGATGGGGGAAAGCATTTTTGAAGGAACCATCACCAAATGGCTCAAAAAACCGGGCGACCGCATCGAGCGCGACGAACCCCTATTCGAAATCTCCACCGATAAAGTCGACGCCGAGATTCCCGCACCCTCCGCCGGCGTGCTCAAGGAAATCAAGGTCGCCGAAGGGCAGACCGTGCCCATCCAGACCGTGGTCGCCGTGATTGATACCGCTGGAGCTTCCGCCGCCGTACCGGCAGCTGTGCCTGCTCCGTCACCCGCCCCGCCGTCCACTCGGCCGTCCGCGCAGCCTTCAACTCCGGCGTCCACTCAGGAAAAGGCTGCGGCGCCCCCTGCGCCCGTGCCCTCTCCCGCCGCGCCGCCACCGCCTCAGGTGTCAGCGTTGACATCGGGGGCGTCACCGGCTGCTCCCGCGGTGCGCGGAAACGGCCAAAAAATTCGCAGCTCTCCGCTGGTCCGCCGCATGGCCAAAGAGCACAACTTAAATCTGGCCGGCATTGAAGGCAGTGGGGCCGGCGGACGAATCAGCAAGAAAGACATCCTGGCCGCGATGCAAACAAAGCCGGCGGCGGCAGCGCCCGCCAGCGCGGCGCCGTTCGCAACACCGTCTGTAACGCCCGCGGCGGGGCCTCGTCCGGCGCTTCCAGCCGGCGGCGGCGCGCTGGTTCATCCGGTGCTTGAAAATGCGGTGCCGCGCGAACGAATGTACTTCGGCAATTATGAAGCCCACCCGATGACCGCAATGCGCCAGCGCATTGCCGAGCACATGGTGGCCTCAAAACATGTGTCGCCTCATGTCTACTCCATCGATGAGGCCGACATGACGCGCATCGCCAAGATCCGCGCCAGTTCCAAGTCCGCGTTCGAAACCAAGTACGGCACCAAGCTGACGTTCATGCCGTTCTTCGTGCGCGCCTGCGTCGAGGGCCTGCGCGCTTTTCCTACGGTAAACGCCTCGGTGGATGGAACCACGGTCGTGCTGCACGGCGACATCAACGTGGGCATCGCCGTGGCCCTGGATTGGGGACTGATCGTGCCGGTCCTGAAAAACGCCGAGGAAAAGAATTTTCTTGGCCTGGCGCGCGGGATCAATGATGTCGCCGAACGCGCCCGGGCCAAGAAACTCAAGCCCGAGGAAGTGCAGGAGGGCACCTTCTCGATCACCAATCCAGGAGTATACGGCGGATTGATGGGGCTGCCGGTGATCAACCAGCCGAACGTGGCCATCCTGGGCATCGGCGCAATCCAGAAGCGCGCCATGGTGATCGACGACGCGATCTCGATCCGCTCGATGGTGTATTTGACGCTGTCGTACGATCATCGCGTGGTGGATGGCGCGGTGGCGCACCAGTTCGTAGGCAAAGTGAAGTCCTATTTGGAGTCGTGGAACGAAGAGATTCTGTAGGGAAGTGACTGGTGACTGTTCAGCCTTTCCAGGCAAAGTTGAGAGTTGACAGTTCGGAGTCGAGAGCCAAGATCGACCCCTGGACGCGATTGCGATTGGTTTGAACTCTCGACTCTGAACTATCGACTGTCAACTTTTTGCCAATCGCCAGTCACCCTGCCTTCAACGCCGGCGCCACCTCATGGGCCCACTTTCGCAACTCGGGCAGCGGAAGCACGCGAATGCCGTTGTCCTGCAGCAGTCCGCTGACAAATTGGTCGCGCAGGTTTCCGCGGGCCGGCTCGCGTTCGGTCACGGCCAGGAATTCCGAGCTCTTCACGCGTTCACGAATGGCCTCGGCGGTGAATGCCAGCAACTTGGCCTGGCCCGGATCGCGACCCAGCGCCACGGCGTGCACAAAGCCCCGCGTACCGTTGCGGCGATAGGAAAAATCAAGGCGCATCGGGTCGCCGGGCATGGTGAACTCGTCGACGCGCACGCCGCGCTCCATCAGGCGAAGGATTTTTTCGCTGCGGAAGTAGTCCGCGGCCTGCGCGCGCAGGTCGCTGCGCGAGCGGATTCCGGGCAGGCCGCGGCGGGTATCGCGCAGCGGCTCGACCTGTTCGCGGAAGATGCGTTCCAGCTCGGCGTCAGGGTCGCCGGCCAGCAGGCCCTTGCGGGGAGAAAGCTGCACGGCATTGGAGAGCGTCTGGTCGAATTTTTCCAGCAGCTCGGCGGCATTGGTTTCGGGTCCCGCGAACTGGCAGTCGAACTCGGCGGGCAGCCGCAGCAATAGCTCCTCGTCCGCCGCCGGATGCATGCGCCGCAATCGCGCAAAATCAGCGGACTCTTCGAGCCACCGCCCCCGCACGCGCCCCGAGGAGGGGTCTAGCAGCAAGACGCCGATATTGACCCACTCGTCGCGGATCAGGTTGGGCTGATAGCGCACCACGTGATACACGCAAGTTTGCAAGGATTGGTCAGACATGTTGCACCTTCCAGTTTGGAAACGGTATACGTCCGGAATTGCGAGCCGACAGAATCAATTCAGGCACGCGCTTGCGGCGGGCGCATAGTCGCTCGATCAGCCGCTCGAGAGCGGTCCAATCATCCGCGTACCATTCAGGGGGGATGTGCCCGGCTTCCTCCCCGAGCGCGGCCTCGGTCATGTGTTTATCCAGGCGATCGAGCCAGGGCTGGAATGAGTCCATTCCAGTTACGTCCTGATACACGCGATGGCGCGCATAGAGACCGCGAAGCGGAGCATCGGGAAAATCCCATTCCCCGGCATTGAAACAGAATCCGTGGTCGATCATCATTGCTATGTAAGGGGCCATGTGAGGGGCGGCATTTGGAGCCGTGAGCGGAGCCACGTAAGGGGCTCCATATGGAATCGTAGCCCGGGCCGCATTCGGCGCCGCAGCCTGGTCTCCGGGTTCACGGAAAAAAATAGCCTGGCGCCCGTTGGTATTGCAAGTCCATTTATCGAAAACAAAAACACCCAGAAAATCATGGAGATTCCGGACCTCGCCAAGCTGCTCATCCGGCAGAAAATCGTGAACCGTCAGATGAGCCGGATGGCCCGGAAATTGGGAACCGAACTGCTTGCCGGCCAGGCATGGCACCCGGCCTACCCCTAGCTGGATCACCATGTCGGAGGTATAGGCGATCAATTCCGGACGGACCTCGACCACCTCCACCTGCGGCACGCAAAGTCCCAAGCGGGCCGCCAGCCGAGTAGCAAGCATTTCGTTTGCCAGAATTCTCAAATGTTGTGGATTATTTTGAAATTTGACAATGTAGTAGCCGCCATCGTCGCACCGCATTAAATGGGCCTGCGCGCCGCCCCTCATCCGCCGGACATGCTCGATGGCCAATTTCATGGGCGCCATGCTAGCCAGCGGAAGCGCCCGCGGCAAGCACATTGTTCCGCTTGGGGAACGACCAGCCCCCGATTGGAAACCGAATGGAGCCCGATTGGGAACTGCGGCGACGGAAATCCTCGGTCCGCCCATCCAGTTGCGAACAAGAACCCAGGTAAACAAAAGCCCGGGCGACCAAAAGCCCGGGATTGATTTCCCGGGCCTTTGGTCCGTCTCTTTCCCTATAGGGTATGGAAATCGTCAGCGCTTTTTGCCGCGCTTGCCACGCTTTTTTCCGGATCTCTTCTTTGCTGCCTTTTTACGAGTGGCCTTGGCTTTCTTCTTTGGCCGCGACTTCTTCCTGGCGGGGGATTTCTTGCCGCGCTTGGCCGGTGATTTCTTCACCGCCGCCTTACGGGCTACCGGAGGGGGTTGTGGCGCAGCCAAAACACCGGGGCGCTCAGTGATGACCAACTCTTCGTCGCTCTCTTCGACGATTTCGTCGGCGTCGCCACTGAGTCCTTCCCCTTCCTCAAAATGCACGAACTCATTATCGTCGCCATGCTCTTCTTTGCCGTAGGTCATCTGAGTTCTCCCTTCGATGCGTCGCCCTTGCAAGAAGCCTCACGTCATTTTGGGCTACCGCGGGCTTATAAACGGAATCTCACAGGTTTGTCAAGGCCCTAGACTAACCCTCAGACTACCCCCCAGACCAACCTTGGACTAAGCCAGTCGAGATTATGTTGATTTCCAGGCCACGGCGCAAGTGAGACCGTCCCCATTCGACCCCGCTATGGGACTTTCCAATCTTACTGGTAGAATGTCCGGGCCAGGGTCTGGTCTGGTTTTGTAGTTCTGGCAACGGGCAGGGTAACTCATCATGTCCCTGATGCGCAACGCAATTGGCGTTTTACTGGCCGGAGGACAGGGCGAGCGGCTCTGGCCCCTGACGCGCGACCGCGCCAAGCCTGCCGTGCCCTTCGGCGCGGTTTACCGCATTATCGACATCACCCTTTCTAATTGCATCAACAGCGATCTCCGCCGCGTATTCGT
>JBGOVX010000118.1:0-11405 GCA_041478355.1 Terriglobia bacterium | reverse complement strand
CCGCCTCTACCTCGACAACATCGACCACATCCAGTCAAGCTGGCTGACGCCGGGAATCAAGGTCTGCCAGGTAGGCTTGCAATTCGGCGCCGATGACGTTGGCAGCATCCTGATCGAGGAAAACGTCGTCTTCGCCGCCGGAGTACGCAATCGCACCAACGAAGCCGAACTCCGCCGCATCATTTCCGACGCCGGATACATCCCCGCACAGCGCGATACACTTTACCGCTCGTATTCGCTGAAGTAGAACTTGCCGCCCAGCACGCCAGCGGCTAGAGCTGTATTGATCCTGCCGCCTTATGTCACGGCTAACAGTTTGCGGAAAAAGTACCCATGGCCGTCATTCCGAGCCAAGCGAGGAATCCCTCTTTGTTTAACGCCCAAGAAAAGAGGGATTCCTCGGCACGCGGCGTGCCTCGAAATGATGGTGCTTTTAGTTTTTCCGAAAACTTTTGAGCCGTGACCTACAAACAGTTTCGTATTGTCACAAGAACACTGAAGGCCGCCTCTTCAGAGGCGGCGCTTTCTTCCAGTACAAAGATGATGAACCAGAATTACCGGCGGGAAGGTCTATCAATCGTAATTTCTAAATCCTCATTTTCAGCGTAACCGAGAGGCTCGGCGGGAACCAATACGCCATCGCGGTAACGCGCGCGAATCTTGCGCGGCGCGGAAAGCGACGTGTCGCGAAGCTCGGTGCGGGCAGGGTTCACGGCTTTGGAGAGCTCTGAGGCGAATGCAGGTTTAACGCCGTCCGTACTGTCGAGCGCGGCGTTGGCAGCCGCGTCGGCATCGCGATTCTGCTCGCGCGGCACGTACTGGATCGCGAACGCTTCCAGGCCCGCGGCCTGTTTCTTCGCTCGTTCGTGCAGCGGGCGCAAATCCGGATGCCGCACCTTATACAAACCCTTCATCTGATTCACGATCAATTGTGAATCGCTGTGCACGCGCAATCGTTTAATCCCGTGGGCTGCCGCGTAATCGAGGGCCGCGATCAGCGCGTAGTATTCCGCGACGTTATTAGTGTGGCGTCCGATATATTTCCCGAGCAACTCGATCGGCGTGCCGTCCGGTCCCCGCACCACGACGCCGTATGAGGCCGGGCCGGGATTCCCCCGCGCCGCGCCGTCGATATTCGCGGTGTAGGCGCCGTCCATCCGCGCCGCCGGGGATTCGGTTTCGGCAAAAAGCCGCCCAGAAGCTTTGTGAGTATGTTTGGTCATCGCATCAGTCGCGCGACTAGCTTTCATGGGCAGGTGCAATGGGTGGATTCGCCGCCGATGATGTGGAAGACACAGGGGCTGTCGGGGAGCCCGGCGCTGCTGAGTGATCGGCGTAATACAGGATGCGCGTGCACGTTTCGCAGTGGAAAAATTCTTCGTTCTCCTCGCGCTGCAGCAGCTGGATCATGTGCGGCCGGATGTGCACGCCGCACTGGCCGCAGCCTTCCCCGCGCACTTCGGCCAGGCCGATTCCGCCATGGCGTCTCGCGATGCGCTCGTAGTGATCGACCAAATCTTCGGGAACAGCCGCGATGGCTGCGGCGCGCGCGCCCTCGGCGGCAGCGAGTTCCTTTTGCGCCTCGTTGTAGTCGGCTTGAATGGCGTGGCGTTCGGTGTTCGCAGCCGCTTCGATTTCCTTCACGGCCGCCTCGGCGGTCTTCACCTGGCGCTCGTACTCCTCGCCGGCGACCATGCGGTCCAGCAAGCGGTCCTCGGCCTTGGCAATTTCATCCTCGGCGTTTTGAATCTCATGCAGGAGCGCTTTATAAGCCTCGTTGGTTTTGACTTCGGAGGATTGGTTGCGATATTTTTTCGCCCGCTCTTTCCATTGCTCCACGTCCATCTCGAAGGTCTTGCGGTCCTTCACGCTGGCGAGCAGCGATTCCTTTGCCGCGGTAATTTGCTGCCGGGCGGAGGTGACGCGGGCCTCGACTTCGGCCAGATGTTTGGGGAAACGGCTCAGGCGTTCGCGAATCTCGATCAAGCGCAGATCAACTGCCTGGAGGGAAATCAAGTATTTTAGGTGGAGATGCATCCACCGCGTATTTTAGCACAGGCGCCGCGTTGCGTTTGGATTGGTATGCATGGCCCGCGGGTTTCACGCGAGGGCACTTTCGGGCTAGACTCGCCGTCTGAGAATTGACGTGTTATTTAAGGGAGGATCGCAAGATGCCAGATGTGCACATCTCATGGCTTGAGGGGCGCACGCCCGATCAGAAACGCAAAGTCGCCGAGCGCATCACGCAAGCGCTTGTCGAAGAAGCGGGCGCCAAGAGCGAAAGCACTCATGTGGTTTTCGTGGATATTCCCCACACCAACTATGCGATCGGAGGAGTTCCCGCCGCCGACAAGAAACGCACTCAGTAGTCGCCAGCCGTCGAGGCTGCCCAGCGGCCCGGCGATTCAGTCGCCCTGGTGGATTTCCATGGTTTGGTCGATGCTGAGCGTCGGAAAACGCGGGGGCGTCACGCCTGCCGGCAAGTCCATAGGCGGCGCGGAGTGGCGTGCCGTGACGGTGAAGGTGTTCGCGGATGGCTCGACTGTGTAGGTGTAGCCATCACGGCTAGTCCGTGTGATATTCATGGTTCCGCTGGTTTGCAGCGTTTGGAGATCGGCGTAGGAGCCATTTTGGGCGAAGTACATCCGTTCGGCCTGCGCAATGGCCATCAGATCGTTCTGCACGCCGGTCATGCTGATGGTTTGAGTCACGACCATTCCCCGACCCGGCGCAGCTTGCTTCAAAAAAACAAGATATGAGCCGAGGCTGATCGCGGCGACGATCAATATGCTAATCATTCCTCTCATAACTTAATTATATGCCGCGAATGATTGGATGCGGCGATGGATGGAGCAGGTGTGCAGTTTCAGGCAACCCCAGGTCCGCACCAGGCAAGTCGCTGAACCAGCGAAGCGTTGTAAGTTTGGCTGGGAGGCCTGGAAACTAGATGACGAGCCAAATACTCCCTAAAACCGTGGGTTCTGCCTCAAATCCGTTCGTTTCGGTTTACTTCTGAGGTACCTCTAGGTACCCCACACTTAGCGTATATTAGCCGTATCCGCCGCAAAGTAAATGCCCTTTTCTAGTTAGCGCCGCGCTAACGCTGCATCCAGACCACGCTTGCCCGCTGGCATGAACAGCGGATAGGGTGCGTTCTCCGCCTTCTTTACCTTTCGTGGAAGATGTCCAGTAGATTCAACGAAGTTCCACAGGAGGGAACATGAATGAAGAAAACCAAGACGCACACGAAAGCGACGAAAACCCGGAATAAGCGAGTCGCAACGAAGACGAAGGCCACTTCAACAGTCAAAGTTGCGAAGGGAGTTCGGGCGCAGGCGAGCCGCCGTACAGCGGAAGGCAAATTCACCAAGGTAATCTTCAATCAGATTGGCGGGAAGGAATGATGTCGCTTCGCAGCGATGACGTGGAAGGAGCGCGAGGCGTTCATGGCGAAGCCCGAGAACGCGGTTTTGCGGGAACGCTACGAAAAGCATATGGCCTCGGTCCAGTGAACAGGTTCAACCCCGGTCAGGTAGTGGCGACGCCCGGTGCCCTCGCAGCTTTGGAGGCATCGGGCGATTCGCTTTTAAGCTACCTACAGCGACACCTATCCGGTGACTGGGGAGACGTAGCCCCCGAGGACGCCCGCGACGAGAATGAACTCAGCCTCAAGAACGACTGGCGGCTGTTGTCGGCCTACACGCTCAAGAGTGGCACCAAGATTTGGGTGATTACGGAGGCAGATCGTTCGAGCACTTGTCTGCTGCTTCCGGAAGAATACTGAACATTGGCTGTGTGCTGGCTACAGAAGCGTGGCGCGATTAGCTGACGCGCCACTCGTAGAAGCCGCTTCCTCAATCAGATGTTGGTTCTCACGAAGTATGTACTTGCATTAATCTGTGATGTTAACTAAGGTTAAGGCTGCGAAGATTCCAGGCGAATAGAACTGGGTTTACAGCTATGCTGCGAAAGGCCCTCTCGACATTTGTTCTTCTTGGACCGTTTCTCGTTTTCATGCCTAAAGTAGCCTTTTCTCAAGGTGAAACTACCAGCGCGATCATCGGTCAAGTAAGCGATGCAAGCAGCGCGGCTGTGCCGGGCGCTACGGTTACGGTCATTAGTCAGGAGACAGGACTCAAGCGAACCGCCACAACGGATGACTCGGGCCGATTCAGCTTCCCGCAACTCAAGCCAGGAACGTACACGGTTAGGGTGGAAGCACAGGGCTTCGACCCACAGCAAAATGGCGCTGTGTCCGCTGGCCTGGGCCAGAAGCAAGCTGTCGATTTCACACTCAAGATCGCCCAATCGAAGCAGAGCATCGAGGTGAACAGCGGAACTCTTGTCCTGAACCCAGAGAACGCGAATACGACGACAACGCTCAGTGCACACGCACTGGAAGACCTTCCCAATCCAGGCGGTGATTTGACGTACCCTCTTCAGTTTGCAACAGGGGCGCTCGTGAACACGGCAGGCAGCGGAAATGACTTCGTTGGCGGCACGAATGGGTACGGCAATGTGGAGTTCAACGGACTGCCCGCTCTCTCGAACGGATACATCGTCGATGGATTGGAGACAAACGATCCGCTGACGAATCTGAACAGTGGACTCTCGACCAACCTCGTTCTGGGACTCAATTCGATTTCGGAAGTAACGGTCAACACGCTTTCCTACGCCGTCGATCAGGGGCGATACGGAGCGTCTCAGGTCAACTATGTGACAAAGTCCGGTTCAAACCAGTTTCACGGGAACTTATATGAGTTGTGGAATGGCTCGAAGCTCGACGCGGCCAACTATTTCACGAATGCTACACCAGGAAACCACAAACCGGGTTCAACCGTGAACCACTTCGGAGGAAGCGTGGGCGGCCCGATTGTACATGACAAGCTGTTCTTCTTCTTCGATAGCGAGTGGGTTCGGATCGCGCTCCCCATCGTTACTGCCGCGACCGTTCCGACTCCGGCATTTCAAAATTATGTCTTACAGCAACTCCCCTTGGGTGGGACCGATTCTGTCACTGGCTCAAAGTATCAGCCAGCCCCGCAATTGGTGCCGTTCTATCAAAGGATGTTTTCCCTTTACGGAAATACTAATGGGACGCCCCTAGCGGTCCTCGGCTGTCCATTCGATGTAGGTGGGGGTGCGCCCGCCGTTGCGAATGATGGAAACGGTTGCGCAAATCGACAGAGCGTTTCGCATTCGAGCGATGATCATGAACAGGTCCAGACGATTCGAATCGATTACAACATCAACGAGAAAAACACGACCTGGTTTCGCTTTCAGACAGACAATGGACTCCAGGCTGCGTATACCGATCCCATCAATCCTCTGTTCAACGCTCTTTCCCCTCAACCTCTGTACTCGTTTGCGGCGGGGTACACTCACGTCTTTTCGCAGAATCTTGTGAATTACTTCAACCCAGCTTTTTCCTGGTATGGAAGTCTGTTCGGTCCCAGCGATTTTCAGAAAACACTCTCCGCATTCCCGATCGTGCTACAGGGCAGCGGCGCGAATGCGCCTTTCACTACGCTCGGAGGACTCGATAACACATGGGTTCAGGGAAGACGTGCCACCCGCTTCTTTATCAACGACAATCTGGCCTGGACCCGTGGGGCACATGAGCTACGGTTTGGAACCAATACCCGAATCCTTCGGCTGAATGACTATGACTTCGGGCAGGGTACCGTCCCGACGGTAACGTACACCACTCTGCCGCAATTCATTTATGGGGTCGCGTCTGCGGCGACAAAGACTTTTCCCACGTCGGCGAACGAACCTTTCAACTTCCTCAATCTCGACCTGTATGCGCAGGACACATGGAAAGTGACCAAGAAGCTGACGTGGACATTCGGCATTCGAGACACGTTCAATTCCAACCCGCTAAATCCACATGACCAAATTGCTCGCCTTCACGGCTCTTTCAATTCCATTTCGCATGATGTAAATCAGCCGCTGAACGTCACCATTCAGACTGGTCTCGGAAATGTGTTCTCATCGACGCCCCTCGCGGTTCTGCAACCAAGAACAGCAATAGCGTGGCAATTTGAGTCAAAGTCTGTCATGCGTGCTGGCTTCGGAATCTTCAGTGACATTTTGCCTGGTAGCATCGCCGACGTGGTCGGTGTCAACCCGCCCTACGTCAAGACTTTCCAGGGTGGCCTTCTCGGGACTGTCGGCGGCACAGCCATTGCTCCCGGGGTTCCTAACAGCGCGGTTGACGCAACCGTTGCCGCCAATCAAACATTCAGCTCAGGATTCACACAGAGCCAGCTTTCGTGCTCGTCTCCACAGGCGAATCCCGCGACTTGCCTTCCTCCAGTCGCCATCACAGCGGTTCCTGATGGAAAACTTCGTGCGCCCTACTTCATGGAGTGGAGTCTGGGCCTTGAACGTCAGTTGGGAACTACGGGAAGCGTTAAAGCACAGTACGTCGGCACTCGTGCTGTAAACCAACCGTACATGACGCAGGTTAACGGCTATCAAACCGTCTGCAATGGGTGCTTTGCGCCTTTTCCTTATGCGAAATCTACTGATCCCCGATTCGGAGCGGTCTCACAGCTTTCTACCGGAGCGAACAGTCACTACAACGGGCTGCAACTGACAGCGATGAAGCGGATTGGACACGGTCTAATGGGACAAATTAACTACACTTGGAGCCGTTGCATGGACACCGTCTCAAACGGAGGGTTCCTTCAGTTCTCGGCAGCGGGAATCCTCTCACCGCTCCCAGGAGATTTAGCAAGGGACTACGGCCCTTGCGACTACGATATCCGGCACAATCTCAATGCGCAATATGTCTATCAATTGCCAAGCAAGGTCCGAAATCGGCCTCTTGGCTTCGCGCTGAATGGCTGGCAGGTTTCGGGAACCGTGTTTTGGCACAGCGGGCTTCCATTCTCTGTACTGAGCACGCCCTATTCAGCAAATGGGAATGGCATTGTAAACGGCGGTGGGCCGCAATTCGCGAGCGTTGTTCCCGGCGTGCCGCTGTATGAACACAATCCCATTCCAGGTGTTACACAGCCGGGCACCGTGCAATGGCTCAATCCCGACGCTTTTATCTCCACCGTTGACCCGAGTACTGGGGCATGCCTCGGAGGCGACAGCCCAAAGAACTGTCAATTTGGGAATCTCGGTCGGAACGCATTGCGTGGTCCCAATTTCACATGGAGTGACTTCTACCTATCGAAGTGGTTTCCCTTAACCGAGAAGATGAAGCTACGGTTCGACGTCCAGTTCTTCAATGAGTTCAACCACACGAATTTCGGACTTCCGAGCATGGTGCTGGCCGGAATTCCTGGGAAGCCTTCAACCCAGACCGGGTTTGGAGCACTCACTTACACCACCTCTCCCCCAACTGGCTTGCTCGGTGTCGGTTTAGGCGGTGATAGCACGCCACGCATGATCGCATTTCAAATGCGCCTGGAGTTTTAGGCTCAGTACGCGTCTGTCACCACAACAGTAAATTCTCTGTATGTCAGTGCCGACTTATAATGTCAAGGTGACCACTGTAGAGAAGACCACACCGGAAGTGTTGCAGCGCGTAATTTGGATTCAAACCCTAACGATCCTGTGGATGAGTGTGGAAGCAGTAGTGTCGCTGAGAACAGGTTGGATCGCCCGCAGTTCAGTTCTTTTCGCCTTCGGCGGCGATAGTGCGGTCGAGCTTCTCTCAGCGGCTGTTGTGTTTTGGCGCTTCTCGTCGACATCACACCGAGACCACGGGGAGGAGCGAACGGGTAGAATTGCAGGCGGCTTACTGTTCGTCCTAGCGGCCTTTGTTGTCACTGCATCAGTCCTGACGCTATTAGGACACGTCGAGGTCCGGCCCAGTCCCATCGGGATAGCCTTGCTCGTGCTTGCTGCAATGATCATGCCTTGGCTTGCAGCGCAAAAGCGGCAACTCTCAACAACCACCTCCAGCGCCACCTTGAGAGCCGATGCTGCCGAGTCCGCCGTCTGCGGCTACCTGGCTTTGATTGCTTTGGCTGGTCTGGCAATCAATGCGCTTTGGAAGGTGAGTTGGGCAGACCCTGTCGCGGCGTTAGCATTGTTGCCGCTCATTGTGCGTGAGGGTTGGGAAGCAATAAAGGGCAAACCTTGCTGCCATTGAAACGCCTGGCCCTAAGCATGAGCGCAAATCTTTAGTTTTCCGCCCGCCAAAATTCAACCCGGTAAGTACCTTTAATAAGCGGCTTTCCGCCGTGCGTTTTTGCTGTGGTTTTCCGCTCACTCCCCCTTGAGCCTTTCACGCACCGTCCCATAGCCCACCCCCAGATTTGCCGCGATCTGCCGCAAGCTGAGGCCCTGGGCTTTCAATCTAAGAATCTCTTTGCGGTCTACCGCGCTCTTGGGGCGGCCCAGCTTCTTGCCGCTTGCTCGTGCATTCCTGATCCCCGCCGTCACCCGCTCCCGAATCAAGTCGCGCTCAAGCTGCGCCACGGCTGACACGATTGTAAAAAGCGCCTGCCCCAACGCGCTACTCGTGTCGATGTTCTCCTGGTAGCTGATGAACTGAATGCCTAGCGACCGAAATTCCTCGAGGGCCAAAAGCAGGTGCTTGGTGGAGCGTGCGAATCGGTCAAATCGCCACACGATGATTGCATCAAACTTTCGCTTCCGGGAGTCGTCCATGAGTTGGTTAAGCTCGGGGCGTGAATCTTTTGCTCCTGATTGGCCGACGTCAACATATTCCCGGACAAGATCAAATCCCCGCGCCGCGCAGAAGGTCCGTAGATCACGGAGTTGCATTTTACCGGCGTTTTTGGAGTTTGGTTAATTTCGGGGTAGCCGGGCGGTAGCCCGTTCCACGTAATCTATTGATTCTAATGTTTGGCTGGGAGGCCTGGACTCGAACCAGGATAGTCAGCTCCAGAGGCTGATGTACTACCGATTGTACGACCTCCCAGCCGAGGGAGGCGAAAGAAATGGGCCGTGAACAGCCAGAAAAGTTCTTCATGGCATCACGACCCAGCACCCTTACTTTAGTCAGGAAACGCCAATCCGTCAACCGCGGCGCAACTTGCCATCCGACAGGCCAGCGGCTAAAGCCGCGCGGATTATGCCGGCCTCATGTCACGGCTGAAGCCGTGACCTACAAACAATCTCGTGTCACAACACAGATTCCGAAGCCTCATATGCTACTTAACCCGCGGCGCCACTGGCACCATGCGGCCTTTTTCCAAGGTGAATGCGCTGCCACGCCACTCAATCCGGTTGATGCCGAAGCTGGCCAGCCAGATAAAAAACGAAAGCAGATCACGCACCGGCAGCACCCAGAAACGCCGCCGCAAAACGGGGTCGCGCAGGCCCCACACGCCCACCGTCCACGCCATCGCGAACCGGGTCAGAAAATAGGCAGCGAGATATCCAGTTGCAACGGACAGCGACGGCGCCACGCAGGCCGCCGCAATCGCCCAGGGCAGCCCGTGCGTGAACAACATGCCGAAGTGGCCGCCCGGACGTATATTGCGGATTCCAATCGCCCAGCGCAATTCGTGCCGCAGATATTCTCCCAGCGTCTGCGTGGGGAAGGCCATCTGCACCGGCTCAGGCAGCAACTCGATGCGGTAGCCGCGCCGGGCAATGCGCCGGCCCAGCTCGTAATCGTCGGAATGCAGGTCGACCATGGCTTCGAAGCCGCCGATTTCGGCGAGACGCTGCTTGGTGGTGGCCATGGTCGAGCCCATCATGAATTTGAGGCCTTCGAGTTCGCGCGCAACAAGAGCCGCGCCGCAAAACGCCGCGGAAGAGCCTACGCAATCCATCGCGGCAACGAATTGCAAGTTGTCATTGCCGCGATAGAGCGCGGTCACGCCGCCGACTTTCGGATCGCGGAACATTGCCGCCACGCCTTGCAAATATCCGGGATTGACGCGAACGTCGCTATCGGTGATGACCAGCAAGTCGTGCCGCGCCTCGCGTGCCAGGCGGCACAGATTCGAGACCTTGCTATTTGGCCCCAGGCGCTCCTCCACCACAAGCAGCCGGATGGCCCTGCCGGGGAAATCAGCAATCAGTTTCTGTACGACTGGCACGACCGGGTCGCCGGTATCCGCGACACCAAACAGGATTTCGAATTCGGGATATTCCTGGCGGCAGAAGCTTGCAAAGTTTTCGTAGGCATTGGGATCAACCCCGCGCACAGGCTTCAGCACACTGATCGGGGTAGTGACGCCTTGCGCGGGATGCGCGGGCTTGCGCGAAACGCGATGCGCCACGCGGAAAAAGCGCCACGCCGCATAAATCGCCACAAGGTAATAAAACAGGGGGGCAATTGCCAGCGTCAGGATCGTCCAACGGAGGAAGATAAACGCAGAAGGCCAGTGAACAGATGCCGGTATGTCGTCCACCCAGGCCATGGCCACGCCGAAGCAGATCAGCAGGATTCCAGCCCAGCGCATCGCATTCAGCCGCTCACCCAGAAAAATCTTCGCGCCAAACGCCCCTGCCACGTAAGCCAGTGACGTCGCGGGGATCACAAAACTTACTGGAAACCACGACAGCATCGCCAGGAAAGAGAAAAAGGACGCCGTCATCAACAGCACGCCGAACCAGAGCCAGCCCACTCGAAAGGCACGCAGGACAAACGAAACAATCGCGCGCGGACGGAAATCGTGCACCTCGCCCAGCAGCTTCATGGCGTGCGTCAGGCAGAGCTCTCCGCCCGTACCCGTCAACACCACGAAAAAGAGAATGCCGGCGGTACTCATGTCAGCTCGACTTTTCCATTTCGGTGGTGCGATGCGGGGTGCGGTTAATTAATAGGACGCCGAGAAAAATCAGAATGATGCCCATCCAGCGCGCCGCCGAAACTTGTTCGTGCAAAAATAGATATCCGAGCAGCGGCACCAGAGCGTAGGCAATCGCCGAGAACGGCATGACGAAACTGTAGTCCGCCCACGAAAGCACCAGCATATGGCAGACCATGAACAGCAACATGAGCGTGATGCCCAGCCAAATCGCGCCGCTCGATAGGACGCGCACCGCGCCCGCCTGCATTGGCGAAAAGTGAGAAATATCCAGTTCGCCTACATCCTTCATTCCCTTGCTCAGGATTGTGTTTCCCACCGACCCCAGCAGAACGAGCAGGAACAGCAGCACGTAGGTCTTGGTCTGATGGGTTTTGGAGTGATTCATTTCAGACACAACGCTCGCGAGGTGTTTTCACTTCACTGCAAATCGCTAAGGAAAAAGCCCCGTCCCGGTCTAGACCGGGACGGGCTACAGCAATGGCGGCACTTTGCATATTTGGATCAGAAGAACGCCCAGGTCCAACGAGATTGCTCGCTAATCCCCGGCGCCCAAGGTGGAAGTGGCCGCGGCAGCCTGGGCCATTTCGCGCGCGGTCGCCTTGCGTTCGTGCAGGAACTTGAAGAACTCGACGCCTTCGCGCAGCCGCCGCT
>JBGOVX010000119.1:0-11350 GCA_041478355.1 Terriglobia bacterium | reverse complement strand
TCTGGATGGCTACATTCATCCCCGACACGCTCTACCTTCTCGGCAAACCGAAAACGCGCCGCGATCCCGCGCGTCCGGAAATATCCGTTTGCCTGGATTGCTTGTCTCGGCTGCTCGAGCCGGAGCTGGCCGCCTACCCCGGCCGCGTCGTCGCCTTCGAACCGGACGGCGAGAGTTTTACACAGTATTTTTTTGTTGGCCGGGAGGACTTCGCGGCGGCGGGTTTACGCCCCGAAGTCGCCGAGGCGATCGAGAAGCGCCTGAAACAATTCGGAAACTCGTCCTGCGATTGTGGGCGGCCGGCTACCTGGCTCTGGATCTCCCGGCGGGAAGTTTCCAGCCTCGACCAGACCGAACGCATCGCAGCGTCGCCCGGCGCGGCATGCTGCGCTAAACACGGTGCCGCAAAATTATGCGAGGCGCTTGGCAAAATAGACGAAGCAAACTTGTTCTACGTCAACGTTCCTTACGGCGATTCCGGCGCGTATGTGTGGATTTGATGGCGGCCTAAGGCGGACCAGCGATGAATCTGAATGAAGTCGTGGAGAAATATCTGGCCATTGCGGGTGGCTATGGATTTCTCGCCGCCCTGGTGGATTTTGGTTTGGACCGCGGCCAGACAGAACGCCTTTTCGGTGCATTCGATGAGGATTATCACATTAGCCGCTATTTTCACTTCAGCGAGGTTTCCGGGTCCTCCTACACGATCAATGGCTTTGACCAGACGCACGTCTCGATTGACGCTGACATCCAATCCATCCTTTAGCGTATAGCACAGCGTGCGTGCCCCTGGAGGCTCGGGGTACGGTTGCAAAACGCGGCGTGATGCGAGATGCCTACTTGGGAGTCATAACGACGCGCTGGAGGCGTTCCCCCAGCCGATTCTGTTCATCGCGGATCTCCGCGGGCAGGCGCTCTCCGAATTTCGCGAAGAATTTGCCGATGCCGGCGTGTTCCTGGGTCCAGTCGGTGGAATCGACGCGCAGGAGTTCTTCCATCGTGCCACGAGAAACGTTGAGGCCGTCCAGAGTAAGCGCGTTGGCCGTGGGCACATGGCCGATCGGCGTTTCTGTCGCAGCGGCTTTACCCTCAATTCGCTCCAGGATCCATTTCAACACCCGAACATTTTCGCCGTAACCTGGCCACAGGAATTTTCCGTCAGCGCCCCTGCGGAACCAATTTACGTGAAAAACTTTGGGGGGATGGGGAATGCGCGTTCCCATATCGAGCCAATGCTGGAAATAATCGGCCATGTTGTAGCCGCAGAACGGGAGCATGGCCATGGGATCGCGCCTGACGACGCCGACTGCGCCGGTCGCGGCAGCGGTCGTTTCCGATGCCATGGTCGCGGCAACGTACACGCCGTGCTGCCAATTTAATGCTTCGTAAACCAGCGGAGCCAGGCGCGCGCGGCGGCCCCCAAAAATAAACGCGGAAATAGGTACGCCGGCAGGGTCCTCCCAGTGCGGAGATATCGAAGGCGACTGATGCGCCGGTACGGTGTATCGTGAATTGGGCTGCGCCGCGGGGCCATTGCTCGGCGTCCAGGCGCGTCCCTGCCAATCGACCATGCCGATGGGAGCTTTTTCGTCCATTCCTTCCCACCACGGCTCGTTCTGCGAAGTCAGGGCCGTATTGGTAAAGATCGTATTCTTTCGCAGCGCGGTCATCACGTTGGGATTGGTCTTTTCATTCGTGCCGGGGGCCACACCGAAGAATCCGGCCTCCGAATTGATCGCGTGCAGGTAGCCGTCCGGTCCGATTTGCATCCACGCGATGTCGTCGCCTATGGTCCATACGCGGTAGCCCTGGCTTTCCAGCGCCGAAACCATCATGGCCAGGTTGGTCTTCCCGCAGGCGCTTGGGAAGGCCGCGGCCATATAGGTTACTTTTCCGGAAGGTGATTCCAGGCCCAGGATGAGCATGTGCTCGGCCATCCAGCCCTGTTCGCGCGCCATCCAGCTCGCGATCCGCAAGGCGAAACACTTTTTCCCGAGCAGGGCGTTGCCGCCGTAGCCCGACCCAATGCTCCAGATCAATTTTTCTTCCGGGAAGTGAGCGATGTAACGGCGGTCAGGATTCAGATCACCCAGGGAATGAAGTCCCGGCACAAAATCCGATGAACTGCCCAGGCGGTCCAGGGCGACCTTGCCCATGCGGGTCATGATGCGCATGTTGGCGACCACGTAGGCGCTGTCGGTCAGCTCGACTCCGATGCGGCTCTGCGGCGACCCGGCCGGCCCCATAATGTACGGAACCACGTACATCGTCCGGTCTTTCATGGAACCGGTAAACAGAGCGCCCAATTTTTGTTTGGCTTCATCGGGAGCCATCCAATTGTTGGTCGGCCCTGCGTTTTCGCGGTCCCGCGTGCAGATCAGGGTAACTTTCTCGGTGCGCGCCACGTCGCTGGGGTCGCTGCGATTCAGGAAACAATTCGGATACGTCTTTTCGTTGAGCGGCACGGTGTGGCCATCACGGACCATTTGCTCCTGCATGCGCGCGGCCTCGTCTTCGGAACCGTCGCACCAGACAATCCGTTCGGGGCGGGTCATTCGCGATACCGATTCCACCCATTGTTCAAGTGGGGTAGACACAAAACCTCCTAGAAAAACAGCCTCGGCATGCCAGCGGGGGACTCAGGGAATGCCGATCCCTTCGCAACGCGTCAGGCAGCAGGGGAAACGTAAACACAAAAAGTTTAAGGCACGCGTGCGACGAACGCAAGGCGGCGCCCAAATGAAGTTGTGCCGCGCAAACAGCACTCTGTGATCCAGGTCACGCAGCCGCCGGACGATGCGATACGGATAATACTTAAATTGTGCGGTATTTATTTAATGGGGGGAGAAGAATCGCGCCCTATATTTTTACTTCCTTCTTCCTGCTCTCTGGTCTGGCGCCAAAATGGAAGGCGCTTGGCCACGCTTTGCGTCCAATGCCGCGCGGATTGCCGGCAGCGCGGCGCGCGCCGCAACTTCTCCAGCGGCCATGAGTTCGGAAGTTTTTTCGAAATCGTCCCACAGAAAATTTTTCACGCTCGGCTCAATAACGATATCGGCCGTGCGCCGCCATTCCAGGTCCGCGTGCCGCTGTAGAATGGCGAAGGAGAGACCGATTACATCCACGATGCTTGTGGGCATGCGGTTGTTGGCAGCCTCCAGGAACACGGCAATCACTACATCCGCGCCCATATTGCGCACCGCTTCCACGGGCACCGGTGAGGCTAGAAAACCGTCCACCAGCATGCGGCCATCGAGTTCCACGGGTACAAACATGCCCGGATACGCGCAAGAGGCGCGAAGCGCCGGTCCCAACGGCCCTGTCGTGAAATAGGCAGGCGTTCCGGTTCCCAAGTCGGTTGCCGCGATGGCCAGCGGGATTTTCAATTCTTCAAATGTGCTCACGCCGAGGTACCTGCGCGGATAGTGTTCGAGCTTTTGGTTCGACGCCAGGCCCATCCAGGAAAGCTTCCAATTGCCGAAATCCTTGAACCGTGTGGCTCGCGCCTGCGCCTCGATTTCCTGTATGCGATGGCCGCTGGCATAGGCAATGGCAAGCATCGCTCCGGCGCTGGTTCCGCCAAGGTAATCGACCGGAATATTTTCTTGCTCTAAGACACGCAGCACGCCCAGGTGCGCGATTCCCCGCGCAAAGCCTCCGCCGAGCGCCACTCCGACGCGGAGCCGTCCTGTGGGTTCGGCAGCGGGCGGGGTCGCGTAGGCGAATTCGCGCACGCGCACGGCGGCATTGCGCAGCCAGCCCAGAACTTTCCTTTTCTTGCGTGTTTTCATCTGCTGTATAAGACTAACGTACCCTGTAAATCGGATGCCTGGCGTTTCTCATTGACCGGTGATTGTCGCTTCTGTAACCTGCATAGGCGCTTTGTATCTGCCCGGAATAAATCCGGCTTGGACAGAGCAGATCCATTTTCCGGGCGCCACCATTATGAAACGACCCATTGAAAAAGTAGTAGTGCTGGGCGCGGGAACCATGGGCGCGCGGATCGCCGCGCACATCGCGAACGCCGGCGTGTGGTGCGCGCTGCTTGATATTGTTCCCGCGGAACCGAATGCCGCGGAAAAGGCGCGCGGGCTTACTGTGGCCAGCCCCGAAGTTCGCAATCGCATCGTTCGTGCGGGCCTGGCCGCCGCCGCGAAATCGAAACCCGCGGCATTTTTCACGCGCGGCCTTGAACAGCGCATCCTTACAGGCAATTTGGAAGACGATCTGAAACTGTGCGCCGAAGCCGACTGGATCATCGAAGTCGTCGCGGAAAATCTGGAGATCAAGCGCGCTTTGCTCGCGCGCGTCGCGCAAGTTCGCAAGCCTGGCACCATCGTCACCACGAACACCTCCGGTCTGCCCGTTCGGCGGATTGCCGAGGGACTCCCCGATGAATGGCAGCAGCACTGGGCAGGCACGCACTTTTTTAACCCGCCGCGCTATCTGAAGCTGGTCGAAATTATTCCCGGGCCCTCCACCAGTCCCGAGATAATCGAATCGCTGACCCAATTTTGCGACCACAAGCTCGGCAAAGGCGTGGTCGTCGCCAAGGACACTCCAAATTTTATCGCCAACCGCATCGGCACCTATTCGATGCTGAATGCGATTCGCCTAATGCGCGACCTGGGCATGACGTTTGAAGAGGTGGATGCCTGCACCGGGCCGGCGCTTGGCTGGCCCAAGTCCGCGACGTTTC
This sequence comes from Terriglobia bacterium, assembly GCA_041478355.1. Taxonomy (GTDB): domain Bacteria; phylum Acidobacteriota; class Terriglobia; order Acidiferrales; family UBA7541; genus Palsa-360. Next base: position 6,651 of record JBGOVX010000119.1, on the reverse strand, counting down.
GCCTGGCGGACATTGTAGGCATCGATGTTCTCCATCACGTTGTCCAAAATATCTACGACAATATTCCCAACGACGAATCACGAGAACTTTACCGCGTGCCTCCCTTGATCGAAGAACTGGTTCGCCGCGGCTGGCTGGGGGACAAATCGGGCCGCGGTTTCTACCAGCGCGTGAAAAAATCCGGCGGCGAATCGGAAATCCTGGCGCTCGATCCCGAAAAAATGGAGTACCGCCCGCGGCAAAAGGCCCGTTTTGCTTCCATCGAAGCGGGCAAAGCGATCGAAGATACGCGTGCGCGATTGCGCATGCTGGCTGGTCCTGCGCTGGAGGGGAAAGACGGCGACAAAGCCCAGAAATTCGTTTGGGGCTTGCTCTCGGGGATGTGTCTTTACGCCGCGCGCCGCGTTCCCGAAATCTCGGATTCCATCGTGGACGTGGACCGTGCCATGCGCTGGGGGTTTGGCTGGGAACTGGGCCCGTTCGAAACCTGGGACGCCATCGGCGTTGCGGCCATGGCGAAACAGCTTGAATCAAACGGCCAGGCGCTGCCGCCTGTGGCGGCGCAGCTTCTGGTGTCGGGCAAGAAATCGTTCTACGAGTCCATGCAGGGAGAAACATCGTATTTCGACTTCGCAAATAAGGTCCACAAGCCCGCGCCGCAACCAGGCGGCATCCTCATCCTGAAATCGCTCAAGGACCGCGCCAAGGAAATCGAAAAGAATTCCGGCGCGAGCCTGATCGATCTGGGAGACGGCGTGGTCTGCTGCGAATTCCACGCCAAGATGAACGCCATCGGCATCGACCTGATCTCCATGATCAACAAGGGACTGGCGCGCCTGCACAACGAGTTCGACGCCATGGTTATTGCCAACCAGGCCGTGAATTTTTCCGCCGGCGCTAACCTGATGCTCATTTTGATGATCGCGCAGGAGCAGGAATGGGACGACTTGCACCTCGCCGTACGGCAATTCCAGAACGTCACCCTGGCGATGAAGCACGCGTCCAAGCCCGTGGTGGTAGCGCCGCAGGGCTTGGCGCTCGGCGGCGGTTGCGAAATCGCGCTGCACGGCACGCGCATCCACGCGGCAGCCGAAGCCTACATGGGCCTGGTCGAGGCGGGAGTAGGATTGATCCCGGGCGGCGGCGGCACCAAGGAAATGATGATCCGCGCCAACGAGCGCGCCGAAGGCGAAGAAAATCTGGACCTGTTCCACGCGCTCAAGCCGGTATTCGAAAACATCGCCATGGCCAAGGTTTCCACCAGCGGGGAAGAAGCGCGCGAGTTGGGCTATCTGCGCCGCGCGGATTTGGTGGCCATGAACCTGGATCGCCTGGTCTCCGACGCAAAGCAAACCGCGCTGGGCCTGGTGCGCTCGGAATGGCGCCAGACCGCGCCCGCTCCCACTGAGCCGTCGATCCGCGTGCTTGGCGAAGAGTTCAGCGCCGCGGCGAAACTCGCCATCCACATGATGCTGCGCGGGGAATATATCTCCGAGTACGACGCCCTGGTCGCGCGCAAGCTCGCGCACGTGATGTCCGGCGGTGCGCTCACTTCCGCGCAACTCGTGAGCGAGCAGTACGTGCTCGACCTCGAACGCGAAGCGTTCGTCTCCCTATGCGGCGAGCGCAAGACGCAAGAGCGCATCGCGCATACCCTCAAGACCGGTAAGCCGTTGCGAAACTAACTTTTCGTTATCCGGCACGCCAGCGGCTAAAGCCGCATTGATTATGCTGGGCTTACGGCACGGTTAAAACCGTGCCCTACAAAGATTCACGATCTTTCGCACGGGTTCCGATGCCGTGACCCACAAACAATCTCGTGCTGCCGCATCGGGCCTCTTTGCAAGGAACGATGAATCACGTATAATGGAAAATTGTCCGCTGACCAAGCGACGCTACTGTAGGCCCGGCATGAGACCGGGGGTTGCGCAGACCGGCCAGACGGCGGGAGACCTCCATGAAAGCCGATATTCATCCAGACTACCATCCTGTAACCGTGCACTGCGCGTGCGGGCACACGTTCCCGACTCGTTCGACCATTAAAGGCCAGTTGCTGCGCGTTGAAATTTGCTCGAGCTGCCACCCGTTCTTTACAGGAAAGCAAAAGCTTCTCGATACGGCGGGCCGAGTGGAGCGCTTCACCAAGAAGTACGAAAAGGCCGCCGAGGCGCAGCAGGCCATCAAAGACGCCAAGAAGAAGCCCTCGTCCTATTAAAACTCAGGCTGAACAGGCCCGCTGTGGATTGGACAGCATTTCCTAAAGCCTTTATCCAACGCGGCGGGCCGTCTCGCTCAAACTGCCGGATACGTTCCTCGATGGTTTTTCAAGGCGTCCACTACTCACGCCTCCCCCGGCAGTGTAAAATGCCCCGCGACCTATGGCATCGCATCCCATGACCCACCCCGAGCCGGAAAGCGTGCAATTCGAAAGCGCCGCACCGCGCATCACGCTGCGAAATCACTTCGCGCATCCTTACGATTCGGCGATCGCGGCGGCCCGCACCTGCTATGCGCCGCGCCTCATTGGGCCGGAAGAGATCAACGACAAACAGCGGCTGCAAATTGGGGCGTCCACGTTTTACGGGGGACACCACACGGTCTACCAGCACGCGCATTTCGAATTCGGACTGGAGAATGTCAGCAGGCAATTCGTTTGGTCTTTCCTGCATGCCCACCCATTTTATAATTCCGAGCAGCAGAGCCAGCGGTACGTCCGCCTGAGCCACGCACTCGCTTACCTTCCTCCGGAGATGCCAGGTTTTGGCGCGGCCGAGCGCGCGATTTACGAAGGCGCGATTGCGCGCGCCTGGGGATATTACCGCGAGCTGACCGCATTGCTGCAAGGCGACGCGCGGGAGATTTTGGGTGACATTTGGCACATCAGCCCCATGTCGCATCCCAAGCGCGTGCAGAAGGTGGACCGGCAGGCGGAAAAACGGGCGATAGAAGTCGCTCGATACGTGCTGCCGGTGGCCGCGGCGACCACCATGGTACACACGCTTTCAGGCATCGTGTTGCACCGGTTGTGGCGCATGGCCGCGGCGTCAGACACTCCCGTCGAGGCGCGCATGGTAATCGGAGAGATGGTCGCGCGCGTGCGCGAGATCGATCCGCAGTTTTTCGACCGTTTCGATAACACGCCGATGGAGCAGGAGGAAATGCCGGAATGGTCGCGCCACGCCGCGAGAGATTCCGAAGCGTTTGCGCGGGAATTTGACCAGCGGCTGGGCGGGCGCGTCTCCTTGTTGACCGACTTTTCTCCGCAGGCGCCGCGCGTGGTTGCCGAAGCGTATCGCGCAGTGCTCGGTCTCGCCGAAAGCGCGTGTTCCGATGACGAAGCAATTGACCGGCTGCTCAATCCCGCGCGCAATTCGTATCGCCTGGAAACGCTCAACGTCGGCGTGCACGCGCCAATCATGCGCGCCCTGCAGCACGCCAATTTCACCTTCGCGAAGAAAATCAGCCACACCGCCGATAGCCAGGACCAGCGGCACCGCATGGTTCCCGGTTCGCGCCCGCTGCTCACGCTTACCGACGCTCGCGCGCCCGATTTCCTGACGCCCATGCTCATCGCGGGCAACCCGCGCGCGCGCGAAGTATACGAGCGCGCGATGGCCGACGCCTGGACGGCGAAAAACGAGCTGCTCGATCGCGGCGTTCCGCGCGAGATCGCGCTCTACCTGCTGCCGAATGCCAAGGCCATTCGACTGGTCGAGTCCGGCTCGCTGCTTCACCTGCTGCATAAGTGGACCATGCGCACCTGTTTCAACGCGCAAGAAGAGATCTACCAGGCGTCCATGGAAGAAGTACGCCAGGTGCGCGAGGCGATTCCCGCGCTGGGGCGCTATCTCGGGCCGCCGTGCTACATCCGCGCCGGAGTTGCCACGCCAATCTGCACCGAAGGCTCGCATTTTTGCGGCGTCAAAGTGTGGCAGGAATTTCCCCAGATCGAGCGGCGCATTTGACGCCGCAATCCCAGATTGCCGTGTCGTTGATCGAGCCATTTCCGGTTTACCCGCGTCTAATCCGGCAATGACGCGCCACGGCAGCCTCGTCTATTACCTGACCTCCTGGATCTGCGGAGGATTCTTCCTCACCGTGGCCATGGTCCTCCAGGAAAAAGCGTCACCATCTGAAATGGGAATGGGCCCGTCTGGCGCAGGGGCCGCTATTCTGACGACCTACTTCCTGGTCCTGATTTTCGGCGCTTTTCTATCGCTGTTGTTTGCGTTTCTGCTGCGCCGCTTGATGATTTGGTTTCATTTAGAACAATTCTGGCAGTGGGCTTTGGCTGGTGCCGGTCTTACTATTCCGATGGCTTATGGCATTCGATGGGCGTCGCACTTCACGGACGACATTGAACTCCAAGGCGCATGGCATCAGATTGCTGTTTTCCTGTTCCTCGGTGTTCGCGGGATAGCCGAGCATCATCTCTTGCTCGCGCTGCCGGTCGCCGCAGCTACCTCGACTGTCCTGTTCCTTATCCATCGCGCGTTTGCAGCGGAGACGCTTTCAAAGAGCAGTCCGCCAAGCTAATCAATCCAACGATGCCGAGTTTAGTCTGTAGGGGCACGGCATGCCGTGCCCCTACAGGTGCCGCTATCACGATCGCCAGCGCAGGGTCACGGGGCCATCGAGCGGGTGTGTCATTGGTGTGCCGGTCTGTTGTGCCGTGAGATATGCCGCCTTCAACTGGAAATACCAGCGCGCCTGGCGATCCGCGTCGTCAATCAACATCATGCGCGGCTGGAACTTCAGGCCCGGCTGCTGTCGCTCGATGACGTCTTGATCCTGCGCGATAAAGCGTTTCCCGAAGAAACGCAGAATGGGCGTCACCGGAAACCATCGAAATAAATTCCAGGCGGCCACGAAATCCAGGCGGCAAAGGTCGCGCCGGATCGGAGTGACCGTGGTGCGATTGGTGAACCAGTACGCGCCGCAGCGAATTTGCTCGGTGCGCACATTCGGCAGGACAAAATCAATTTGCGTGGTGACTTCTTGGCCGTAAAACCGCAGCAGCTTGTACGGCCCACTATTGGCCGAAGGCGCGTGCGAGCTCATACGGAAACCGTTGGGGATAGGCTCGAATATTTTTTGTTTTTCGCGGATGCTGCGGCGGCTGCGCCACCACCAGGATTGGTGCACGAACGGTCCGTGCGCCGGGTCCATCAGGCCGACGATCCCGGTGTCCATGCTGCAGGTGAGATCGGCGGTGAGATGCGCGATGCGATAGCGCTCGCTGAATTTTGGCAGTTCCGGAACCAGCGGAACCTTCGCGCTGTCGATGTCGCGGCCTTCGGGATTTCCCAAATAAACCCACACATAACCGTCGCGTTCTTCGCAGGGAAAACTTCCGGCATAGATGCGGTCGCACTGCAGCTTGGAATCCGCCGTGATCGAGGGAATCTCGCGGCATTGTCCGGTGTGCGCGTCGAAGCGCCAGCCGTGATAGGTGCACTCAACCGTCTGCCCGTCGCACTGGCCCGCCGAAAGCGGGAACGCGCGATGCGGACAAACGTCGCGCAGCGCGAAGGCTTTCCCTGTGGCGTCTCGACCCAGAACCAGCGGGACATCGAGACGCGTGGAGGTAGCCAGAGCGTGCCCGCGAATTTCATCGCTATGCAGCGCCGGATACCAGAATCCCCACAGCAGTTCGCCGTCGATATTCGACGCGGTCACCCCGGGGATTGATGTGGTTTGATTCATCGTCACGCGCAATCGCACGCCTATGATATACCGATCACCTATTCTGGCAACGCGGATTGCATTTCCGGCGATTTGAGACTATTCTCATAAGAGATATAAATATGTTCTCCGCATTTTATTAGCCGAACCCTCTCAATGATTCCGTCCTGCGGGGTCGCCGTACGATTCTGCGTTTCATAGGTGCAATTCTATCCCGGTTAAATTCCAATCTTGTGGGTGCAAGCCATGGCAGGGTTAACGCTGTACGAAAAACTCGACCAGATTGAAAATCGCTACGTGGAGATGACGGCGCAGCTTTCGTCGCCGGAAGTACACAACGATTCCGCGGCCTTTCAGAAGCTGGCGCGGGCGCATGCGGATCTTTCCGCGATGGTCGAAAAATACCGCGAGTGGAAGCAGGTTGATAAGGGTCTCGGCGAGGCCAAGCAGATGGTCCTGGAAGCCGAAGACCCGGAAATAAAGCAGCTTGCGCTGGACGAGGAGCGGCAGCTCACCGAGCGCAAGGAGACGGTCGAGCGCGAATTAAAATTCCTGCTGCTGCCGAAGGACCCGAACGACGAGAAAAACGTGATCGTCGAAATCCGCGCGGGCACCGGCGGCGACGAAGCGGCGCTGTTTGCCGGCGAACTGTTTCGCATGTATTCGCGCTATGCGGAGTCGCAGAAGTGGAAAGTCGAAATCCTGGAAAGCTCGCCCAGTTCGCTGGGCGGGTTGAAGGAGGTTGTCGCGTCGATTCAAGGGCAAAAAGTGTATTCGAAGTTGAAGTATGAGAGCGGAGTGCACCGCGTGCAGCGCGTGCCGGCCACCGAGCAGCAAGGCCGCATTCACACCTCGGCGGCGACGGTCGCGGTGCTGCCCGAGGCCGACGATATCGACATTAAAATCGAAGCGAAGGATTTGCGTATCGATACGTTCTGCTCGTCCGGCCCCGGCGGGCAGTCGGTG
>JBGOVX010000192.1:0-6562 GCA_041478355.1 Terriglobia bacterium | reverse complement strand
GAATTAACCGCGAACCACTACGACATTGTCGGTATTTCATCCATTATCGTGAACATTGGCAAGGTCAGGGAGATGTGCCGGATCGTGCGAGAATTGTCGCCGGATTCGGTCATCGTGGTTGGCGGACATGTCGCCGCTATCCCGGGCTTGGAATCGATGATCGATGCCGACCACATCGTGCGCGGTGAAGGCATCGCCTGGATGCGACGATATTTGGGAGAAGACGAGCACGCGCCCATCCGGCATCCAGCCATTGTGTCCGGCCTGCGGGCGCGCATCCTGGGAGTGCGCCTGCCGGAGCGGAAAGGCGGCACGGCAGCCACCGTCATTCCGTCGGTGGGCTGTCCCATGGGGTGCAACTTCTGCACCACGTCGGCTTTTTTTGGCGGCAAAGGAAATTTTGTCAACTTTTATGAGAGCGGGGATGAACTGTTTGACGTGATGTGCCAGATCGAATCGAAACTCAAGGTGCATTCGTTCTTTGTGATGGACGAAAACTTTCTGCTCTATCGTCAGCGCGCCATGCGGTTGCTGGAACGCATGAAAGAGGCGGGCAAGAGCTGGGAACTATCGGTCTTTGCTTCCGCCAATGCCATCCGGAAATATTCCATGCAGGAACTGGTGGAACTCGGCGTCTCCTGGATATGGATGGGGCTGGAATCTCCCAAATCCGGCTACGGCAAGTTGCAGGGCGTGGACGCAACGCAACTCACTCGGGAACTGCGCGAAAACGGCATACGCGTGCAAGGGTCTACCATCATTGGCCTGGAGCACCACACGCCAGACAACATGGCCGAGGAAATCGAGTGCGCGGTTGACTACCAGACCGACTTCCACCAGTTCATGTTGTATACACCGGTGCCGGGCACACCGCTTTACAAGGAGATGGCCGAACAGGGCCGCCTGCTGGCAGACATTGACCCCGCCGATATCCATGGACAATACAAATTTAATTTCCGGCACGCGGCGATTTCCCGCGATGAATCAAAGATGTTCCTGGACTGGGCGTTCTGGCGCGATTTTCAGCGCAACGGACCGAGCCTTTATCGCATGTGCCGGACGATGCTTCAGGGCTGGCAACGCTACAAGGACTACCCGGATCCCCGGGTCCGGGAACGGTTCGCGCGCGAGACGAAGAAATTGAGCAGCGCTTATAATGCGGCGCTTTGGGTGATGGAACGGGAGTTCAAGAAGGTCAACCAAAACGTCAGCGAGCAGATCCACTCGCTGCGGATGGAAGTTGAAAAGGAATTCCCCGTGATGGCGCGCCTCACAGCGGCCTTACTTGGCCCGATATTGTTGTGGACCGCGCGCCGCGAGGAAAGGCGCCTGGCCTCGGGGCGTACCTACGAACCGCCGACCATTATCGAACGCAGCAATTGGGTTTCGGCCTCATAGCCCGCCAGCCCAGATCTCGATTCAGCGTCGGGGCTACATCGACTCTCTCGGGAACAGACCTCCAACTGTGTTACATTTTCCATTCAACTGAATGCGACACCCATGAAGACAATTAAGGTGCGGTCCGCGAATGGGACTTACGAAGTATTGTGCGGGCGCGGTGTGCTTGGCCGACTGCGCAAGGCTGTGTCGGAAATTGGGCACAACGACGCGGTGTTCCTGGTTTCCTCCCCTCGGGTGTGGCGGCATTGCGGCGCAAGCGTCGAAAAGTTTTTTCAGGGAGGCTATCGAGCCATTATTTTGATGGACGACCGCGAATCCGCCAAGAATCTTTTGACGGTGGACCGAACTTGCCGGCAACTGGTGCGCGCCGGGGCCGGCCGTGGGGCGTTGCTGCTCGCCATCGGAGGAGGAGTCGTCGGAGACGTAGCGGGATTTGTCGCCGCCAGCTATGCGCGCGGCATTGGGCTGGTGCATATTCCCACCACACTGGTGGCGCAAGTGGATAGCGCGATTGGCGGCAAGACCGGTGTAAATCTTCCCGAAGGAAAGAACCTGGTCGGCGCATTCTACCCTCCGAAGCTTGTGCTGGCCGATCCGGAGCTTCTAAAAACTCTGCCCCCGCGCGAATTCCGTTCGGGCCTGTACGAAGTCATCAAATACGGCGTGATCGGCGACGCGCGGCTCTTCCAATTTCTCGAGCAGAAGATGGAGAAAATTATTCGGGGCGACTCCGCCGCCCTCGATTTCATCATCGAACGTTCGGTCGCGCAAAAGGCGCGCGTCGTATCACGTGACGAGCGCGAATCCGGCCTGCGCGAAATCCTGAACTTTGGACACACCTTCGCGCACGCGCTCGAAACGGTGACGCGTTATCGGAAGTACCTGCACGGTGAGGCGGTGGGATGGGGAATGATTGCGGCTGCAAGGCTCGCCGTCGCCAACGGAATGTTTTTGGAGCGCGATGGCCGGCGCCTCGCGAAGTTGATCGCGCGCGTCGGGCCTCTGCCGCCCTGGCCCAATGTTTCCGCCGCCCGTTTAATTGCCTCCATGCAAGCCGATAAGAAAACCCGCGCCGGGCGGCTGCGTTTTGTTCTCCCCGAGCGCATTGGGAAGGTCGTTTGCGGGGTCGACGCCGATCCTGGCATGCTGGCGGAGGTTCTGCGCGAGGTTGCCGCGGCGGAACCCCCGAGGTCCATCCGGAAATGATTCCCGCACCGCGGCACGGCGTCCCGGGTACGCGTCCCGAAGGGGTAACGGGCGAAATCGCCGCCGCCGCCCACGTCCGGGAAATGTTCGGACGCATTGCCCCGCGCTACGACCTGCTGAATCATCTCCTTTCGCTCGATATCGATAAGCTGTGGAGGCGGCGCGTCGCCACCAGATTCGCCTCCCTCCTTCACGATCCCCAGGCAAAAGTTCTGGACCTGTGCTGCGGCACCGGGGATTTGGGATTCGCATTTCGCAGGGAGGCTCCCGCCGGAGCTGAAATCACCGGCTCGGACTTTGTCCCGGAAATGCTGGTTCGAGCGCGTGCCAAAGCGGCTGTCTCCGGCGCGTCCGTTAACTTCATGGAAGCAGACGCTTTAGCGCTCCCTTTTGCCGATTCCAGCTTCGATTTGGTTTCCTGCGCATTTGGACTTCGCAACCTTGCCAACTATGACCGTGGATTGCAGGAAATACATCGAGTGTTGAAGCCCGGCGGGGCCGCCGCAATTTTGGAGTTCTCTGAACCCCCGGGAAAGGTGTTTGGCGCTCTCTACCGGTTTTATTTCAAGCATGTGTTCCCCCGGCTGGGCGGCTTGATTTCAGGGAGTGCGTCCGCCTATTCGTATCTTCCCAGCTCGGTAAGCAAGTTTCCCCTTCCCGAAGAGCTGGTGTCCCGGTTCGAACGAACCGGATTCATTGACGTCCAATTCGAACGATGGACTGGCGGAATCGTGACGTTGCATGTGGGCCGTAAAGGCTGAAGGTCAATCCCAGGAATCTGTTTACACTCGCTGAATTTAGGTGTAAATAGTTCGCGGTTCAAGTCGCAGCTCAAATCAGCGGAGGTGTCTGGTGGCAATCGAATGGAATGCAAGAGGCGTTCTTATTGGGGCGTGCAGTTGCGATTGGGGATGCCCGTGCAGCTTCGACGCCTCTCCGACGCAGGGGAAATGCGAAGGGGGCTACTGCTGGAACATCGCGGAGGGCCGGTTCGGCGACGTGCCTTTGACGGGCCTCTCGATGTCGTGGCTGGCACACTCGCCCGCGGCGCTGCACAAAGGCAACGTCACCGGCCTGACGCTTATAGACGAGAAGGCCAATGCGGCGCAGCGAGCAGCGCTTACAACGCTATCCGAGGGAAAGTCGGGCGGCCCGTGGATGATTTTTTCAGCGGTCACGAAATACGTTTTGGGCCCCAAGTTTGCGCCGTTTGAGTTCCAATCCAAGGGCCTGGGCAGCAAAGTACGGATTGGAAATTTGTATGAAGTCGAACTGGGTCCCATCCTCAATCCAGTCTCCGGCGAGGCTGAGGAAATTTATCTGGACAAGCCGACCGGATTCACTTCGAAGCGCATAACCCTGGGGCGTTCCAAGGTTATGCGGCTGAAAACCGAATTCGATCTCCTGAACTACGATCATTCCGGGCTGTATGGCGAATTTTCCAATTTTGAGTATTCCGGCGAGTCGGCCGGCTAATTCCACTCGTGGGTCCCTCGACACATATCGCGGCCCCTGGTGCCGCTCCACTGGACATAGCAAAGCAGGCCGCGGCTGCTCCCGTTGACAACGCGGAACGCTGGGCGCGAATAGCTGCCTCGTGTGTGTTCGTTGTCTCGGCCGCATACACCCTTTATGCGGCGCACGGTATGTCAGGCGGGATGCAGATGCCGGGCGGTTGGATCATGCCAATGATGTGGATGGAGATGCCCGGGCAATCAACGGCAGGCGCAGCGTTCGCTTTCTTGCTGATGTGGCAGGCGATGATGATCGCGATGATGCTTCCATCCTCGTGGCCGATGCTGGAGCTTTATAGCCGGGTTGCGCGACACACCGGTCAGCGCCGGCCCGAGGTCAACACGATTCTAGCCGGGGCAGGATACTTCGCTGTCTGGGGAGTATTTGGGGCAGTTGCCTTGGCCGCAGGAATTGCTGTGTCTCGCGCAGCCATGGCCTCGGCACAGCTAAGTCACTGGGTTCCAATTGCGGCGGGCGCCTCGTTGGTACTCGCGGGAATCTGGCAACTGACCCCATTCAAGCAGGCTTGCTTGAAGCACTGCCGCGAGCCGTTGCTGTTTTTGGGCCACGCGTATCAGCCGGGACCCTGGGGCGGATTCCGTGTGGGTCTGCACCATGGAGCATTCTGCGCGGCATGCTGTTGGGCGCTGATGCTGATGCAATTGATTCTTGGCGTAATGAATATCGCGGTGATGGTTGGTGTGGCGGCCATCATCGCCACCGAAAAACTATGGAAGCGCGGACCGCTGCTGGCGCGGCTGGTTGGTGTGGTTTCGATCTGTGCCGGAGTTGTCTTGCTGATTCGTGCGATTTGAACGCGACGTCCGCGTCAATTTTCAAGGCCCAGCGAGCGGATCTTGTTCAGCAGGGTTTTGTAGGACACGCCGAGCTGTTCGGCGGCGCGTGTTTTATTCCACTTGGAAGCATTTAGCGCGGACTGAATTCTAAAACGCTCCACGTGTTCGAGCGCGCGCGCGCCAACCTCCTGTAAAGTGCCGTTCCAATCGAAAGTTTCCTCCAGCATGCCCTCCGGCATCTGGCCCTGCGCCGGACGCGGAGCGGGGAGTTGCAGGTCGGCGGCATGGATGGTCTCCGAGTTGCAGAGAATGGCGGCGCGTTCGATCGTATTTTGCAGTTCGCGAACGTTTCCCGGCCAGGTGTAACCCCGCAGCGCCGCGCTGGCGCTGCCGCCAAATTTCAGATTTGGTTTGCGAAATTCACGGCGAAACCGGTCCAGGAAGTAGTCCGCCAGCATCAGCACGTCCTCGCCCCGTTCACTTAAGGGAGGAATCGTGATGGGCACGGCCGCGATGCGGAAGTACAGATCCTCGCGAAACATCTTCGCTGCCGCGGCGGCCCGCAAATCCTTGTTGGTGGCCGCCAGGATGCGCACGTCAATCTCGATCAGTTGTGTTCCGCCGACCCGTTCGAAGCTGCGCTCTTCGAGCACGCGCAGCAATTTTCCCTGCGTGGCCAGCGGCAGTTCGGCGATTTCGTCGAGAAAAATCGTTCCGCGATTGGCAAGCTCCATTTTTCCGACCTTGCGGGAACCCGCGCCCGTAAAGGCGCCGCGCTCATGTCCGAACAGCTCATTCTCGACCAGGCCCTCCGGAATCGCCGCGCAATTGAGCGCGACAAACGGATGCTGCCGCCGGGGAGAAAGATGGTGGATGGCGCGGGCAAACAGTTCCTTGCCCGTTCCGCTTTGCCCCAGCAGCAGCACGGTCGAATCGGTGGCCGCCACGCGTTGCGCTTGATGAGTGGCGTCCTGCATGCTCTTGTGTTCGCCGACAATTCTTGGGAAGCCATATCGCTGCGTGTATTCCTCGCGAAGCAGAAGATTTTCCCGCTGGAGTTCTTGCTGCTGGGCGGCGCGCTCTACCAGGAGATTGAGGTGTTCCAGGTCCACCGGCTTCTGAATAAAGTCGTAGGCGCCCTCCTTCATGGCCGTAACGGCTTCTTCGACCGACCCGTACGCGGTGATGAGGATGACGGGAATGGTAGGATCGGCCTGCTTGGTTTCGCGCAACACGTCCAGGCCGGAGCAGCCGGGCAGCTTGAGGTCGGTTAATACCAGCATGTAACGCCGGGCGCGTACTTTTGCGACTGCCGCCAGCCCGTCCGGTGCCTCATCCACCGTGTGCCCGGAGCGTTCCAGCGCTTTTTTGAGCATGGCCCGCAGTTCGTGTTTGTCTTCGACTAGAAGAAGGGGTTCCATCAAATGTGTTCTACCATGAATTGGCGGCGAATGCCGCAATGGCCGCTCGACCCTGTGTAGTGTCCGCTATCTGTGCCGCGGCAGGGAAAAGGCCCATCAGCGGAAGCAACAGCCTGGGTCGCGGCAATCCATACGCCTGAAAGCCATCGGAAAAACCAAGCCGGCCTATTGCTCGCGGGACCATCCGGCATCGCCGCCCGCCGCACGGAGCGCATCATCCAG
>JBGOVX010000175.1:0-7349 GCA_041478355.1 Terriglobia bacterium | reverse complement strand
GCAACGTGCCGCGATCCCGCAGCAGCCCGACGACAATCGGATTGGCCTCGAATACGGTTTTCCCCTTGTACTCGGGCAGGCCTTCGAGGTATCGCCCGTGGTCATCGATTGGCGCGTAGGCCTCGATGCCGTATTTCTGCCCGGTCTGAAAATCCTCGACGCCGTGTCCGGGCGCGGTGTGCACGATGCCTGTGCCCTGATCGAGCGTCACGTAATCGGCCAGCACTGCGGGCACGCGCAAATCCAGGAACGGATGACGGAATTTCAACTCCGCGAGGTCCTTTCCTTTCCACGGCCCGCGCACCGCAATTGTTTCGAGCTTCAACGCATTGATGGTCGGCCCGACCAGGTCCTCCGCGAGCAACAGCGCGCCCGCGCTGGTCTCCACCACGACGTATTCATAATCGGGATGAAACGCGAGCGCGCGATTGTGCGGCAGCGTCCAGGGCGTGGTGGTCCATATGACTGCGTCCACGTGGGGACCAAGTTTCTCCGCCGCAGCGCCCGGCTCGACCGCAAATTTTACCCAGATCGACGGGCTGGTGTGGTCTTCATACTCGACTTCCGCTTCGGCCAAAGCCGTCGAATCCACAATGCACCAGTAGACGGGCTTAAGTCCGCGATACACGTAACCTTTTTCGAGAAACGTGACGAAGGCGTCGGCAATCGTGGCCTCATATTGCGGGCTCATCGTCAGATAGGGGTCTTCCCATTGGCCCAGAACACCCAGGCGCTTGAAGTCCCGCCGGTGCTGGTCCACGTAGCGCAAAGCAAATTCCCGGCACATGCGGCGGAATTCCGCCGGAGGCACGCTGCCCTTTTTCCCGCCCAGTTCTTTTTCCACCTGCGTTTCAATCGGCAGGCCGTGGCAATCCCATCCGGGAACGTAGGGCGCGCGGAATCCGGCCATGGTCTTCGACTTCACGACCATGTCCTTCAGAATTTTGTTCAGACCGGTGCCCAGATGAATCGTGCCGGTCGGGTACGGCGGCCCGTCATGCAGGACGTAAGTGGGCGCCCCGGCGCGGGCTTGCTGAATGCGATGATAGAGTTTACTGTCCTCCCATTCGGCGAGTTGCTTGGGTTCGTTCAGCGGCAAGCTGGCCTTCATGGGGAAGGCCGTGCGCGGCAAGTTCAGCGTGCTTTTCAAGTCGACTATTTTGGGCATAAGTTAGCTGTTGGCGGGCAGGGCCGGGATAGTTCCATCCTGAACAACGCACCCGTACCGCCTGGTCCGGAAACCCTCTTCCTCGTGTTAACATTACAATGTTACAATGGAATCGACGGCGTGTCAGCCGCATGCCATTGGGCATCCATTCACGCCGAGGCCGAATCTTATAATTTGCAGTGCTCTCCGGCAGAGTGAGGCGAAAATCTGTGAGCACAATAATGCCTAAATGGAACGCCCCGGTTACACCGTCACCTCGAGTGACGTTGCCTGCGGGGGGCTCTGCTCCGCGGCTCACAGGGCGCCAGAAGCCTCTTTCAGCCGGGTTTGTCTCAAACCTGAAGGATTTCCTCACCGAGCGTCCCCTCAAGCTGCCCAAGAACAGCAAGGCCGTCGTGTTCACGCCGGAGATTTTCGGCTCTGGCCTTACTGAGAATTTGAAGGAGTGGTTTAAGCCCACGCCGAAAGCCGTGGCTTCACGCATGACAGTGGAATGGGAGCCTCCCTACAAAATCCTTTGGCAGAATCTTCGCGACCTGGTTTCTCCGCCCAAGCTGCCGCCCCTCAAGGTGACCAGCCGGCCAGTGAAGGTCAAGGATATTTGGACCAAAGACAAAGCTTTTGGACCGGCGCAAGCGATTGCGCTGGCCTTCCACATCGGCGTCACGTTGCTGATTTTTTCTCCGCTATTGTACTCGGTGGTCACCAAAGCGACGGCGAGCCCTGCCAATAACTTGCTGCTGACGCCCATTGATATTTCCGATTACGCAATGAAATTGCCCCCCGGCAAGGACAAGGCCGGAGGAGGCGGTGGCGGCGGCGAGCGAAATCCTATTCCCGCGACCAAGGGCAAGTTGCCCAAGTGGAGCATGACTCAGATTGCTCCTCCCATGGTGCATACAAAGCCGGACTCCAAGTTTGAAGTGACTTTGCTCGGGCCTCCAGACCTGAAAATTCCCAGCCCGAACCTGGATAACTACGGCGATCCGCTTGCCAAGATGATCAATAATTCCGGCGGCCCCGGCGGCGGCAGCGGCATTGGAAGCGGTACGGGCACAGGAATCGGAAGCGGTGAAGGCGGCGGCCTGGGACCTGGCGCCGGCGGCGGCACCGGAGGCGGCTATTTCCATCCAGGCACCGGAGGCGTGGGCTATCCTTCTTGCGCTTATTGCCCAGACCCCAAGTATTCCGAAGAAGCCCGCAAAGCAAAATATCAGGGCACGGTTGTGCTTCAGGCCGTCATCACCGCAGACGGTCGCGCGATTGAAATTCAAGTCGTGAAGGGACCAGGGCTGGGTCTGGAAGAAAAGGCCGTGGAGGCAGTGAAGCAGTGGCGTTTCAAGCCCGCCATGGGCCCCAGTGGAAAACCCGTTGCCGTAGTTGTCCCCATCGAAGTTACTTTCCGGCTGCTTTAATTTTTTTCATTCCTGGAATACACTTTTGCGTCATATCCATAGCGGAAACATGTCCACGAGGAATCATTTCCAATGCCTTCGCGGCGCGGTACACTTCGCCGGGAGCTTCATGAAAATTAAATCGCACCTTTGCAGCGCGGCTCTACAGCTTACCGAAAGAGGACCCCTGGCTGTCATTCCGAACGAAGTGAGGAATCTCTCTTGGTTTGAAACTCAAGAAAAGAGGGATTCTTCGGCACGCAGCGTGCCTCGGAATGACCAACGATTTCGTTTTTCCGCAGCCTTTCTAAGCGCCCTGCTTCTGTTCATCACCTTACCGGCGCATCTTGCGGCGCAGTCTACCGGGAGCATTGAATTCACCGCGCGGGTTACTCCCACCGACGGGCGGCCTGAGCCGGTGCGGCAACTGACATTTTATTTGCTCCGCAAGAGTCTGGAGGATATTCGCCAGGAAGCCCTGCAACAGGAGCCGGGGCCGGACCTCGACAAATTCATCGAGACTCTAAAGGTATCGCCCCAATTAAGTGAATGGATGAAAAAGCATCACACCGTGCAACTTGCCGGAATGGACTTCTCCAAGGGGCTCACGGCGGACGAAATTATCGGCGTGCCTGAATTCTTTGGCTCCTACATGGGGCACAATGCAGGTCTGCAAGGCACCGGATTCCCCAATCCGAAGTTCAAGGAAAGGGACCGCGTCAAGGACCCCGAAAAATATGAAGATCAGAAAAAGGAATATATAGAAGAGGTGCGCAAATTTATTAAGGCCGAGCCAGAGAGTGTTCAGGGCCTGGAGGCCGGCCTGGAGCACATCAACCCAAATGTGAAATGGGAGAGCATGGTAGCCGCACACCAACGGGGCCTCGAAAAGCGCACGCTGGAACTTGCCCAGATGCAGTACGTGGCGGCTCAGACAGACACGAATCTTGACGGCCGCGGTTCCTTCGCGGGTCTGGCAGCGGGAAATTACTGGATCGGTATGCTGAGCATGCAAGCCATCTCAGGTGATGTCCGCCTTCGATGGGATTTCCCCGTGGTGGTACGACCCGCCCAAACCACTCGCGTGGAGCTGACCAACCTGAATGCCGTGAAACCACACAATTCGGCTTCCGCTTCCAACCGCTGAGAGCCGGCCCGTCGTGACGCTACCAAAGAAAATGAGCGTGGCCTAGATGGGCACCTGGACACTCTGGATCGCCTTTAACGCGGGCGTGGCGTTACTCCTGCTTCTTGATCTGGGACTATTCCACCGCCGCGCGCATGCGGTGTCCATACGCGAAGCGGCGCTGGAAAGCACGGTCTGGGTGGCGCTCTCCGTCGGCTTTGGGTTGTGGATCCTGTTCTCGCATGGACGCGGGCCTGGACTCGAATTTTTCACCGGCTACGTCATCGAGAAATCGCTCAGCGTGGATAACGTCTTCATTTTCCTGCTGATCTTCCAATATTTTCGCGTCGATCCCCGCTATCAGCATCGCCTGTTGTTCTGGGGAGTTCTGGGCGCGCTGGTCATGCGCGGCGTGATGATCGGCGCGGGCATTGTCCTGATCCGGCACTTCGAATGGATCCTGTACCTGTTTGGCGCGTTTCTGCTGTACGCGGGTTTCAAGCTGTTCGGCGCGGAGCACACGGTTCATCCGGAAAAAGGTTTCCTGGTTCGCTGGGCGCGCAAGATTCTGCCAATGTCACAAACCGCCCAGACCGGAGCTCAATTATTCGCGCGCGAAGGCGGACGGTGGCTGGCGACGCCTCTGTTCCTAGTTGTCATCGTGCTCGAAACGACGGATTTGGTTTTTGCCGCGGACTCGATTCCTGCCGTGTTTGGCGTCACGCGCGATCCGTTTCTGGTCTATACCTCGAATGTCTGCGCGATTCTGGGCCTGCGCGCATTCTATTTCCTGCTGGCCGGGGCACTGCCGTATTTTAGATATCTCGATGAAGGACTCGCAGTCGTCCTCATGTTCATTGGCGCGAAAATGCTCGCCGAGCCGTGGGTGCACGTTTCGACCGAAGTTTCGCTGGCCATTGTGGGCGGCGTCATCGCGATTGCCGTCATCATCTCAATGATCAAGATTAGCAAGGAGAAGCCGCGCAACGACAGCGGCGAAGGTGTCGAGCAGCGTGGCCGGATCGCGTCTGGTCCCCTGCCGGCGTCAAGATATATACATCGCCTGGCGGATGGTGATCCGGGACAACGCCTTCAAGCGGCGCAATATCTGTTCACTGAAGGAACAGGACGGATTTCGAGCTGGCTGGAAAATTTGTGCAAAGATAACGAATTCCGGAGCCTGCTTGTCCGCGAGCAGCCTGGGCGCCCGCGTGGAGACGGCAATGCTTCGCCGAGACTGACGGTCGGCGTCGCCGTCATGCCGGAAACCTTCGAAAAAATTCGCGTCGCGAACCGATCTCCGGTTCTTGCAATCGTCCCTTCCGATCAGGACGTGCTGGAGTTCGAACTCGAATTCGAAGTGGACTCTCTGCCGGCGCCTCGCCTGGACATCCTCACCACCAAGACGCCGGGCGAAGATGGGGCCATCGCCCGCTTTCTTGAAAAATTTGGAGAGGACATCCAGCAGGTGGAAATTGATGTGACCGGTGTGGACCGGGCAACCGAAATCCTGCGCACCAGGTTTCGAACCCGGCCGATTTACCCCGCTACCCGCCCTGGAGCAAATGGCACACGCGTGAATTTTTTTCTGGTCCCTACAGCAAACGGCAAGAAGGTATTGGTCGAGCTGGTCGAGCAGCCGAAAGCAACCTCTTAGACTTGGTGTGAGATTTCAAGAATCTTTGTGTGTCGCGGCCTTAGCCCCTGAAGATTTTGAGCCGAGTTAGCGCGCGGACGTTCTCAGGTCTTCCCGTACACCGGAATTGCCGCGCCGTGAATCACGCGGGCTTCTTCCGAGCATAGGAACAAAACCACGCGCGCGACATCTTCAGTTTTTGGCCACTTGGAAAAATCCGCGCCCGGCATTGCTTTTCGATTCGCCGCCGTATCCATGATGCTTGGCAGGACGGAGTTCACATTGATGTTGTACGGCTTCACTTCGGCGGCGAGTGAATCGAACAAGGCCAGCGCGCCCGCTTTCGACGCGGCATAGAGCGCGCCACCCGCGGCGTGATCCACCGCCGCCTTCGATGCAATGCTGACGATCCATCCCCGGTTCTGCCGGATCATTACCGGCACGATGGTCCGAGCCAGCACGAATCCCGCCTTCAGATTGAGTTGGAGCATCTGATCATAGGTTCGCGGATCCGTTTCCCAGAGATTTTTTCCGCCCGCGTATCCGCCGACCGTGTTTACCAGGATATCGAGACGCCCGCGCCTGGCTACGATATTCGCGACGGCTTTCTCAACCGCCGGCTGATCGGTCACGTCCAATGCCACGCCCTCTGGCGGCGTCGCTCCGGTTCGCTCCACCTCGGCCACAATGGCGGCAAACTCTTCCGCACGTTGGTAGGTAACCACAACGCTTGCGTCCGCTTGGAGAAACGCCATCGTTACTTCGCGGCCCAACCCGCCTGTACCGCCGGCGACCAGAACAATCTTGTCGTGGAAATTCATCATGCCCCCCAACCCCCGCCTCTGAAGAGGCGGGCTACAGCATCTCGTGATATTGCTGTAGCCCGGGTCCCCGACAGAGCCGGGATGCCTAACCCGCGCTTCAGACCCGGGGATTTTGATTCACGCGCGGCACAACAGGAAATCTTACTCACCGGTCTGTTCCAGCAGCTTGGCCACCAGGCCGGTCCATCCGGTCTGATGGCTGGCGCCAAGCCCCGCGCCAGTGTCTCCGTGAAAATATTCGTAGAATAGAATCAGGTCGCGCCACCACGGATCGCTCCGGTATTTTTCCAGCGAACCGTGGAGCGGCCGCGCGCCGTTCGCGTCACGCAAGAAAATATGCGTCAGGGAGCGCGAGATTTCCGCGCTGACTTCCCAGAGCGACATTTGCCGGCCGGAACCCGATGGACATTCCACGCGGAAATTGTCACCGTAGTAGTGGTGAAATTTCTGCAACGATTCGATCATCAGGAAATTCATCGGAAACCACACCGGGCCGCGCCAGTTGGAATTTCCACCGAACAACCCGCTCTGCGATTCCCCTGGCTCATAATCCACACGGTGTTCGCTGCCATTGACCGCCAGGACATAGGGATGCGCCGCGTGAACCTTGGAAAGCGCGCGGATACCATGCGGCGATAGAAATTCTTCCTTATCGAGCATATAGCCGGCGATGCGCACCAGCTGCTTGCGATTCACCAGGGAAAGCAGGCGGCGCACTCCATTGGGCGAGGTTTCGCTCGAATCCACATGCGAGGCAAAACCCGGCATGTTGTCCAGGAACCACTGCATCCGCCGCTGGAAGCCCGGCAAGCGCTCGATGATTTCCGGTTCGAGTGCTTCCACGGCGAACAGGGGAGTCAAGCCGACCATGGAACGCACTTTCAGATAGTGCTGGTCGCCATTGGGCAAGTGGATTGCATCGTAGAAGAAGCCATCTTCTTCATCCCATAGCGCCAGGCCATCGGCGCCGTGGACATTGATCGCGTGTGCGATATGCACGAAGTGTTCGAAAAATTTACTGGCCACGTCCTCGTAGGCTGGGTCCTCGCGCGCCAGCTCCAGCGCGATCGCCATCATGTTCAAGCAATACATTCCCATCCAGCTGGTGCCGTCCGACTGTTCCAGATGTCCGCCAGTGGGCAATGGCTGCGAGCGATCGAACACCCCGATATTATCCAGGCCCAGAAAGCCGCCCTGAAAT
>JBGOVX010000260.1:0-3396 GCA_041478355.1 Terriglobia bacterium | reverse complement strand
GTCATAAATGCCATCGACGCGCGTGGCTTTCAGGATGACGTGGGCCTTGATTTCCATGGCGCGCAGAGCGGCCGCGGTATCGGTCGAGAAATAAGGATTGCCGGTGCCCGCCGCGAAAATGACGACGCGTCCTTTTTCCAGATGGCGCATGGCGCGCCGGCGGATAAACGGTTCAGCCACCTGGTGCATCTCGATCGCGCTTTGCAGCCGCGTCCAGACACCTTGTTTTTCGAGAGCATCCTGAAGCGCCAGGCCATTGATGACGGTCGAGAGCATGCCCATGTAGTCGCCGGTAGCGCGGTCGATGGAAAGCGATTTTTGGCGCGTGCCGCGGAAGATGTTGCCGCCACCCACGATAATGGCCATTTGCACGCCCAGGTCGTTTACTTCCTTCACTTCGCGCGCAATGTTGTGGACAGTCTCGGCATCGATTCCAAATCCCTGCGATCCCTGAAAGGATTCTCCGGAAAGTTTCAGAACGATCCGCGTATAGACGAGTCCGGGTGCGACGCCGGGTGGTTGGGATTTTGGGTCCTGGTCGCTCATACGCTTGGCGGGTATTCTAACAAAGATTTTTTCGGGCCGTATAGAATCTGTCTGGCAATCCTCGGAATAAATCCGTAGCGCCCGCCGGAACCTGTCCCGACCAAGTCGGGAAGCGGGCATGCGCTCGAAACTAAGGAGCCGGCGCGGCCGCGGCGGCAGACTCAGCGGAGGTTCCCGCGCTCTCTCCCACCTTGAACCGCACGTAGCGCCGTATGGAAATGTTCTCGCCCAGCTTGTGGATCATCTGATTGACCAGATCCCCCACCGTTATCGACTCATCCCTGATAAAGTGCTGTTCGTAGAGGCAATTTTCCTCGTAGAATTTCTCCATCTTGCCGTTCAAAATCTTTTCGATGACCGGCTCGGGCTTTCCGGTGGCGCGCGCCTGGGCCTTATAGATCTCGCGTTCGCGGTCCAGGATTTCCTGGGTGACTTCTTCACGGCGGACGTAGCGAGTGTCCAGAGCGGCGATGTGCATGGCCACCTCGTGGCACAGGCGCTGAAAATCCTCGGTTCGCGCGACGAAGTCCGATTCACAATTCACTTCGATCAGAACGCCGATTTTACCGCCCGCGTGAATGTAATGGCCGATCAAGCCTTCGCTGGCCTGTCGCGTGGCCTTTTTCTGGGCGGCCGCCTGGCCCTTTTTCCGCAAGACGTCAATCGCGGCTTCGATGTTGCCCTTGGCCTCGACCAGCGCGGCGCGGCAGTCGGAAAATCCCGCGCCCGTGCGTTCGCGGAGTTCCTTCACCAGTTGCGCCGAAATATTGAGCGTTTCGGATGGATTCGTCATAGCTATGTTCTTTCCTTCATGGGCAATTTTTGCAAGTTGGGCGCAGTCATGCGGCCCGGTCAATCGCGAAACCTGACGATTTCGCCTACTCGGTGGCGCCTTTTACCGAATTATCGGGCTCCAGCTCGACCGCAGGCTCGACGACCGGTTCCGGTTCGGCGCCGGGTTCAACGAAATCGCCTTCCTGTTTTTCGTAGGATTCATAGGCGCTGGTATCGACGTAATCGACTTTCTCGGTGCTGCCTTCAGCGGCATCGCTGGCAGCCTTCTGATCGGCGATTTGCGACCGCTCGTACGCGTGGCGGCCTTCAATCACTGCGTCGGATATCTTCGATGTAAACAATTTAATGGCCCGCAGCGCGTCGTCATTGCCCGGGATGACCCAATCCACCTGGTCGGGATCGCAATTGGTGTCCACGATGGAGACGACCGGCACGCCCATGCGGCGCGCTTCTCGAACTGCAATCGCTTCGGAATGGGAATCGATGACAAACATCGCGTCCGGCAGCGCCGACATATTCTCGACGCCCGACAAGTTCTGTTTCAGGTGTTTGAGCTCGCGGTCCAGACGAGCAGCCTCTTTTTTGGACAGCTGCGCCATGCGCCCGTCCTCGATCATGGCCTTCAGCGTCTTCAGGCGCTTGATGGACTTCTGCAGGGTGGTCCAATTGGTCAGCGTTCCACCCAGCCAGCGGTGATTGACATAGAACATGCCGCAGCGGTTGGCTTCCTCGGCGACCGATTCCTGCGCCTGGCGCTTGGTGCCGATGAACAACACCGTCTTGCCGCTGCTGCTCAGTTCGCTCACGAATCGAGCCGCTTCGCGGAACAGCTTCAGCGTCTTCTGAAGATCAATGATGTGGATTCCATTGCGTTCGCCAAAGATGTATTCCTTCATCTTTGGGTTCCATCGGCGGGTCTGGTGGCCAAAATGAACTCCGGCCTCCAGCAATTCTTTCATCGTAATTTCAACTGCCAAAATTCCTCCTCAGGAGATAGATGTTTACCCGCCCAGGCTGGCGCATCGCGCCCCATTCCGGGCTGAACATCCTATTGCCGGCTCCTTGCCGACCGTGAATTTGGTCCGGCCAGAAGCCGGACCAGAATTTTCCAATTAGCGCTTGCTGAACTGGAAGCGCTTGCGGGCGCCCTTCTGCCCGTACTTCTTGCGTTCCTTCATGCGTGAATCTCGCGTCAGAAACCCATTCTTGCGAAGGCCCGCGCGAAGCTCCGGATTGAAGATCGCCAGCGCGCGGGAGAGTCCCATGCGGAACGCCCCGGACTGGCCGCCCACGCCGCCGCCATTCACGGTGGCCATCACGTCCACGGAACCGGAGGTCTCGGTGAATTTCATCGGTTCCACGGCGCGATTGCGCCAGTTGACGTTGCGGAAATATTCATCCACCGTGCGGCCATTGATGGAAATCTTTCCGGAGCCAAACGTCAGGAACACGCGCGCGACCGATTCCTTCCGCCGGCCGGTGCCGTAAAATTTCTGCTTCGCGCCTTCCACAGACTGTGCGCTGGTGCTCAAATTTCCTCCTCAAATCAAAACCCGAAGAACGTCAACATCGATTCGGTGTCGCGTTGCTACTGGGGGAGCAACTGGGGCTTCTGTCCCATATGCCGGTGCAAACCTTTTTCGTCCAGATAAATCCGCAGTTTTTTCGCGCGCAAGGCACGCAATTTATTCTTCGGCAACATGCCCAGGACGGCTTCCCGCAGCATCCAGTCCGCGCGCGTGGGGCGCAGCCGCTTGGCCGGCACCTCCTTGAGCCCTCCGGGAAATCCGCTGTGATGATGGTAGATTTTCTGTTCCAGCTTGTTGCCGGTCAGACGGATCTTGTCGGCATTGATGACCACGACATGGTCGCCGCAGTCCAGATAGGGCGTATAGTTCGCCTTGTCCTTGCCAATTAGAATTCTCGCGATGCGCGTGGCCACGCGGCCCATCACCAGTCCCGCGGCGTCGATTACGAACCACCCGCCGCCCTGCTCGATCTGTTCGGTATCCCGTCCCCGGGGAACATACGTACGCATGTGTCCTGTCACACCTT
>JBGOVX010000020.1:0-30074 GCA_041478355.1 Terriglobia bacterium | reverse complement strand
TGCTCGGCATCGAACGCAGCGCATCCGCGGATGAGATCAAGTCCGCCTACCGCAAGGCGGCGCTGAAGTGGCATCCCGACCGCAATCCGCAGAAAAAACAGGAAGCGGAAGAAAAATTCCGCGAGGCGACCGAGGCCTATTCGATTCTCTCGGACCCCCAGAAACGCGCCACTTTTGACCGGTTCGGCTATGCCGGGCTTTCCCGCGGCGGATTCGACGGCGGGGTCAACCAAACCATCTTCGACGAATTTCAAGATATCTTCGGGGATTTTTTTGGTTTCGAGGATATTTTTGGCGGGCGCCGCGGCCGGAGCCGTTCGCAGCGAGGCGCGGACCTTCGCTACGACATGAAATTAAATTTTGAAGAAGCCGCCGCGGGAGTCAATACAAAAATTCGCCTTCCTCGTTTGGAATTCTGCGAAGGCTGCAATGGCACGGGCGCGAAGTCCGGCACCGGGGTTGTCGCTTGCGTGACCTGCGGGGGCCGGGGCCAGATTCATTACCAGCAAGGATTTTTCACGATTTCGCGAACCTGCCCGGACTGCCGGGGCGCGGGGCAGATCGTCCGCGAGAGGTGCCCGGATTGCCGAGGACAAGGCCGCATCGAACGCACCCGCACAATCGA
Source organism: Terriglobia bacterium (assembly GCA_041478355.1). GTDB lineage: Bacteria > Acidobacteriota > Terriglobia > Acidiferrales > UBA7541 > Palsa-360. The sequence goes on along the minus strand of JBGOVX010000020.1, from coordinate 29,449 downwards.
CCTGCGAATTCCGCCGGGAGTGGATTCGAATACGCGATTGCGCGTGCCGGGTGAAGGGGAGCCTGGAGAAAACAGCGGGCCGCCAGGGGACCTCTATGTGGTGCTCGACGTAAAGCCGCATCCTTTTTTCGAACGCCGGGACGCGGACCTGTATTGCACCGTGCCGGTGTCGGTGGTCCAGGCTGCACTGGGCGCGGAAATCAAGGTGCCTGGGTTAAACGGAGAAGAGACCGTCAAAATTGCCGAGGGCACACAGACCGGAGAGATCGTTCGCTTGAAGGGGAAGGGTATGCCCGATCCTCACGGCGGCGGCAAGGGCGATCTGTACGTAAACATTCATGTGGTGACGCCTACCAAGCTGACTCGCGAACAGCGCCGCCTGATCGAACAACTGGGCGCCACACTCCCGGTCGAAAACCGTCCCGCGCAGCGCGACTCCTCGTTGTTTGATAAGGTCAAAGACATCTTCGGTTGAAGTGAAGTTTCCTGGAAAATACACCGAAATTTGACGAAGCTCGATGCTTCCGCTATCATGCCTTCGCGGGGTGGAGCAGCCTGGTAGCTCGTCGGGCTCATAACCCGAAGGTCGTTGGTTCAAATCCAACCCCCGCAACCAAATTCTAGTTGAGATAATTGGAGTTGGTGAAAACCGCTGACTCCAATTTTTTGTTTTTGCGTCCATTTGCGTCCAAAATTCTCCAAACTGCGTCGCCCAATTGAGCTGCAACCCTCCGTGAATCCTCACTGACAGAGTGAGCGTAGATCGTCCGCGTGATGCGCGGATCGGCATGGCCCAGTCGTTCTTGCCGTAGCTTGGATGGAGTATCTAGTCTATCCATCATCGTCGCGTTGGCATGCCGGAAAGCCATTCCCCTTCGGAATCGCGATACCAGGCTTCCTCAGTAGCGGCTTCAACTTTCTCTTGAGCACCATATTTGCATCCCACGGCATTCCGTTTTTTGTACCAAACAGGAGCTTCGCTTCGCAATCGCTGCACTCTTCTCGGAGAATACGATCCCCTATTTATCGCTCTCTTAATAATCGAGAAAGGAAAATATTTTTACAATATCCTTACAACCTCTCAGGTCATTTGCCTGTAGCCTACACAGGAGATCCTCGATAACGGAATGCGACAATGACCACAACTAAGCAAGAGATCACGAATGTCAGGCAGCTCTATTCCGGTTTGATCCGCTTTCACATTCTCCACCACGCAGCAAAGGAAGGAATCTTCGGTCTTGGTATGATCGAAGAGCTTGCGAGGCACGGTTACAAACTCAGCCCAGGAACGTTGTACCCAATCCTTCACGGACTCGAAGAAAATGGGTTGCTCCGTTCCCAAGAACATGGCATGGGTGGAAAAATCCGCCGTGTGTATCGAGCGACCAGAGTCGGTCAACTGGTTTTAATGACTGCGAAAGGGAAAGTCCGTGAATTGTTTGGCGAACTTTTCGTGGATGAACCCGTGGCGCAACTTGCCCGAACGCGCCCGCAGGTTGTATCGATGCGCCGCGCCAACTATCGAAAACAAAATGCCTCGAAAGCGGCGCTTTAGCTATTCAGTTGCGAGCCCATCGCAGCAAATCAATCAATTTGGTTCTTCCAGTTCGATTATGCTTTCCATTTGGTTATAACAACGGCCGGGATTTTTCATAACTGCCGATAACTCATCGAGCGCACTGAGCTTAGTGGCAGTTGGTAACTTAGGTTGACCGCCTTGGATCTCCGCTAAAAAATCACCTTCAATGCGACCTGCATCTGCCGCGAAGGCGTCTGCGTGGTAGTGATCAGATCCCCTGCTGTGACATTAGTGCCTACTGCGTCAAAAATAGATGTGCTTGCAGGCACCGAGAAGTTCGCCCGATTAAGAATATTGAAGACTTCCCACCGGAACTGGATGTTAAAATTCTCGGATATTCTTCTGACGTAGTTGTTCTTGAAGATCGAAAAGTCTAAGTTGATTAAGCCTGGTCCGATCAAGATGTTGCGACCGGCATCGCCAAAAAGATTATAACACTCTAGAGAAGCGAGGCCCTTGCCCTTGGTTAGGTCGCAGTTCGCGGTGTAGAACGCAGCAGAGGGCGCCGTTGGGATTGCAAAGCATTGCGCCTTGATGTAGCTGTTGGGATTTCTGGCATTAACCAATGTGCCGCAGCCGGAACCAGCTACGCGATCCGGCGTCAGGAAAGAAGTGTCAGAGCCATTTACTCCCGCTGGATCGCCGCCTGCACCAAAATTTGGGGTGAATGGTACGCCCCCATTGACCTTCAAGATGCCGCCCAGCTGCCATCCGCCCAGCGCATGCCCTGCAAGGCCTCCTCCCCCCATGGGCGATGGTAAGTTCCAGGTGCCATTGATGATCAGGTTCTGGCTAATATTGAAGTCGCTCAAGCCCCGCCAAAGCTGAGGGTGAAACCATGGCTGGGTTGTTTCGCCATTTCCAAACGAGTCCCCAGCGAAGGTGCCTGAGGAGTAGTCAATGTTCCTTCCCCAACTATAGGATCCGTGCAGCATCAAGCCGTGGCTCAATGTCTTGGTAACCTCGACCTGCAGGGCGTCATACCAAGAGTGGTTCTGCATCTCTTCGCCGACCAGCACGCCTGCGTTCGTGTTCAGCTTTGTGCCACTGGTAACCGGTGACGGCCATACGTAACGCCCGGAAGTCAACGTGGGAATGACGAAATCCATGTCATCCTGGTGTTCCGGAAGATGCAAACCTCTTGAGCCTACATACCCGACCATAAGCGTCAGGTCCTGAGCCACTTGGCGCTGTACGTTCAAGTTCCACTGCATGATATATCTTCGCTTCGAATCGGTTTGTACATAGGAATACTTGAAGGTCTTCGGATTCCCGGAGAGAAATGGAATCGCGGTGCCCGGAAACGTGCCATTCAGAGACCCGGCAACGCTGTTTACCGAACCTTGCGTGAAGAAAGGCGCAGTCGTTGCATTCCCGAGGAAGAACTCGTACGGCAAGGGCAGCATATCGTACACGCCGATGCCGCCCCGGATAGCCGTCTTGCCGTCTTTAAACGGATCAAAGGAGAAACCAATACGAGGTTGGAAATTTCGATACGTAAAATTCGAGAAGAAGGGCGAGCCGAGCACTGGCTGGGTAGCGGTGAACGGAACCATGTTCGTCAACTCGTTGTGCACTTCAGTAGGAACGGTCGCGAATTCGTAGCGCAACCCCACATTCACGGTCAGATTTGATCGGAAACGGATATCATCTTGGACATATGCGCCGATGATCGACTCGCGAATTCCGCGCTCTGAAGTTCCGCCAGAGCTTAGTGCCCCTGAAAACTTCGACGGCTTGTTCGTCAGGAAATTTGGCAGCGTCTTAAAGGTGAATGCGCCGTCAAGACCCTGAAGAGACCCGTCATTGTCCTGTATTCTCTCGAACGAGAAACCGATTTTTATCTGGTGAATCCCTTTCGTGAGAAAGGCGTCGTCGTAGGCCTGATAGGAGTTGTAATGGAAGAAGTAAAACGGAGGACCACCCAAGCCCCCATTGAAGATGGAAAGCCCCGGCACGGATACAGAGGGTGCAAAATGCCCGGGAATCGCTGCAAAGGCAGGGTCCGAAACAGCGGGGTTCACCGCAGTGGGGGTTGAACCAATACTTGCGATCGATCGGTTAAGACCTAGGCGAAATGAGTTAGTAGTGCTCGCGTTAAATACGTGATTCTCTTCAATCGCTACCGAGTGGTGTCGCGTACTAAACAGCCCCAGCTTGGAGTCTTGCAAGTCAGGCACATATAGCGAACCGGCGTCGAAGGAGTACACCCCGTCCATGCTATCCTTGTCTGAAAACCTCTGGTCGAACCTGGTTGTCCAGAAGTTATCAGTTGTCGGTTGCCTGACTGAATTTGAGAAGCGAGCGGTATTGCCTGTGCCCAACACAGAGCCGTTGGCAACCGGATAGATTGCTGCAATGAAAGCCGCCACGTTCAAGTCGACCGTCACACTACACTGGTTTGCGACGGACGTAGGGACGCACCCCGCTGGAAATTGTGTTGGGTCCGCGAAGTTGAGGATTCCCTGGCGCGCATTGTCGGAAAGCGTGGTGCCAGTTTGGGTGACCCCGAGCGACTGTCGCAGACCTTCGTAGTCACCGAAAATAAAAGTCGAGTCCTTACGGATGGGCCCGCCCAGAGAGGCGCCAAACTGATTGCGTCGGAAGGGGGGTTTCTTCGCCGGGTCGAAAAAGTTTCGAGCATCCAAAGCGCTATTACGCAGGAACTCATAGGCGGAGCCGTGGAACTGGTTCGTCCCAGAGCGCGTAATAGCGTTGAAGATCCCTCCGGAGGACCGGCCATATTGGGCCGGAGCGTTGCCCGTCAAAACCGAGAATTCTTGGATGGCGTCAACGCCCGTAGCCCCGCCGGAGACGTTACTCGGCGAGTTGTTGGCGTAGTCATTGATATTGATACCGTCCATACGATATAGATTTTCATCGGGCCGAGCGCCCGTGATCGATACCTGCGTCCCAAAGCCGCGCTGGCCCCGACCCGCGATCGTGAGGGGTTTCTGTGTGTTCGGCTGGTTGACTCCGGGCTGTAGACTGCCAAGGTCGACCCAAGAGCGGCCGTTTAGTGGTAACTCGCGCACCGTCGTCGCATTTACCTCGTTACTTAGGGCTGACGAGGTCAGCTCCACTTTCGGTGCTTCGGCGGTGACCTCAACCGTTTGAGTGACCTGCCCAAGCTGCATCGTGATATCAAGAACCTGCTGAGCTCCTACCGTTAAAGTGATTCCCGTTCGCACCTGGGTGCTGAAACCCGGCGCCCTAACGCTGATTTGATAAGAGCCCGGCAATAGATTGGGGGCTGTGTAGGATCCGGCGTCATCGGTCACCACGTTATGCGTGATGCTGGTGCCTGTGTCCGTAATAACGACCTCAGCCTTTGGCACGCCCGCGCCGGAAGAATCCTTCACTGTGCCAGAGAGAGTCGCACCTGAAACCTGCGCATAACCCCGCGAAATATATGCACAACTGATAAGTAATGATACGATAATTGGAAGAATGCACTTTCCGTTTATCGCAAATATTCGAAGTGGCATGAGGAGCCTCCAAAGGAGATACGTAAGACTCCGACGGGCCTAATTTCCTACTTGACTGAATACGAGACTGGAAGAATGACAGAATACGAGCTGTCGCGAATATGGAGCGGCTTTTAGCACAGAGGGTAATAGGTGTCAAGAATCTTTTTCGTACTACGGCTGCATACTAGCTTTTTTTTCGAATTGTACGAGAGGAAATGCCTGTTTCACCGGTCGTGGGGACATCTCCTGGAGCAGGTTTTGTAATATCCACTGGCGATATCGGTTTCCGACAGAATATTCTTGACATGGTTTGCCGCCGGTGATACATGGAGGCGCAGATTCCTAGATGCCTAGTCGTGGGGAGAGCCCCGTTACTGTTTGTTCTGAGGAGGCTTCCCGTGCTACCGAGATTGTTTAAAACACTCAAGTGCTGATCTCTCCGTGCGCGTCTTAGCCATCCATATGGTTGGGGCCGGTCGCGAGTATGCGGAGGTCTCGGGACAAAAGTGAACAACATTCGAACGCGAGCAGATGATCAAAATATAGAGAACAAAAAGGAAAAACTGATGCGTGATACCAGGTGCGGGGTAAAGGAATTCGGAGACGGCCAGCGCCAGATAAGCAAAGTGCTAATCTGCTATCAAGCGGCAGCAGTTATTGGTATTTTGCTTTTCACTGTTGGTCGAGCCATTGCACAGGAGCCTGCACAGAGCGATGTGTATGTCGCGCCACAAAGATTCTACGTCCAAAAGCTGGCAGAGGACGTGAGAGCAAAACATCCAGAACTCGTTTATCTGAACTTGCGTACAATCCCTTCAGGCCGGTCGGAAAGCTTTAAAGTAGCTTCAAGTCCTCCTAGTAGAGGCGGCAAGTCGGATGCCGGAGATCTGGAGGCCGAGCGTACCGGCAAACCCTTCATCGAGCCGATAAAGGATGCACCGCAAGAATTTCATATTCTGCTGCCAATGCGTGAACACTCCGGAAAAATCATCGGAAACATCGCTATACGAATGAAACTTGCTCCGGGAAAAACCAGCGCAGACGCCTTGAAGCTGGCAGAGAAGATTAATCGCGAACTCCAGAACCGCATACCCTCAAAGGCTAAGTTGTTTGAGCCTGCGTAGATCGTGAGTCTGGGATAGATCGTCAGGCGTGCGCGGCCCTATATCTTTGGGAGGCCTAATCGAATCATTGGCAACAGCCAATACTCCGCCCAGTGTGCAATCGCTCAGGGACGCGATTTTAGAAAAACGTTGCTGCGATTTTATCAATGGAGGAAAACGATGAATGGCAATACTACATCGCCCAATCGTATTTGGGTTGCAGTTGTATTATTCAATACCGTGGTTTCCATCGTAGTCCATGCGCAAAGCCCGACTTTGAATCTTGTGCGAAGCCTAACGACCCATACCAAGAATGTGCACGCGGCGCCATTTAGCAGAGATGGCCGTTACTTGGTCACAGCCAGCAGCGATCAAACTGTCAAACTGTGGGAGGTCAAGACGGGTCGTGAGATCCAGACGTTTAAGGGGCATGTTGGTGATGTGAATGCGGCGGCCATCAGCCCTGATAGGCGGCTTGTAGCCTCCGGTGCCGACGACAAGACGGTCAGAATCTGGGAGGTGAAAACAGGAAAGGAGCTCTACAACTTGCTGGGCCATGGGGGCAATGTGCAAGGTGTCGCTTTCAGTCCTGACGGCAAATTGCTGGCCTCAGCTTCGTACGATAAGACTGTAAAGCTATGGGATCCTCATACGGGCAAAGAAGTCCGCACCCTGAGTGGACACAGCGACCATGTCTTTGCTGTGGCCTTTAGCCCGGACGGGCGCTGGCTAGCTTCAGCAAGCGATGACAAAACCGTTAAACTTTGGGACCCTCGGACAGGTGAAGATGTAAAGACCTTTGCCGGTCCTAAGGACAAGTCGCAAGGTGTCGCTTTCAGCCCTGATGGAAAGTTGCTGGCCGGGGGCAGTTATGATTCCACGGTTACGATCTGGGATCTGGCCAGCGGGCAAGTCCTGCGGACCCTTCAGGGATCGGGCCGAATCGAAGGCGTCTGTTTCAGTTCTAACGGGCGGCTCGTCGGCGCTGGCAATCGCGAAGGAATGCTGCGATTGTGGGAGGCAGGCACTGGTCGGGAAGTCCTAAACATGACACGTCCGGCGATAGTCTTCTCGGTTCACTTTAGTCCCGATGACCATCTGCTGGCGACAACCAATGGAAGCGCTATCGATATTTGGAACGTGAACTGGAACTGATGCGGAAGGCGGTGGAGAACGCATGAAGCGCAAACGGAAAAAGGTTAACTCACCACTTCATGAATCATCCTTTCGTGGCGCGGAGAAAGGGTCTTATCTGCGGTGCTTCCGACACATCTGCAACGCAATACCGGCGGCCAGTATTCTTAGTCAACTACAATAGGACAAAAAACGGCCTCGTCCGCCTTACACATAAATCTTATTGACACAAATAGCAACTCCGACTATTTTCAATAGTCGAAACTCGATATCTAAATACGATAACTATTGGCAATGGTTCATAGCGACAGTGACATTTTGCGCGTGACGGTCGGGCGATTTAATGACGTCTTCCGATTGACACCAAACGCAGCACAAGGAGCGGATTTAATGGATAACACTTTGCGCGGGTAAAGGCGGAAAAATGAGAATCGTGTCCATAAGTCTACTCCATCACTTTCGAAGATGCGCCGCGATTGTATCAATTCTCGCCATTTTCTACTCTGCGTCGTCGGCTCAGACGAATAATGCTCCTCCAAAGGTTTTCTCACTGGAAGACGCGGTGAGCTATGCGCTCAAGAACTACCCTGCTGTTCACGCATCGCTGGAACAAGTGTCTGCCGCGCAGGCTCAGGTAACTCTTGCTCGAACAGCGTATCTCCCACAGCTAAGCGGCGTATACCAGGATAGCCGCGCAACTCAGAACCAGGTGCTGGGCATCTGGCTACCGACTCCCATTACTCCCACGGTTGAGGGCCCGATTGTCCCTTCAGGCGGGCAGAGTTTCTGGGGTAGTCAGGCTGCTGCACTTTTTTCCTGGGAGCTTTTGGACTTTGGATTGCGCTCTGCGAGGGTCGGCCAGGCACAATCCGCCAATGATAAATCACAAGCCGATCTTGCCTTGACGCGGCTCCAGGTGGCGACGGCGGTTGGGAACTACTTTCTGCTCGCTCTCGCAAACCAGCAGGCTGTAACGGCAGCCCAGGCCAATCTCGACCGCTGGCAAGTTTTCAATAAATCCATTCATGTCCTCGTTGATAACCAACTGCGGGCTGGAGCCGAGGCTGCGCGCGCTGATGCCGAACTCGCACGAGCAAAAATTCGGCTCTACCAATCTCAGCACGCAGAGCACGCAGCTCTGGATACTCTAGCGGCGCTCATGGGAACGGCAGGCAGTGGAATCAAACTGGATGCGGGCCGATTGCTTGATCTTCTACCAACCGGTTCACTGCCCGATATTTCCCCATCGGGGCATCCTTTGGCGCGCGATCAGATGGCTGCTGTGCGACAGATTCAAGCCGACGAGAGAGTCTTGCAACGAACCAATTATCCTCGACTGCTACTTCAGGCAGAGGGATTCGGTCGAGGTAGTGAGATTCCGAACAACGGGTCAATCATCGGCAACTGGAATGGTCTGGCACCGGCTCGTGGGAATTGGGTGACAGGGATAACAATCTTGTTCCCGGATGTCTTTGGCGTCAAGGCGCTGAGCGCCCAGAAACAAATTTCGAAAGCCAATGAACAATCTCAAAAAGCTCATTATGACCAGGCGATTCAAGACGTGACTGGCCAGATTCAAGCTGCGTGCGATCAGTTAAACGTAGCTGTACTGATAGCGCAGGAAACCCCCACTGAACTGGCGGCGGCTCGACAATCGGAAACCCAATCGCGCGCCCGCTACGAAACGAGTCTGGCCAACCTGGTAGAAGTGGCTGAAGCCGAGAATCTTCTGGCTCAAGCGGAAATAGAAGACGCCGTCGCCCGATTGAATGTTTGGCGTGGTCTTTTCGACGTCGCATACGCGCAGGGAGACTTGCAGGAATTTTTACAGGTCCTGCATGGCGCTACGTTAGGTGCACATTAACCATGTGGCTGATACGAGCAGCGTTGCGCAGGCCGATTACGGTGATCGTCATCGTTCTGGCTCTGGCTCTTTCTTCAATTCTTGCGTTGCTTCGCACCCGTATCGATATCTTCCCGGATTTGAATCTGCCCGTCATATACGTGGCCCAACCCTATGGCGGTATGAGCCCGCAGCAGATGGAGGGCTTTCTCTCTTACTACTACGAGTACCACTTTCTATATATCAACGGAATTGAGAGCGTGGAGGCAAAATCAATTCAAGGCATTGCTCTGCTCAGACTTACTTTCCACGCCGGGACTGACATGAGCGAGGCACTGTCGCAGACGATTTCTTACGTGAACCGCGCCCGTGCCTTTATGCCACCCGGAACCGTCTCTCCTTTTGTGTTCCGATTTGACGCAGGCACGCTGCCTGTCGGGTACCTGGTTTTTTCAAGCGAGTCGCGCACTCTTGGTGAGATCCAAGACCTTGCGTTGAACCGTGTGCGTCCTATATTTGCGACATTGCCGGGAGTTTCTTCTCCACCACCATTTGGAGGCAATCAGCGCACGATCGTCGTCAGCGTTGACGCGAGCAAATTGCACGCATATGGACTCTCGCCACAGAGTGTCGTGCAGGCCCTGGTGGCGGGAAATAGCATCGAACCGGCAGGAAATGCCAACATTGGAAATTTTCAAACAATCGTCACCACAGATTCAACCGTCGGCCATATCACTGACTTATTGGATATACCGTTACGCACTGGCTCGGGACCGTCGGTTTACCTACGGGATGTTGGAACCGTTTCTGATTCCTCGGACATTCCAGCGGGCTATGCCCTCCTGAATGACAAGCGAACCGTGTACATTCCAGTGACGAAACGCCCCGATGCTTCAACAATTACTGTGGTTAACGAAGTTCGCGCCAGCCTCTCCCGATTTCAGTCCCTGGTCCCCGAAGACATCAAAATTACTTACGAGTTCGATCAATCTCAATATGTTCGCGATGCGCTGCTTTCGGTGCTGCGTGAGGGAGTGCTGGGTGCGATTCTTACTGGTCTCACGCTACTCTTCTTTCTGCGCGATTGGCGCAGTTCTCTAGTGGTTGTCATCACGATCCCCTTTGCTCTGCTTATAGCCGTAGTAGCTCTATCGGTCACGGGCCAAACCATTAACATTATGACGCTTGGGGGACTTGCCCTTTCCGTTGGGATTCTCGTAGACGAGGGCACCGTACTCCTTGAAAACATTCATGTGCATCTGACTCAAGGGGAACCGAAGGCCCGCGCCGTCTTGGAAGCAAGCCGGGAGGTCGCGATCCCGCGATTGCTGGCGATGTTATGCGTGCTCGCCGTTTTCTTGCCTTCTTTTTTCATGGTTGGTCCGGCTCGATCACTTTTTGTTCCACTTTCGCTCGCAGTCGGATTTTCGATGGGTGCATCCTACTTGCTATCAAGCTCTCTTGTGCCGGTCCTCTCCAACTGGCTCCTTAAGACAGAGAAAATGCATGAGGACGGCCCCGCGGAAACAGGTTTCGAACGCTTCCGGAAGAGATTTTATGAGCAGCTGGATCGTCTCATGGCCCATCCTGCACTGCTGCTAGGCTTCTATTCAGTCGTGGCAATCGCCGTGCTGCTTTTCTTCGGGTCTAGGCTCTCGCGGGAAATCTTTCCCTCAGCAGCGGCAAATCAATTTCGATTGCGGTTCGATGCACCCGATGGCACGCGTGTTGGCGTAACCGAAGAAATGGTGCGGCGCTTGCTCGACACGATAAATCGAGAAGGTGGACCCGGCAATGTTGCTCTTACTCTGAGCTACGTCGGCACCCAAGGTTCGTCTTATCCGATCAATGCCATATTTCTTTGGACGAGCGGGCCACACGAAGCCGTTATGAACGTCGGGCTTCGTCCTGGGGCATCCATTACTCTCCGCGATTTGGAGGAAAAGCTCCGAAGGACGTTGCCACAACAATTCCCGGGTTCCCACTTCTCTTTCGACCCTGGGGACCTGATGAGTCAGACACTGAATTTCGGCGCGCCGTCCGTAATTGAGGTTGTAGCCACCGGGCCTCAATACAACGACGTATTGAGCTACGCCGGACGGGTTAGTCAGGAGCTTGCAAGAATAGATGGGCTGCGGGATCTCGGATTCGAAGAGCCACTCCACTACCCATCTGTGGATGTCCGCATAAACCGCGTAATGGCAGGGCAGCTAGGTGTTACTGCGGATCAGGTGGGACAGGCGATTGTATCGGCAACCGCTTCTAGCCGCTTCGTGTCCCCCAACTACTGGCGTGATCCGGCATCCGGTGTCAGCTATCAGGTGCAGGTTGAAGTACCTCAGGCACAAATGACCTCAATTAAGAACATCGAGACAATACCGGTCGCGAGCGCCACTGGAGCGGACCCGCTCGTCAGCCAGGTGGCTTCTGTGCTCGGCGGAAGCGTCCCCGGAGAACTCGATCGTCAGAACGGACTTTGGATGATCGGTCTTTCTGCCAACCTTGCGACGAGCAATCTAGCTCGCGCAGGCTCTGACATCGACCAGGCAATCGCACGAGCTGGGAACCCGCCTCGTGGGGTAACCGCGCAGGTGCGCGGCCAAGTCAGCGCCATGCGGCAGATCTTCGGCAACTTGAGCATAGGGCTGGCACTCGCCATTTTCGTTATCCTCCTGCTACTCGCGGCGAATTTCCAGTCCATCCGGCTTGCGCTGATCGTGCTGTCCACCGTTCCCGCCGTGTTAGCGGGCGTCATCTTCATGTTGCTAATCACCGGGACGAGCGTGAACCTGGAAAGCTTCATGGGCGCAATCATGGCCATTGGTGTTGCTGTGGCAAACGCAATTCTGCTGGTGACGTTCGCCGAAAAGAACAGGAAGGACGGCGCGGACGCAAAAACTGCCGCACGAAATGCCGCTGGCGAGCGCCTCCGTCCCGTGCTCATGACCAGTCTGGCCATGATCACCGGAATGATTCCGATGGCGCTTGCGATTGGACGTGGGAGCGAGGAAACCGCACCGCTCGGCCGGGCCGTCATTGGCGGGCTGATTTGCGCCACTGTGGCGACGCTGCTTGTCTTGCCGACCGTTTTCGAACTCGTGCAAAAGCAAGCTTCCCTTGTTTCGCCCTCGCTCGATCCTGAGGACCCGAATAGCCCACATGCGACTGCATTGGAGAATTCGTAATGAGATCGCTTTTTTTAGTCTTTGTCTTCAGTCTCACGCTCATTGGCTGTAGTAGCTCCGCCGTCCAGCAGTCGCAGGCCAATCAGGCAGCCGGTTCTGTGTCTCCTCAACAGGTTGCTGCAGCGTCGGTCGAGTCACAGAAGCTCGATACGACCCTGAATCTTCCTGCTCAGATCACGCCGTACGAGGCTGTAGACGTGTACCCGAAGGTAACTGGATTCATCGATGCGATCCTCGTTGACCGCGGATCGCGAGTGAAAGCAGGCGAAGTCATTGTCCGTCTTTCGGCTCCGGAACTAGTCGCGCAACGCGCGCAAGCGGAAGCCGGTCTGCACAGCGCTGAGGCGCAACTCGCCGCTTCTCAGGCAAAGCTGGCGTCCGACCATGGAACCTACCTGCATTTAGTTGGGGCTGCAAAGACGCCAGGAGTTGTTGCTGGAAACGATCTTCAAGTAGCTGAACAATCGGCGGCTGCCGACAACGCACAGGTGGAGGCCGCTTCAAATAGTGTGCAGGCGGCGCGCGACAGTTTGCGCGGCATGGCCCAGTTGGAGTCTTACTTGGAAATTCGCGCCCCCTTTGAGGGAATCGTGACCCAGCGGAACTTGCATCCTGGTGCCCTTGTCGGGCCTTCATCGGGGCAGTCTGGCACACAGCCCATCGTCCAAATTGAAAATATGGGTCGCTTGCGTGTGGTCGTTCCTGTGCCGGAACCATACACCGCCGGAGTTCGAGAAGGGCAGCAGGTCATTTTCAGCGTAGCCCCATATCCGGGACGCTCATTTCATGCACCCATTGAACGCATCTCTCACGATATCGATCAAAAGACTCGAACGATGCAGGTCGAGCTCGATTTCCACAATACCGACGCTCAGATCACGCCCGGAACATTTGCAAATGTCGAATGGCCCATCCATCGTTCGTACGCAACGCTATTCGTACCCTCCTCGGCAGTGACTACGGACCTGCAACGGACATTCGTCATTCGCGTGCGTCAAGGAAAGGCGGAATGGGTTGACGTCAAGACTGGTGTGACGGCGAACGGAAGGACCGAGGTCTTTGGTGATTTGCAGCCCGGCGACATAGTTGTGGCCAACGCAACAGATTCAATTCGAAGTGGGTCAGCTGTATCCGCGCAGGCCAAATAGTTGGAATGAAAGGTTTCCTACCAGGCGTCTCTAAATGAAATGGATGATTGGGCGTCTCTTGCTTCCAAGAACAGCATTTATCGGGCCCGATGCGACAAAGAACAATTTGGTTCAATAGGGAGGGTCTCAGGTGTATAAATGTGCCTATCCGAGAGGTCAAGACGGAAATCCCAGATAGACCTGCGCAGCCACAGGAGGTACACCGCCATGGCGAAGTCGACGAAAAAATCGGTGGGTCGCCGTAACTTCCTAAAGGTCGCGGCTGCAGGCGCTGCCGCGCTGGTGGCAAACCCGACCATAAAGGCAGCCGTGCCGGCGGCCAAGCCGCGTGGCAAGGTGCTTCCGCCGCCGATGTCCCCGGAAGCCGAAGCGGGCATGCCGTCGTCACACGCCGAGGTGCTCACCTTGGACCGTCCCGGCTCGGACTTCATGGTCGACGTCGTCAAGTCCATCGGCTTTGACTACATTTTTGCCAATCCGGGATCGAGCTTCCGCGGCCTGCACGAATCGTTCATCACCTACGGCGGGAACAAGTCGCCTGAATTCCTCACCTGCTGTCATGAAGAGTCGTCGGTCGCCATGGCTCACGGCTACGCCAAGGCCGAAGGCAAGCCCGTCGTGGTGCTGGCTCACGGAACGGTGGGATTGCAGCACGCCTCCATGGCCCTCTACAACGCCTTCTGCGACCGCGTGCCCATCTACATCATCATCGGCAATACAGTAGACGCCACCAAGCGCCGCCCCGGTGCCGAGTGGACCCACAGCGTGCAGGATGCCGCCGCGATGGTCCGTGATTACGTGAAGTGGGACGACCAGCCGATCTCGCTGAATCATTTCGCCGAATCCGCGGTGCGCGCATATAAGTTCGCCATGACTCCCCCGATGATGCCGGTGCTGCTGGTGGCCGATACCGAGCTCCAGGAAAATCCGGTGCCCGACGGCGTGCCCTTGCACATCCCCAAACTGGCTCTGGATACGCCACCCCTGGGCGATACCGGCGCTGTGGCCGAGGCCGCGCGGATGCTGGTGGCAGCGAATAATCCCGTGATCGTCGTGGATCATACCGCGCGCACAGCCGCCGGCCTGGCACGCACGATTGAATTGGCCGAAGCACTGCAAGCCCCGGTGGTCGATCAATGGGGGCGCATGAATTTCCCTTCGCGCCATGCGTTGAATCAGACCGACCGCAGCCATGAAGTGCTCGCCAATGCCGACGTGGTGCTGGGCCTCGAAGTCGCCGACTTTTGGGGTGCGATGAACAGCGTCCGCGACCAACTCTTCCGGACCTCCAAGCCCATCGTGCAGCCGGGAGCCAAAGTGATCAGCATTACCTCCGGCGACCTTTTCATGAAGAGCAACTACCAGGATTTCGAGCGCTTTCCCGAGGTCGATCTTGCCATTGCCGGCGACGCGGAAGAAACGCTGCCATCGCTGATCGAAGCCGTGAAGCGCAACATCAACAGCGACCGCAAGCGCGTGTTCGATGAACGCGGCGCCAAACTGGCCAAGGCTCGGCAGGAGTCGCTCGATCGAGCGCGCACTGCTGGAACCTATGCCTGGGATGCCAGCCCGATCAGCACAGCGCGCCTTTCCATGGAGCTGTGGGGTGCGGTCAGGAATGAGGATTGGTCGCTGGTCTCCGATCCCGCTCATTCGAGCTACTGGCCGCTGCGGCTGTGGGACTTTACCAAGCACTATCAATATATTGGCGGCGCGGGCGGCTACGGAATCGGCTACGGCGCTCCGGCGGCATTAGGCGCAGCCGTTGCCAACAAGAAGTACGGGCGCATCTCCGTCAACATTCAGGACGATGGCGACCTGATGTACGCCAATGGCGTGTTGTGGACCGCGGCGCATCATCAAATTCCGTTGCTCTCGGTTATGCACAACAACCGCGCGTATCACCAGGAGTTGATGCACGTGCAGCGCATGGCCGACCGCCGCAGCCGCGGCCTGGATCGTCCCACGATCGGCACCACCCTCAACGATCCACCCATCGACTACGCCAAGGTTGCGCAGGGCATGGGCGTCCACGCCGAAGGACCGATCTCGGATCCCAAGGACTTGGGCCCGGCCATCAAGCGCGCCCTGGAAGTGGTGAAGAGAGGCCAGCCGGCGCTGGTCGACGCTGTCACGCAATGCCGCTAAGGGAGACGCGAGAATGAACACCTGTCTTGGGGATTTGCGCCACTTGGCCCGGACGACGGCTGTCGCGGCACTGATACTTTTTCCGCTGGGCTTGGCCGCGCAGAACGCGCCCGCCGGCGACGTTCAAAAAGGGCAGACCGCATTCAATAATCACAATTGCAGCGGCTGCCACGGCGTCAATGGGGAAGGCGGTACCGGACCGCGCATCGGTCCTCCCGGACGCCCGTTTCCTGATTTCGTCAAGAACGTGCGTATGCCCGCGGGCCTGATGTCTCCGTTCACCGCGCAGGCTGTGCCGGACTCCGATTTGGCGGATATTTACGCCTACTTGCGCTCCAAGACTTCACCGACGCAGTCTGCCTTTTCCGCGGATCCTGGAAACGCGCAACATGGTAAACAGATCTACACCGCCTACGGCTGTTACCAGTGCCATGGCGGTCAGGGTCAAGGCTCCGTGCAAACCGGTGCGCTGCGTATCGGTCCGCCCGCGCTTTTCCTCCCCGCTTTCGCCGCCTACATCCGTCAGCCCACCAACCAGATGCCGCCGTACACGGCGAAGGCGGTGTCGGACCAGGACGTCGCGGACATTTACGCGTTCCTGCAAACGATCCCGGTACCTCCTCCGGCGAAAAGCATTCCGCTGCTGAATCAATGAGCACTGTGCAAGAGCCCGAATTGAATGACTGGTGCGGCTTTTTTTTGCATGACGAACGTGCGACGCGGCGTCTGATCTCATTTTCGGAAGCCAACCCAGCGCTACTCTCGTCGTGCCCGGAAGTAATCCACTTCGCTCTTCAGTCGGCTTTTTAGATGGAAATCCGGCTGGTCATTCCGGATGCACTCAAAGCTGATCATTTGTGACCGTAGTCGGGGATGTGCTGTCGAACACAAGGCGGGTGGCCTACCTTTTAGTTCGCCGCGATCCACTGGCGCATCAAAGTGTAATACTACTTCCATATATCGATACCGAATTACTATGCCGGGTCTGCGGGTGCCCCGTCCTTGATGCTTTTCAAGGGCGGGGTTCTTGAAGTTGGATTCCCATGCCTAAAGGATTGAAACGCCGGTACGGACAAGGCCACTTCCACTTTATCACCTGCAGCTGCTACCGGCGTTTGCCACTGTTTACTTCGATTCGCTCAAAGAATCTCTTCGCGAAGATTCTGGGCGAGGTGCGCGACCGCTACCAATTCGCTTTGGTCGGATACGTCGTCATGCCCGAGCACATTCACCTGCTCATCAGCGAACCGGCCAAGGGAACGCCTTCGACCGTTATGCAAGTCCTGAAGCAACTCGTGTCGCGACGGTTACGCCACAAACCGCGCAGGCCCACTTCCGCAGCGCAACTGACCCTTCGTTTTCATCCTTCCGGCCATGGATTGCCGCAGTTTTGACAGCCCCGGTTCTACGATTTCAATGTGTGGAGTCAGAAGAAGAAGGTCGAGAAGCTGCACTACATGCACATGAATCCCATGAAAAGGAACCTGGTTGCTCATCCCAAAGATTGGCCCTGGAGCAGTTTTTCGTTCTACGCGAGGAAGGATTCCGGTTTGGTGCGAATCGATCCCATGAATTGATTCAGGTGATGACGGTCACGTCAAAAGCCCCAGCCTTCAAAAACCGAAGACTGGGGCACCCGAAAGTTCAAAATCGCTCAAAGCCCGGGCCACCCGTCCTTGCAGATTGAAGTCAATGCCACTGGCGCCTATGCCGAGCCGCGAG
Organism: Terriglobia bacterium; assembly: GCA_041478355.1. Taxonomy (GTDB): domain Bacteria; phylum Acidobacteriota; class Terriglobia; order Acidiferrales; family UBA7541; genus Palsa-360. The sequence goes on along the minus strand of JBGOVX010000020.1, from coordinate 12,117 downwards.
TCGAGTAGGCATCCAAGCGTTTCTTGTAGAGGACAAGGACGCTGGGACCAAACGATAAAAGCATGATGGCGATGCCAGTGGCGATGCCGAAACTGGTCGCCAATGGCGCCGAACAGTCGTCACGGCGCCGCACAATGACGTGGCACGGGACGACTATCAGGAGTTCCAAGACGCTGCCCTTCAGCAACCATGAGATGAGTCGGCTTACCACGGCTATGGAGTTTCGGGAATATAGGTAAAAGACAATTCCCCAGAGCACCCAGAGGGCGCCCCAAAAAGCCAGGATATCCACTTCCTTACCGAGGAAACGGATCGAGAACTTGTCACCGCGGATCGCAACCCCCAGGGACCAGGTCACTGCAGTGGTAAGGAGAGCTGTGAGGAACGCGGCGACAGAACAGGAAACCAGGATATGAGCTCGGGGCTTCAGCCGTTTTTGGGACGTATCGACGGACAAGAAAAGCAGAAGCGCCTGACTCGCTAGGATGGCCCCCGCTAGAACCCAGAACCCCCAAGCGCCGTAGGTCTCGCCTAAACCCTGGAAGAAATCTTGCCAGCTGGAATTGTTGTATCCAGTGAGAAACATAGTCCCCGGCACGATGAGCACCAAAATAATCAGGGCATAAAACACTGTGATCACAATGCCCCACTTGCGCATTTTTCCTCCCTTGAGTGGCCCACCGTTTATTACACAAATGAAGCGATACCTGGGATTAGGTCGCTGGCCTTACCCCTGGATGTTGAGACGGAAGGGCACTCGTCGACAGCACTTCGGATCTCTTCGGCCGGCACTGATTGCGCCGGCGCTGGGATTTCACCCAGTGGGCAGCCAGGGGACAGCAAACGCAGCTTGCGCTGGATAATCTCCTGCGAGTACTTCGCCATGTAGTGAACGATGGTCTCTACGCGGATCTTAATGCTGCCACTCGGCTTGGTGGAGTCGAGATCTCCGAACTTAAAGAAAAGTGTTCCGGTCGCTTCCACAATTTTCTGCGTTGGCGTGTACGTCGGCTGATCCATGCCGCATTCATAGCTCGACAACCGGATGACGCAGGTGATCCACGGGCAGCGAGTTGCAACCTTTGCTCCCCACATGATCTCGTTGGTGTTGCTGCTGTAGGAAGACATCCATACATCGGCGATATCGAACGGACTTTTGATCCGCCCGGCGCGCAAGTCTTGTTCGAACAACCAGTTCATTAAGTCTTCGTCGCCCGGGAGGTATTGCAGCCACAGGATGGGATATCCGTGCGCCTGCAACTCACCCTCGATTTCATGGCCGATGCCGGTGTCCATGTGATACGGCCGGGCGAGCACAAGGATGCACGGTTTTTGATTTTTCGCGCACCAGGTCAGAATGTCCCGGGTGTGCTGCCGCGCTTTGGCCGTAAAATTGTCCAAAGCTCGGAATCCCGCCTGCACCGCGCGCTCGGTCTCTTCGCGGTCCAGATCGAACACATCTTTCAGCCCGGTGTGCAGTTGCTCGACGACCATGTGCCGGTCTCCAAGACTCACGAAGGGCGAGGCGTGCTGGATGCCGTTCTCAGCGAAAACGTCTCGCTCTTTGAGGAAGCCGGCCTTGATGTTCTCCGGGCCGGCCATCACTCGAGTACAGGTGACGGTATCCACCACGTGACCTTGTAGAACCGAAGGCAGGGAATGGATCATCGGACTGAGCAGGATGCTGATTTTCTTCTTCTGTCCAAAAATCAATTCGCCGTAGTGGCCGCTGATGCATTTCACCGGGTAACAGCAGTCCACCGTCCCGCGCCCTTTCCCGAATTCCCGACCTTGCTCTTCGGAAGTGTCCGAGCTGAAGACGATATTTTCCGAGGCGATGCCCAGCGCCTTCAGGAAACCCACCCAAAACTGATGGGTCGTCCAGATGTTCAGAACCTTTGGTATTCCGACGCGAAGCTGCGAGCGGTCTTTAGACAGAGACGCGCCGGAAAGCTTCTTTGCGAACCAGGTCGGCAACATTCGGATAGGCATCTTTGGTCCTCTCTATTTCGGCTTTGATGATTTTCATTTCATTCAAATCTTCCAAAAGCCCCTTGGGGCATGAGTTATTTACAATCACTCGCTCCCATCCTTCATTCAGAGGAACTTTGCTCCACTCGCGGCCGCTTCCGCCTTCCAACTCCACATCGATGAAGCTGCGCTGGCAATTCACCGGGCACCAATGGCACACGGTGTCCACCGAAGTCACGGTCTTGTAGGAGAGTTTCTCGACGGCATCGAATCCTCGAAAATTGGTCCGTCCGCCCTTTTCCAACCACTCCAGCGCAACCAGGGCGGCCCCGATGGCCCCGGCCTCGCCGGAATAGGGATGCACGACCACTTCGGCATCCGGAATTTTCGAAAGGATGAAGTCCACCTGGGTCTTCACGACCGCCAGATTCTTGTGCGTTCCGCCCTGCAGGATGTACTTCCTGCCGACCTGCTTGAGGTTGTTCAAGCCACCCGCGTAAATCCACACGTTGAGCGGAAGAATGGCGCAGAGAGCGGCCAGAATCTCATCCGCTTGCCATCCTTTGCGCTGCTGATTCACGATGTCGCTTTGCAGGAAAACGCCGCAACCCATGGACAATTGCGGCATGGCCTCGGCGCGAAAGGCGCGGTCCGCCATCTCGTTCATGGGAATGTCGAAGCGCTCTGCCACGCCCTGGAGGAATGCTCCGTTTCCCGAGGAACACTGCGAGTTCAGGCGAAAATCGGTGACCGCACCGTTGTTGAGGATCATGATCTTGACGTCCACGCCTCCGACGTCGCAGATGCAGTCCGCATCCGGAAAATAATGCAAACCGGCGCTGGCATGAGCGATGGTCTCAACCACCGGACAATCGGCGCCCAGGATGCCTTTCAGCAAGTCTTTGCCGTAACCGGTGATCGCCAGCCCGGCGATTTCACCTTCTCCTATTGCTTCCCGAACTTGCCGGAATAAGACTTTGGCGTCCTCGATGGGATTTCCGCGACTCAGGGCATAGCAGGAGTAAAGCAAGTCCTTCTGCGGCGAGAGGCAGACGGCCTTGGCAGTGGTCGATCCGAAATCGCAGCCTACCAATACGCGTCCTAATTTTCCGAGTGGCGCCGTGGGGGGCGTACTGTGCGCAGGACTGTGTCCGTTGCCATTGCTGTGTCCGTTATGTTTCCCGTTGCCATTTCCATTCCCGCCGGAGTAGCGAACCTTGAAGGACTCCAATTCCTCGGGGTCCTTCCAGAGGCCGCCTCGGCCAAGCTTCATTTTCTCCTCGTGCTGACCTTCGTCAATCCACCAGCGCAGTTTTTCTATCCCTCGATATAGGCCCGAGGATTGCGGCTCGCCGCGGCTGACTTCGATGCAGCCTTGCGCGGCGTAATAGAGAGCATCTTCTGGAACCAGGATGAGCGACGCGGGATCTTTATCCTCCGTATTTGGAACTTTGCGTTCTTTCCAGACCTTGGCCAGGTGATGGCGCCAGGCTTCTTGTAAGCCGATAAAGAAAAGATTGGGGCCGCCCAGGAGGAGAATTTCCGGGGCCGGCGTATTCCCACGCGTGAGAGTTGCCAGATTCTGATAAACGACGGCTTCGAACAACGACGCGATGATTTCCTCGACGGGCACTCCCGCTTTGAGCAGCGTGTTGGCATCCGCTTCGGCGAAAATGCCGCACTTGCTGCTCACTTTGTGGAGAGTGTAGCCCGCGTAACGCATTTTCGATAATTTTTCGGGCGGGATCTCGAGCTTGCGCGCCGTTTTCTCGATAAACGTGCCGGTGCCACCCGAACAGGCAGCTTGCATCAGGACTTGCTTGCTCTTGTTGGCGGCATCGCCGCTGAAAAAGATGGTCTTCATATCTTCGCCGCCGATTTCGCTGACGAAACGCACAGCGGGATGAAACTTCTCGACGGCCGCGGCCACCGCAACCACTTCCTGAATGATCTTTCCCCCGACCAAAGGCGCAATCAGTCCGGAGCCGGACCCGGTGAAGAAAACGCGGTCCTGCTGCGGGGTGAGTTTATGTTCCGTTTCCAGGCGCGTCAGGAAATCCAAAACCTTCTCCGCCTGCTTTGTATTGTGGCGTTCGTAGGACTGCGCCAGTAACTGACCATCCGGGGAGACGAGGACAAATTTGCAGGTCGTACTGCCAACGTCGATCCCACAGGTCTTGCCCCCGCCCGGCGCAATGATTTCTTCGCGTACGATGCCCGGCCTCGCAGCAAGAGTTCCCGACAACGGCTGAATTTGGACGAATCGTTCACTGGCCATAAAGGATTAGCCCCTTTCCCCTCTCAGATTGCTGGCCTTGCGGCATGGCCGCGGTCAGGCTCTTGCCAAGCCCCGATCATTCGCGAGATACATCACGTAATTCGCGGCAACTCCCGCATAGCCGCGGTGAGGTACGCGATAGGTGGCGCGTCGCAACTCCGGATGACGTTCCTCGTATTTCCGGATGACTTCGGCGGTCAACCCGGTTTTCCTGGTGGCTTCTTCGAACTCTGCCTTCGCGCGGCGCTTCGCCTCGGTGAGGATCATCTGGCACCGGGAGAGCGCATGGACTTCCGAGTCGCCCTTGACTTCAATCGGGGCGTAGAGCAGATCCGGATACTTTCCGAGCACATTGGCCATGGACCCCACCGACATTGTGTTTGGCATGCAGGAGTAGGGCGAAAGCTCGCAAGTCATGTGCGCTTTCTTGTGGTGGTAAGTGTGAAGCGCCTTGCCAATCAACATATGGCCTTCACCTCCCCGCAATTCGAAGTGATAAAAAGGCTCCGCCAGGCGCTTGAGCTCTTCCTGGCGGGGCAGTTCGTTGGGGAGATTGGCGAGCGCCCTCCGGAAGCGGTTATAGGTGCCGCGATAGATGCGTTCGAGCGCGTGCAAGGCAAGTTCCTGCAACCGGGGATGCTTACTTGTCGAGTGCCGGTGCTCGAGTTTGCGGATGACAGGATGCAACAGGTAGTGCAGCCACACGGCAACCGGGGGAGGAACGACTTCGCTGTCTTCCTGCTCCAGCCAGCGTTTGATGTTGTAGTTGCCCTCTCCTTCGTGGGTCTGCAACCAGAATTCCCCGGTGATTTTTACCTTGGCCTTCACCCGTAGGCGATCCACTTCGATCGTGTCCCACTTCCGGCGAACCTCGCGCAAGGCGCGGGTGAAGTAATTGCTCAGAAGATGCCAGGCCATCGTTCCGTACTTGACGCCGTGGTCCGGGCGGTTGCGGAAGACCTCGTACAGGTATTCGACGCTCTGTTTCAACACACGGTCGGTTTGCCCGGGATTCACCTCGTACGGCCGGGTCATGTATTCCAGGTCCGTGAGTAGATCGGCGCAGAGAATCGCCCAGATAATCCCCAGGCTCAACGGCATGTTGATTTCCAGTCCGCCGCCGTTGGCCGGCCCTTGGTCCAGGTTGTCCTGCTCGAGCAGGAAGATGCGCAGATCACGCAAGCCCAGGCCATCCAGCGCCATGGCATAGGACTCGTGATACTGCCCGAAGCGGCAGGGGCCACACGCCCCGGCGGTGAGATAGACGTACTTCTGCGCCACCTCCTCCGCGCTCCGCGAGGAGACTTCCTTCTTCAGAAAATTCACTAGGCTTCCTGTGGTGAAGATCGTCGGGCAGCAAGCGCCGACGTCAATCAACTCCTTGCCGGCGTCGAGATCCTCCCGCGCGATGTTGGGCAGCGGTTGCGCGTTGTAGTGCAGATTGTGCAGCGCGCCCTGGATGACCCGCTCATGCTTCCAGGTCAACCCCCCATACAGGATGGTGACCTTGTCGCGCTCGGCACGGGTGAAGGGTTTCGGTTTGTAGGCCAGGTAGTGATTGACGCCCGGGTTGATAGCTGTCAGTTGTCCCATCGTTTCTCTCCTTTCGAATTTCTCCCAAAATCAAAATGTTCCCTACTCAGATTGCCGAACCCGCTGCGTTCTCAACTGGCAGGGATGAAAATGCCGGAACCGGTTCGCTCTCCCAATGACGCGCCAGCGCGGGATGCCGCACTCCATGACGCCGAATGTAATGGATCACCAGCAAAAAGCAGGCGCCACCCACCAGTTGCGCCGCAATCGGAATGTGCAGCGCGGTGATCAGGTTGTAGCGGTCCGCCACCTTCCCGACCACCACCGGGGCCAGAGCCATCGAAGAAAGATTGACGAACAGGCAATAGAACCCCAGTGCCGTGGCGTGGCCGCGTGGCGGAATCAAGTCGTGAATGGTGGCGGTGAGCGGTCCGTGGTACCAACTCAGAAAGAATGCGCCCAGCCCAAAGAAGAAGAGAACCCGTGGTTTCCCGGTCGAATGTAGCGACAAGTAAATCGCCGGTGCGGCCAGCACGAACCCGATGGGAATGATGACCGCGCGGCCCCAGGCCCGCAGCTTCGCCAGACGGTCGGATATATACGCGCCCAACGCAATGCCGCAGGTGCCGCCCAGCACCACCGTCAGCCCAAGGTACAACCCCGCCTCGCGCGCGCTGAACCCTTTGTATTCCTGGATCAACTGAGGCCCCCAGGCCACGTAGGAATAGCCGGCAAAGCTGCTGAACCATCCGCTTAAAAGCAGGGCCAGAAAAGCCGGCACCCGGAAGAGTTCTCGCAACGTCATTTGCTCCTGCTCATGCCGAAGCGGCACCTCAGGGAGACGCAATGCGCTCAAACCCAAGATCAGCCCGGGAATGCCGACTAGAAAAAACGCTGCTCGCCAACCCAGGGATTGCACCATCACGCCGCCCAAGGCGATCCCCGTGGCACCCCCGGCAAACATGCCAATGTCGAAGGAGCCTTGGACCCGGGCCCGGACTTCATGAGGAAAGGAGGCGCTGATGACCGCTGCCCCGGCGGGTGTATAGGCTGCCTCGCCCACCCCCACCAGAGCCCTGGCCGCTAGCAATGAACGGAAGCTGCCAGCCAGCCCGCTGAAGAAGGTGGCCGCACTCCAGAACAGGACACCCCCGCCTATCACCGTCCGCCGGGACACCCGATCGGCAAGCATCCCGAGGGGGAAGCTTCCCAGTGAAAGTACAACGGTAAAGACCGCGCCCAAGTAGCTAAGTTGCACATAAGAAAGGCCAAAGTCGTGACGGATGGCCGGAAACAGAGAAAAAATAATCTGCCGGTCTACATAATTCACAAAGTTGACCATCATCAGAATCAGCAATACCCGCCACTGCGTTCGACTAAAATCACCGAATTGCATCCCGCCCCCTATGAGCATGAACGGCGAGCACGAAATCTGCTCACTGTGCATGAATGCTCATACTTCTACGCGACCTGCATACGCAAGCGACAAGATCCGATATCTCGCGACACTTTGTGGAAATTGTGTGTCGCCCCATTGAATACGTTAAAGGAGTGATATAGACTCCCCCCATCAGAGGATCTTTGGCCCCCATTTGCCTTGCAAGGGAGAAAGCATGCAAGGAAATCTCCCGGTCCCCCAGCAGGTAAGTGAACGTTCGCCTGACGATTGCCTCGACTCCTGGATGGCGATCGCTTTTTACGTGGGCCGGACGGTGCGCACTGTCCAGCGCTGGGAGAAAACCGAGGAATTCCCGGTCCACCGTCATCAACACGACAAGGGAAATACCGTCAAAGCGTATAAGTCAGAGATCGATGCCTGGCTGCGCGAGCGTCAGCGGCTGGGAAAAGACAATGGGGAGGATCCGGAAACAGATCATTCGGCCACGGAGTCGGTTGAAACAAATCTGGGTGACGTTCCCGACGCCCGCAAACGCCGCCTTTTTTATTACGTCGTGGCTTGCGTCCTTGGAATTGCTGTTACCTCCGGTCTGATCCGCTCGTTCTTGCCACAGATTCGCGACTTCTTTCCCCAATCGAAGGCCAAAATCCTCCTTGCCGTGAAGCCGTTTCGAAACTTGACCGGCGGGATTGACCATGAACCCATTACGCAGGGGTTTACCGAGGAGATGGTCAGCGAGTTCGACCGCCTCTTTCCGGACCAGATTAGGATCATCAAACTACCGGAAACTTACGCAATCGTCCCGGCAGATCAGATTTCCCGGCAGTTCCGAGCGAACTATGTTCTGGACGGCACCATTCGAATCGAGGGACAGCAATTCGCGATTACTGCGCAATTGATCCAGGCCAAGGACGGCATCCACGTTTGGGGCAACAGTTACGAAGGGGATCTGCAGGATGTCCTGGTGATGCAGAATAAAGTGGCCAATGCCATCGCCATGGAAATACTGGACAAACTCCCGCATAAGGAAGCTCCCCTGAGGCAAGTCAATCGCGAAGCCTACGCCGCGTACCTTGCTGGAAGGTACTTTTGGGAGAAGCGCACCGCAAAGAGTCTGGCGACGGCAGTCACCAATTTCGACAAAGCCATTCAAATTGATCCCACCTACGCGCAACCCTACGCCGGGCTGGCGGATTCCTATGCGTTGCTCGGTTCGGTACCCAACAGCGTTCTCTCGCCTGTACAAGCTTTCCCTAAAGCGGAAGACGCGGCGCGAAAGGCCCTGAAACTGGATGAATCCCTCGCCGAGGCCCACGTCGTTCTCGGCTACTCCAACTTGGTCTATGAGTGGGATTTTTCGGAGGCCAACCGGGAGTTCCAACGCGCCCTTCAACTACAGCCCAAATACGCAACCGCGCATCACTTCTACGCCTACTATCTCATCGCCATGGGAGAATTGGATAAGGCCATTGAAGAATCTGAGATCGCGCTTCAGTTGGATCCGGTCTCCCCGATCCTGAGCACCGCCCTGGGCGAGGCCTTCTATCAGCGGCGGCAATTTGACCGCTCGATTGAACAGGAGAAAGCTTCGCTGGAGCTGGATCCCACGTATCTGCCGGCTCTGGTGAATATCGGCCGGGCGTACGAACGGAAGGGAATGCACCGCGAAGCCCGCGATACATTCCAAAAACTTCTCACTTACGTTCCGGATGAACCTGCCGTTCTCTCACTCCTGGCACATGAATACGCTGTTTCGGGAGAAAAAGATGCTGCCAGAAAACTGCTCACCCGGTTGCAGGGCCTTTCGGGGAGCCGCTATGTCCCCAGCCTATACATCGCGCTCGTTTATGTGGGCTTAGGCGAGAAGGACCAGGCGTTTCGGTGGTTGGACAAGGCCTATGAGGAGCGCTGCGAGTACCTGATCTATCTGTCTACTGAGCCATTGGCGGATCCCCTGCGCGGCGACCCCCGGTTTTCAAGCCTCTTGAATCGACTGGGATCGAAGCCCTCCAACACTTTTGCTGTGCAAAGCACCAGATAGCTCCATGCCATGTATAAAATATTTTATGGACGTTAGCTTCTTAAAGTACTTGGGTCCAACAACCGCCAAATTAGATCCAAATGCTCATTGACCGGAGAACTCGCGCAACTCGCTCGACCCTCCTCGGCATTGTGCTCTGTGCACTGTTCCCATTTATCAATGGATGTGCCGGAAGCGGCGTGGGCGCCATTGGAGCAATCCCTGCATTTAATCTCTACTGGTCGGTCGCCGTGGGTGATTTCAATGGGGACGGCAAACCAGATATCGCCGCGAGTTACACCTATTTCGCGAGCGCGACTTCGCGATCCGGGTTTGTTGCGGTCTTTTTGCAGGACCCCGCCAAGCCGGGGAATTTTCTTTCGCCGTCGAGATATAGCGTTGGAGAACAACGTTTTGGAAATTCAATCAATTGTCCGTGAATGGTCCGAGCTAGTGATCAGCGCAAATTCCCGCAGAGGCTCGCGATATTCTGCTGCAGGTTTTCGTCCATTTGTGCTTCCCGTAGATTGGCCGCGGAACAAACCTGCTTCGCCGTTAGTCCCACCGCGCCGCGAAGGTCGGCGCCTTGCAGGCTTGCGCCACCCAGGTCCGCACCGCGTAGGACTGCGCCCTGGAGGAGGACGCCGCTCAAATCCGATTTCCGCAGGTCGGCATCGGTAAGAATGGCCTGAGAGAGGTCCGCATTTCTCAAGTGCGCGCTGCTCAGCTTGGTGGAGATCAAGTAGGCTTCCTGAAGATTCGCCATCGTAAAATTGGCGTTTTCTAGATTCGCTTCACGCAAATCCGCTTGTTTCAGGCTGGCCCTCTGGAGCAACGCCAACCGCAAATCCGCTTTGTAAAGATTTGCGCCGTTGAGCGTGGCGTCGATAAGCGTTGCGCCGGAAAGCACTGCAGAAGACAGATTCGCATCGCGCAGGTCGGCCCGGTCCAAGTTGGCATTTCGCAAGTCCGCCTCCGGGAGAGTCGCTCGGGTCAGTTTGGCATGGTCGAGAACTGCATTCTGTAGATCAACCTGGCGGAAATTCGCCTCTCGCAGGTCGGCTTCCGCGAGATAAGCATCCCGAAGATCTGTTTGCCAGAAGTGAGCTTTGACGAGAAAAGCGCCATACGCCTGAATGTAGCGCAGCCTCAGCCGATTGAAGCTGGCCCCTTTGACCAGGGCGATTTCTTCTTCTCGCCCCGTCCACCCTGGAGGCTTCGTCGAAACGTCAGCTTCGGTCAGTTGCGCAAAAGGGTTGTAGCCAATAATCCAGAGAACGTCCGCCGACCACGTCTTGATTCCGGGAGCGGGCGATTGTGCGGTGCGACGGTAGTCGTGTGGAGCGCCCAGGATCGTGCCGATCGAGAGCGGGAAAAGAAATAGGCCCACCGCTAGCGGCACAGACCGATGGAGCAGGGCAATTTTTCTGCTTGAGGACTTCTCTTCGTTCGTGAGTCGCAGCGTATCGACTCCAAACGTTTTCCCTGCCAATTTTGGAAAGTTCATGGCAGCGGCTATGGCACCCGAGACCAGCAAAACGTGCAGCGTCGTCCCACGTAAATCTTCGAGTGTCAGATATCGGCCCCAGAATAGAAGTATCGTTGCGGGCCCGACCCAATACAGCAGAAGCTTTGCGATTCCCGTCTCCAGGAATCCCAGTGGGGATGGTAAGTTTCTAAGCAATCTAAAATGCGTGCGGGCAGACCACCTGGCAAACCAGGGGATGCAGGCGTCCAATCTCCTCCCGTCGGGAAAGATTGCCGGCAATTGCGCAATTCCATCCCAAAGACGTTGCATGAAGAGATGAAAACAAACATACAAACAGAGAATTATCACCGGGCCGAACAGATAAAATGGAATAAACGGCAATGTCGTTTGCAGGCCGGAAAAAGGCAGGGCTGAGGAATCATTGAGGAGTTGCGAATCTGGGGTTGTGAAGATCCTCAACCATACCAGCCCGTTTAGTAGCAACGTCAAAACCAGGAGCCATCCGGCTTTTCTGCCCACTTCGCGGACCTGGTTCAGTCCCTCGAATGGGGAAGTAGTTTCAGGAAGGAGGGTGCCGAACAGGTTTGCTCCGGCGAGTTGCGGGCTGAGGAGTCCGGTGGCGCCATGGAAGACTGCGGCCTGAAGATTTGCCTGCTGGAACTGGGTCCCAAGCAGACTTGTTTCTTCCAGATTTGCCTGGAGCATGTTTGCACCGCGCAAATCCGCCAGCATCAAATCGGCTCGCCTTAAGATGGCCTTATTGAGAAGAGCGCTCTGTAGTCTGGCATCGATCAGGTCGGCGCCTTCAAGATTCTTTCTTGAAAAATCCGCCTGTATGCCAGTCTCACCGCTCGAATCGAGCCAATCACGGTGCTGATCGAGAATTTCCCGCAGATCGCTGGCAGCGAGTATGCTCGGGCTCTGTGTCTCGGGAGCCGGCGCCTTCTTTTGGTCTGCGACTGTGCCCATGATTCCCCCCGAAACGCCTGCGTGGCCGTTCCGTATCAGGATGCTCCCCTGCCCGGCCAGGAGGCAGCCCTCCGGCCGGGATCAATCATGTACTAAAACACCGTGTAGGGTTACCTATCCGGAAGTCCAGAATTAGTACAGGCGATACTGGCCTCCCTCCGGCGCACGCGATACCACATGGATTGAAGACCTTTCTTAGGTGGCTTAAAGCAATGTCCCGCTGTCACAATCTACCTTAAATCGCACAGAATCAACGGACCGTATATATTCAAATGTGCTCATAACACGAAGGTGTGTGGAGTCAGTTACCGATAAGGGCGGCGGTCTCAATGGGTCGATGCAACACTTGCTCAAAGTCTTCTTGTAGGAGTATGTGAGGCTAATTTCGCTTGTGGGCGTCAATGCAAGCAAAACAAGAGCCCTGTCTAGGTTCTGATGGAGTATTGCCGTACTGATTG
>JBGOVX010000186.1:0-6955 GCA_041478355.1 Terriglobia bacterium | reverse complement strand
TTGAGCGCGTTGGCGAGCTGATTGACGTTCAGGATCTCGATGCCCTGGAGCGTGGCAACCTTGTTCAGGTTGTAATCGTTGGTGACGATCTTGCCGTCATAGCGCTTGGCTAGCTCGATCAGTTTCATGTCCACGTCGGCGACGTTTGCAAAATCATCGTCTGCGATTTCCACTTCCAGGTGCGCCATTTTCTGGATGCGCTGCAACACTTCGAGTCCGCGGCGACCTCGCTGGCGTTTCATCGAGTCGGCGGAATCGGCCACCAGTTGCAGTTCGCGCAACACGAATTGCGGGATCAGCAATGTGCCGTCCAGGAAGTGGGCCTCGCAAATGTCGCCGATGCGGCCGTCGATAATCACGCTGGTATCGAGCACCTTGGGCATGCGGCGCGTGCTGCGTTCGCTGCCAAATAGCCCCCCCAAGGCCTGGAGGTTGAGCATGTCGCCCTTATTGGCGCCCACCACCAATCCGATATAGGTCATGACCAGAAGTAGCCCTACGTCCAGGAACGACCGCGATCCTTCCGGGATGGAAGTGCGCGCCAAGACCAGGCCCATCAGATATGCGCCCAGTATGCCGAGGATCGAGCCGAACGCGGCGCCGATCAACCGGCGCATGCTGGCGCGCTGCAGGCGAATCTCAAACAAGAAAACCGAAATTGAAAATGCAAATCCTACGCCCCCGGCCACTAAATTCGACAGCCCAAACGGGCGAAAACGGTAACCCGCGGCCACGCATGCGATGGAAAAAATGGCGCGTACCAGCAGGTGATCCCACCAACTTCCGAATTCAGGAGTCGTGTGAGCCGGCGTCGCGGGATGCAGAGCAAACGGCATGGATGTGGGTGGTAAATCTGAATTCCCAGAATGAATAGGAGTGCGGGCCATAAAAACCTCAATTCTTATGAGGGGACATAAAATAAATCAAAAGATCTCAAAAAATGAATCAATCAATAAATCAATCAGCAAATGCTGACCTGAGAGGGTTGGGAAAGAACCCAGCCCAATTCTTCCCCCTCCACATAGCTCATTTCATCTGCCGGAGTCAAGCAATTAACAAACTGGTATCTAGTTCAGATTCGAGTCGCCATGTGCGCGTCACTGCTACTTGGCTTCGGACAAAGGGCTTACGGAGTCGCTTGACATGTCTCACTCCTGCCAAACACGCTCGGGTCTCTTTCTCACTGTGATTAGACTCACATGGAGAGGTGATGGCCCTCACAGCGCTTGACCAGAAAAAAGCGGAGCCTTTGAAAGTGGGTTGGTTTTGTCTTGCTGGGAGTCCCGGAGGGACGCCAGAACGTAGCCCGTTGCGGCAGCAGTGGGGAAACATATCCATGAGGACCAGAAAGCCCTGGCGGGGGCGACACATGGGATCCGCTCCACGTAATCAACCCGCTATCGAAACTTTGCCGAGGGAGCATTCGAAAGAGCCGTGTGCTAGACTGACTATTGGTGCGACGATCACTCATTTTCGCGTTAGCTTTGAGCTTGGCTGGTTTGGCGCAAGCGCCCCTTTCGGCTTGCGCGCTCCTGTCTTCGAAACTGGCTGAATGCTCTGCGCCGAAAACGCAAACCCGCTGCGACCTGATGAACATGGATGACTGCGGCACTCAACTGGTCGCTGCGATGGATACGCCCTGCTGCTTTGTCTCCCAGACGCCGCTCCCGGAATCCCAATACAACGCGCCTGGTCTTTCTCCGGCGGCGCACCTCGCGGCTCCCGGCCAAATAGAAGATGCTCCACGCCTCCAGCACTTGCCGCCTGTCCCCCTCCATCAGGATTTGTCGCCTCCCCCGCTTCAATCCCTTCTTTGCATATTCTTAATCTAAGCCTGTCCTAATCGCCCCTCGAAGCGCGCTTGTGTGTCTATTTTTGTGCGCAGGATCGGCAATCCTCCTGGCGAGAGCCATTGAGCGCATCACGTGCATTGGCTCGGGATCGTGAAAGGACTGATTATGAAGTTCAACTTCGCAGTGGTTCTTACAAGTCTTTTATTTCTGTTGGCGGCCCCGCCCACGCGAGCGCAAGAGGCGCCTTCATTCGGTCAACCTGTGAAGCTCGCCGATCTTCTCGCCGAGGCTGAGCGAAACAATCCTCAGATTCAGGCCGCGCGGCACGGCTGGCAATCGGCGCAGCAGGTTCCGACGCAAGTCTCGACGCTGCCCGACCCGCAATTCGCTCTGCAGCAAGTGAGCGTGGGCAGTCCGCGACCCTTCGCTGGCTATACCAACAGCGATTTCGCTTACTTGGGCCTGGGCGTTTCACAGGACATTCCATATCCAGGAAAACTTCGCCTTCGCGGCGAAATCGCAAAAAAAGATTCCGACGTGACCCAGCAGAGGTACGAATCCGCCCGCCGAGCGATTCTGGCTGATGTGAAGGTGGCCTATTTTCAATTGGCCTATCTCGCCAAGAGACACACGATTCTTGAAGCAGACACCCAGCTGCTTCAGCAGGTCGAACAATCCGCCGAGGCTCGCTATCGCAATGGTATGGGAAACCAGCAGGACGTCTTACAGGCACAGCTCGAACGCACCAAGCTGCTGCGAGAAATCGCCATGAATCAACTGGAAGCCGGGAAAGTTCAGGCGGAGATCAAGCTGCTTCTGAATCGTCCGCAGTCGTCACCGGATGTTGGGGCCAGCGAGCTTTCGGAAACCTTGCCCGCCTATACCTATGACCAATTGCTCCTGGCGGCGGAAGCCAATAATCCCGAAATTGCCGGCGCGCAGAAAATGGTGGAAAGGCAGGGGCTGCAGGTGGACCTTGCCAAGAAGGACTTCTACCCGGATTTTAATCTTCAATACATGTGGCAGCGCACCGACCCGACCGAGTTTCGCGCCTACTACTCGGTGACGCTCGGCGTTCGATTTCCTATCTATCGAGGCCGTCGCCAGCAGCCCGAGCTGGCCCAGGCCGAAGCGGACCAGAGCCGCGCAAAAAGTGAATACGAAATGCAGACTCAACAGATTGCCTTTCAGCTTCGCCAGCAGTTCATAAGCGCGGATAAGTCGGCAGAGCTGCTCAAGATTTATCGCGAAGGGCTAGTTCCCCAGGCGCGCGCGGAACTGCAGGCCGGAATGGCCGCGTACCAATCGAATCGCCAGGATTTTCAAGCCCTGCTCGCTTCTTTTCTAGACGTGCTCAAACTGGACCAGGAGTACTGGCAGACGATTTCCGAACACGAGACGGCATTGGCACAGATCGAAGGCGTAACCGGATTGTCGCTGCGCTGAATCGCGCAGCATGGGAGCAAGATCATGAGGACCTATCGAAAAGCGTTTTTACTCGCACTGATTGGCAACCTGGCATTGGTTGGCGTGCTGGCCGGTATTTGGTGGAAAGCCCGAACATCCCCCACGCCGCAGCACCCGCCAACTCCTGCGTCGAATTTCGCAAACCAGCCGGTTCAGAGCAGCTCTCCCGGTCAGCCAGCGCCGCCGATAGAGACTCCTCTCGCGCCCGTTCAGCTTTCCGCCCAGCGCCTGCAATCCATCGGTGTGAAGTTTGGGATAGTGGAGCGGAAGCAGGTGCGGGATGAAATCAGGGCTACCGGAACCGTCGCCATTGATGAAACACGATTGTCCTATGTTCAGACGCGATTCTCCGGGCACATCGAAAAGGTGTTCGCGGACGCAACCTATCAATACGTGCGGAAAGGCCAGCCTCTGTTCACGATCCATAGTCCCGACCTGGTCGTCGCCGAGCATGAATACCTTCTCGCCAAACAGAATGGAAAAGAGCTTTCAAACAGCAGTGTTCCGGGTGTCGCGGCAGGTGTGGCATCCCTGCTCGATTCCGCGAAGCAACGCCTGGAACAGTGGAACATCCCCCAACAGGAGATTGCCCGTCTGGAATCCACTGGCCAGGTCGCGGAGACACTGGAGATCGACTCGCCCGTTTCCGGCTACATCACAGAACGAAATGCGCTTCCTAATTTGAATGTGCAGCCGGAGACTCGGCTCTACACGATTGCGGACCTCTCGACGGTGTGGGTGATCGCTCAAGTCTTCCAGAACGATCTGGGGCGCATCAAAACCGGCACTCCAACTGCACTCACCGTTGATTCCAACCCTGGGCGCGTATTTCGGGGGAAAGTTGATTTTATTTACCCCGATGTGGATATGACCACGCGCACGGCGCGAGTGCGGCTTATTTTTCCGAATTCCAACCTCACCCTCTCTCCTGGAATGTATGTCAACGTGGTCTTACAGTCGCCTCTCGGCAGTCAGCTGGTCATCCCTGTGAGCGGAGTTCTGCAGTCAGGGACGCGGCAGATTGTTTTCGTGGATCGAGGCGCGGGTTATCTGGAGCCTCGTGACGTGCTACTGGGACCTCAAGCAGGCGATGAGTACGTTGTTCTGAAAGGTTTGAAGGCCGGCGAACGCATCGTCACTTCGGCCAACTTTCTGATTGATTCCGAAAGCCAATTGCAAGCCGCCATCGGTTCGTATACACCTCCTCCGCCTGGCGCAGGCGCGGCAGCAGCCATGAGCAGCCCCGCAGTCCAGAGTAGCGCTCAAGTCGAATTCTCGACCGATCCAGCAGCGTCTCGCAGGGGAAGCAATGTTTACCGCGTGAAACTTACCAACTCCGATGGCTCTCCCATAACGGGGGCGCAGGTCAGCGTACGCAGCTACATGCCCGGCATGCCGCAGATGGGCATGGCCGCCGTGAATGTTGTGACGCCCCTGAGTGAAAAAGGCGGCGGAGCATACACAGGCCAAGTAAATCTCGACAGCGGCGGAACTTGGCAACTCACGATCACTGCAATCAAAAATGCCGCTGTCCTGGCAACCAAGCAACTGAGCATCAATGCCGAAGGGGAGATGTAGCCATGATCTCCCGTGTGATTGATTGGTGCACGAGCAACCGATTTCTAGTTTTCATCGGAACTTTGTTGATTGTGCTGGCCGGAATCTGGTCGCTCAAGAATATTCCGCTCGACGCTTTGCCGGATATTTCGGACGTGCAAGTGATTGTGCATATCCCGTGGGAAGGCGAGCCGCCGAATATCATCGAAGATCAGGTCACCTACCCGATCGTTACCACGCTGCTCGCCGCTCCCCATGTGAAGGCCGTGCGCGCGCAAACCATGTTCGGAGATTCGTATGTCTTCGTGGTTTTCGAAGATGGCACCGACCTCTATTGGGCGCGTTCGCGCGTTCTTGAATACATCCAGCAACTCCAGGGAGTGTTGCCGAAAAACGTTTCTCCGATGATTGGCCCCGACGCCACCGGAGCGGGCTGGGTGTACGAGTACGCGGTTATCGACCGCTCCCACCAGCACAGTCTCGCGGAATTGCGCAGCCTGCAGGATTGGTATCTGCGTTATCAGCTCGAGACGGTTTCTGGTGTCGCGGAAGTCGCCTCCATAGGAGGCTTCGTTCGCCAGTACCAGGTGAATCTGGACCCAAGCAAACTCCGCGCTTATAACATTCCGCTTTCCACCGTGATCGACCGCGTGCGCGACAGCACCAACGAAGTCGGCGGCCGGGTGCTTGAAATGGGCGGCGCTCAGTACATGATTCGCGGTCTCGGTTATCTCCGCTCGTTGCGGGACCTCGAGGTTGTGCCGGTCGCTACGAAGAACGGCACGGCGGTGCTGGTTCGCGACCTGGGAACGGTAACTTTCGGCCCCGATATTCGCCAGGGAGTCGCCGAGTGGAACGGCGAAGGGGAAACCGTGGGCGGAATTATCGTGATGCGCTACGGAATGAACGCGCTCAACGTGATCGATGGGGTCAAGAAGAAGCTTGCTGAAATCAAGCCTTCGCTTCCTGCCGGCGTCGAAATTGTTCCCGGCTATGACCGCTCCGGATTAATTCAGGCATCCATTAAGACGTTGCAGCGTGATCTCCTGGAAGAAGCCATCATCGTCAGCTTCGTGACGATCGTCTTCCTGTTCCATTTCCGTTCCGCGCTGATTCCGATCCTGACTCTGCCCATCGCCGTCGTCGCGTCATTTATTCCCATGTACTTCCTGCACGTCAGTTCCAACATCATGTCTCTGGGCGGCTTGGCGCTCGCCATAGGTGTGCTCATCGACGCAGCTATTGTCATGGTCGAGAACGGCTACCGCCACTTATCGGAATACATCGTCACAACTGGAAAATCAGGAGCCCATCTGACAGAGAAGGAAAGGCGGCGCGTCCTGATCGGTGCGGCGAAGCAGGTTGGCCCGGCCATCTTCGTTTCCTTGATCGTCATTCTGGTGTCCTTTTTGCCGGTTTTCCTTCTGGAGGCGCAGGAAGGGCGCATGTTTGGTCCTCTCGCGTGGACCAAGACTCTCTCGGTAGCGTTTTCATCGATTTTTGCCATCACGCTGGTTCCAGTTCTGATGGTGATTTTCATTCGTGGTCATCTAAGACCAGAATCCGAGAATCCTATCTCGCGAGGGACGCAGGCCTTGTATCTGCCTGTCCTCCGTTTCTGTCTCCGCTACCGCAAAACGACGCTGGTTCTTAATCTCATCTTCCTGGTTGTGACTTTACCGCTTGCGTGGCGCATGGGCAGCCAGTTCATGCCGCCACTCTACGAGGGTTCTTCGCTCTACATGCCGACCGCTCTTCCCGGAATATCCATCACTCAAGCGGCTACCTTGCTGCAGGAACAGGACCGCATCATCAAGTCATTTCAGGAAGTCGAAAGCGTCTTTGGCGCCGTGGGCCGTTCCGACAGCCCCACCGACAACGCCCCGCTCGATATGTACGACACGACAATTATGCTCAAGCCGCGCGAGCAGTGGCGGCCCAGCATGACCTACGAAAAGCTCATTCGCCAGATGGATGAAAGGCTCCAGTTCCCCGGCCTGACCAACACCTGGACGATGCCCGTTCAAAACCGGCTGGACATGGAGCTGACGGGCATCAAGACTCCTGTGGGCCTCAAGATTCAAGGCCCCAATGTCGAGGGCATTCAACAAGCAGGCGCTCAGTTGCAGCAGATCCTA
>JBGOVX010000228.1:0-5149 GCA_041478355.1 Terriglobia bacterium | reverse complement strand
GCACGAACTTCCAGCCGCCGACGTTCGATCCGGAAAGTGGATTGTTCTTTGTGACGGCTCACGAAACCTGCGCCACCTGGGAGGCGATAAAGCCGACGCCGCCGATCGCCATGGGTGTGCGCGTCCCCAGTGGCGGTCGAAGTCTTGTCGAGGGACACGATCAATTCGCCGCGCTGCGGGCGATTGATCCAACCACAGGCCAGCGGCGTTGGGAACACCGCTACCGCCCGTATCCCTCCAGCGTCTCTCTTGACTTGACCGGCGGCCTGATGTCAACGGCATCCGGACTGGTATTCACCGGCGATAACGAGGGGTACTTCTACGCGTTTGAGGCGGAGACCGGGAAAGAGCTGTGGAGGTTTCAGACAGGCGCGCCGGTCTGGGGCTCGGCTGCGGTCACCTACATGCTCGACGGGCGGCAATGGGTCCTCACTGCTGCGGGGTTGACATTCACCGCGTTCGCACTGCCCGCCGCGCCACGCTGACGCATTCTCGTTAGAAGCAGAAATAACCGGGTTTAGATTATGCATTTCGCTAGGTTCGCGCTTACTTCGACGGTGGAAGAGGAGCGGAAGCACCAGCCGCAGGTCTCCACTTCCCGTTCTCCTTCACGAACAGACGGAGGAAGGTGACTTCGCGCACTACGGCCAACTTGCCACTATCATCAAGGTACCAGTGGCCGGTGCGATTATTGGGAGCAACATGATCGAAGTCGGGCTGTCCTTGTGCGTTCAAACGAATTTTGAATGAGGTGTGATCGACCGCCATCGCGAAGTTTCCGTAAACCGCCATTAGTTTGAACTCCGTCGGATTAGGCCCCTCGCCGCGCACGACGTCCGGGTAAGTCTTAGCGCCGGCGGTTTGTCCGGCGACCATTTCTGCTTTGGTTTGCGTGCCGCTGCCTTGGTTTATTTCGAAAAAGTCATCGGCCCAATACTTGGCCCGAAAATCCACACAATCTTGCCTCTTGGGCTTATAGTATTTTCCCTGACACAGCCACTGGAGATTAGCGTCTCTAAGCGTCGCTTCCAAGTCTGTCCAGGCCTTGTCGTCTTTCTTCATTGAATCTTGAGCCGAGGCCAAGGACGAAATGGCCATAAACGCCACTACAAACAGCACCCGAATCTTTATCATCGAGGGACCCTCCATTGAGTGGCCTTATACAACCTGGTGCCCCTCGCGTCAACGAACATTCGAACACTCCAGCGTCGGCAGGCAAAATCATCTTGCCCGAGCTTCTTCGAAAGATGGTGACGGAGTTCCCGGAAATCAGGATGACAAAATAGATGGCGCCTGGAGTCGCAAGCAGGCCCGGTGTTGTTCCGAGTAGCTGGTGGCGAATACCACCTATTCCCATGATAGATTGCAGAGTATGAAGATTTGTTCCTTGCTACCGTCCGCCACAGAAATTCTATTCGCGCTGGGACTGGGCGACCAGGTTATGGGTGTCAGCCACGAGTGCGATTTCCCGCCGGAAGCGCGCACCAAACCCGTCCTGATCGGTTCTCGCATTTCGCACACCGAAAGCGCCGCTGCCGTTGACCGGCAAGTCCGCGAATTTCTGGAGCGCGGCGAAAGCCTTTACAGCGTCGATATGTCCGCTTTGTCCGCGATCAAGCCGGATTTGATTGTCACGCAGAACCTTTGCCACGTATGTGCCGCGACGCCGGACGATCTAGCCACCGCGCTTACTCATCTGCGCAAGCAACCGAAAATCGTAACGCTCAACCCACACTCGCTCGCGGACGTATGCGCGGATATTCGCCTGCTGGGGGAAGCGACGGGCCGATCGGAGTGGGCAATTGAGGTAATCGCGGAGTTCGAACAGGGCATTGCAACGGTGGAGCGTGCGATTGCGAGTCTTCCGCGGCAGCGTGTTCTTTGTCTCGAATGGCTTGATCCACTCTACATTGCAGGGCACTGGGTGCCTGAGATGGTAGCGCGCGCGGGAGGTGTGGATGTGTTCGGCCGCGCCGGGGAGCCATCGTTCCACGTGGAATGGGACGCGATTCTGGCGGCACAACCCGAAGTGATCGTGATCATGCCGTGCGGCTATCGTCTCGAACAGGCCAGGGCGGAGTTTCGAAATCTCCCGCTCCCGCAGGGCTGGCAAGACTTGCCTGCCGTGCGGAATGATCGAGTGTTTGTGGTGGAGGCATCGGGATATTTCTCCCGTCCCGGACCACGGTTAGCCAGGGGCATGGCCATCCTCGCAGACGCAATACACGCGGGTAGGCAGGCAGGACTCACGCCGCCTGGCGCGGAATCGTTTCTCGTCTGTGTTGCCGCCGCGGGGAAGTGAGCGTCGTCTACGAAGTGTTTGCAATCTTCTTTTCCCAGTGGCGATAGAAGAGCAGTCCGGAAACGATGAGCGCGAGGCCTACCGATGAACGCGCAGGTCTGGCGATCCAAATAGTGACCGTCAGGACCGCAGCGCCCACCACAAACACCACCGGGACCCACGGATAACCCCAGCACCGGTACGGCCGAGGCAGATCAGGCTCGATACCCCGCATGCGCATCATGGCAACCACCGCGAGGCCGTAAAAAATCCAGGTCGCAAAAATAAATAGGGAAGTGAGCTCTTCGAACGTTCCCGTCAGTGCGAACACACTGGCCAGCAGGAATTCGAACAGGATCGCTCCGCCGGGAGTGCGAAACTTGGGATGAATCACTGCTGTTTTCCGAAAAAAGATGCCGTCGCGGGCCATGGCATAGGGCACGCGCGCTCCGGAAAGGGTCGAGGCGTTCAAAGTGCCAAGCGCGGAAACAACCATTGCCAGCGTGACCCAAAGCGCCGCTTTATGTCCGGCGATTCCGGCGACAACATCAGCGGCGACATGCTGCGACTGCGCTACCGCCGCAAACGGCAACACCCAATGCGCCGCCGCGCTGAACAGAATAAAGATGGCGCTGCAAAACAGCACTCCCAGGATCAGGGCGCGAGGAATATTGCGTTGCGGGTCTGCAACCTCCGAACCCACCAGATTGAGATTTTCCCAGCCGTCATACGCCCACAGGGACGCGGCCAGGGCGCCAAAAAATCCCGCGAAAGTCGCCGCGCCGTAGCTTGCAGGCAGGAAGGGATGAAATCCTGCGCCGCCAGGTCGCGCGAGCGTAAAGCTGAAGAGAATAATTGCGACGACCGAGGTGACCTTGACGACCGTGAGAACGACCTGTAGCTGTCCCCCGATCCGCACACCGAGATAGTTAATGAATGCCAGGGCAGCCAGCGCCACTACAGCCAATGGTTGCGCCCAGGTAAACACGAATGCGTAAGGGGTATGCGAAAACGGCGCTGAAATCCGGGACGTGAAAATAGGCGCGGCGATGCCAGGCGCCAGGAACGCGCAAAAGCGAAGTAGCCCGGCCGCAATGGAAGACATCGAAGCGGGCCGCCCAACAATGGAGTGCATCCATCCGAACAGAAAGCCCCATACAGGTCCGAAACCCCGCCGCAAATAGGCATACTCGCCGCCTGCCTCGGGAAGCGCCGCACCCAGCTCCGCGAAGGCCAGCGCGCCAAAAAGCGAAAGCAGCCCGCCCGCCACCCATGCGGCGAACACAATCAGGATCGATCCCGCATCGGCGGCCATTTCCGCGGGCTTCAGGAAGATGCCGGTCCCGATCATCGTGCCCACCACAATAGAGGCGGAGGTCCACTTCCCGAGGCCGCGAACCAGTTCGATCCGTCCGCCATTGGTCATGGCGATTCCTCAACTGTAGAGCCGCTCGCGCAGCTGGCCATTGCGCCCGCCAGGAAGGTGATTACTGTTCCGGCCAAAACGTACCACGTCCATAACAATGGTGTGTAGAAGCGAATGTAGAGCATGGCGGCGAGCCCCACAAACATGCCTGTGAGCACTCCGGAAGCGGTTGCCCTGGGCATCAGGAACGCCAGGAGGAAAAGTCCCAGCAAGCTGCCGAAAGTGATCGAAGCGATAGTCAATCCCGCTTCGAGCATCGGGCCCCATTCGAACGTGCCCAGCACGGCAAGAACAACGCCCCAAACCAGCGTCATCCAACGCGAGCGGCGAAGAAAGCGTCCATGACCGTCGTCAGAAATCGACGCGCCGCGCAATTGCTGGAAATCGATTACGCTCGAAGCGGCCAGGGAGTTGAGCGAACCGCTGGCGTTGGACATAGCGATGGCGAAAATGGATGCGATGACCATGCCGCGCAGGCCCGAGGGCATTGTGGTGACGACAAAATCAGGGAAGACCCAATCGTAACTTTGGCCGGGGTGAATCGCAGGGGCGCCTTGCCAGGCATAAAGCAATACACCGAGCACCAGGAACAACGCGAACTGAAAAAAAATGATAACGCCGCTGGCCAGGAGCGCCATCTTGCTTTCCCGCTCAGACTTTGCGGCCAGCAGGCGTTGCACGATGGTCTGGTCGGTGCCGTGGCTGGCCATGGTAAGAAATCCTCCTCCGATCACGCCGGACCAAAACGTGTAGGTTTTCGCGGGATTGGTCAGGCTGAAGGAAAAATCGAATGCGCGAAACTTGTGTGTTGCCGCCGCGGCGTGTGCCACGGAGTCCCACCCTCCGGGAATTTTATGAAGCAGCAGAAAGAAAGCGGCGAGCGAGCCGGAGAGATAGAGAATGAATTGCGCGACGTCGGTCCAGATCACGGCTTTCATTCCGCCTTCGAACGTGTAAACCAGCACCAGCGCCACGATCAACAGGACCGAGGTGCGCTGCTGGGTGCCTAAAGCAGCCTGGACGACCAGGCCGATGGCCGCAATGCGCACTCCTTCGGCCAAGGCCCGGGTCACCAGAAATGTGGATGCCGCAACCGCCTTCACCTTTGCGCCAAATCTGCTTTCCATCAATTCGTAGGCCGTATAATATTCACCCCGGAAGTAGTGAGGCAGAAAGACCAGGACGATAACCACGCGGCCCACTAAATATCCAAGCACGAGTTGCAGGAACGTGAGATTTCCCGCAAAGGCCAGCGCGGGAGTGCCGATGATGGTGAGCGTCGAGGTTTCAGTAGCGACGATGGAAACAGCCAGGGCCCACCAGGGCGCCGTGCGGCCACCCAGGAAGTAGTCGCGGATGGTGCCGTGCCGCTTGCGAAATGCGATACCGAACAGGGTTACACCGGCCAGATAGGCGGCAACTATGGCGAGGTCCAAAGCCGT
>JBGOVX010000217.1:0-5596 GCA_041478355.1 Terriglobia bacterium | reverse complement strand
GGCATGACGCACCTGCAATCCCCAGCCACGAATAGCCGGCAGCAGGAAAAGGGCAGCCAGCATCACAACTATGGCGAGAATCGCAGCGACGGAAATCGGCGCGCCCACAGATTGCGCAATTCCTGCGACGACCAGCGCGGCAATGATAGAAACAATCCAGCTTCCCAGCGCGCGACCCTGCAAGCCTTCGGGTTTGGCATAGACCCAGGTGAGAATTTGCGGTACCAGGAGAATGGCCGAGAACGTAAAGTCGATGATGAAAATCAGATCCCACGCGGGCCGGGACCATTGCAAGGGTGACCAGACCATCGTGCCGAACGAGGTGACCAAATCCAGCAGGATGTGGCTCAGAATGCCAACGGCGTAGATGCCCGTCAGCACGGCGAACGACGGCGCGTCCCATTTGCGCCAGCGCGTAAACCAGTGCGTGAGCGCCGCAAGCACCAAGGCAAAAATCGGCAAGCAAATCAGCGAGTGCGTGATACTGCGATGCCAAGTGAGGATGAGTAGCTCGTTGTTTGAGAACGTTTCGCGAAATACGTCGGAATCCGGAAAGATTGCGCCGAGCATCAACAACCATGTGATGATTCGCCCACGATTCATCGGCCGTGACGCAAACATGTCGTCGCCGCGAAAGACTGCTTTCCCGATCAGTGCGCCCGCGATTCCGTGAGTAATCGTGTCCATGCTGGCAGTCAGTCTACAAGATGCGTGGATGAGATGGAATTTCAGCGCACCAAAATCAACGGCGATTGTTTTGCGACAACGCGGCCCACGTGATGACCCGAAACGCCGTGGCGTCCGAGTGCCGCCAGCGCGTCGTCGGCTGCTTCTGGCGCGATAGCCACGAGCAATCCGCCAGACGTTTGTGGATCGAACAGAAGATCTTGATACTCAGGTGAAACGTTGGCATCGAAAGCCGCACAATCGCCGATGAAGGCGCGATTGTTCTTGAGGCCGCCGGAGAGATGACCTTCGCGAGCAGCTTCGACGGCACCGGGGAAATAATCGAAGGCGGTATGATCGATCTCGAAAGAAACAGAGTCGATACGATGCACGGGATCACCCAACGCCATCTCTCGCGCGTGGCCAAGCAAGCTGAAACCCGTGACATCGGTGACCGCGTGAATCGCGCGGGCGGCTGCGGACTTCTCGTCGATCTCCTGGAGCGCCGCGGCTGCGGAGCGATTCAGTCTGGTCATGGCCGAAACCGCGGCAGCGAGCGATTCTGGCGTGGCGCGATCCTTCTTTAGCGCGGTGGTAATCACTCCTGTGCCGAGGGGCTTGGTGAAAAGCAGCGCATCACCAACGCGCGCTCCAACATTGCGCCAAACGCGATGCGGATCGATCACCCCCGTGACAGCATAGCCAAAAAGCATGTCTTCGTTGCGAATCGAATGCCCTCCGATCACGCTGCACTTGGCTTCATTCATTTTTGCGATACCACCGCAGATGATTTGTTCGAGAATCGCCGGATCACCTTTCTCCGGGAAGCCGACGATCGATAGAGCGGAGATGGGGCGGCCGCCCATGGCGTAGACGTCGCTCAGCGCATTCGCCGCGGCGATCTGGCCAAACAGATGAGGATCGTCCACGATCGGTGTAAAGAAATCGACGGTCTGGACCAGCGCGAGGCCCTCAGCAAGGAGATAGATTCCCGCATCATCGTTGGTGTCAAACCCGACGAGAACGTTGGGATCGGTTTGACGCGGCAGCTTGCGCAGGATCGCATCCAGCGTCGCTGGATTGAGTTTTGCCGCGCATCCCGCGGCCTTCGCCATCGCCGTTAGTTTTACGTGTTCCGCCAAGGTGACACCTCGCGCTTCGCATTATAAGGATGCCCGCCCTTACGCGCTCGTAACATCGCTCCCCGGTGGTGGGTCAGTTTCCGATTACCGCTGCGTTTATCAGGCACTGGAGCACGCCGGGCGAAGAGAATAAATTCTATTCGCACCGCAGCGCGACCAACGGATCAACTCGGGAGGCCCTGTGCGCGGGAAGCAGGCAAGCCAGGGCGCCAATGAGGAGCGCGAGGGAAGACACGACGGCATATGTATATGGATCGGTGGCGGACACGCCCCAGATTTGGCTGGAGAGAAGACGAGTCAGGAAATAGCTTGCGAAAAGGCCGATCGCAATTCCGATCAGGATCAGGCTCACGCCTTTTCTCAAAACTAGGCTGAGGATTTGCTTGGTCTGAGCGCCGAGCGCTATTCGGATCCCGATTTCGTGGGTTTGCACAACGACCGTATATGCGATGACGCTAAATACGCCAACGGCGACGAGAATGAGAGCGATCGCGGCAAAGACACAGAGGGTAATGAAGAGAAAGCGAGGTCGGGCGTAGTAGTAGTGTTCGAGAAGGGTGCCAATGGTTCCCGCTTCGCCAAGGGCCAAATCGGGGTCGAGCGCGGATATTTCGGCGTGAAGTTGTTGCATGATCGCAGCTGGAGAACCTGTGGTGCTGACCATAATGCCGACCGGCATACCGGCGGTTACTGTCCCGGGAAGGTAGATTTCGGGTCTGGACGGGTCCTGCAAACCCGTATTCTTGACGTCAGCGACGACGCCAACAATCTCGAAGTAGGGGTCGCGAGGCCAATCGGACAAGGTCTCGAAGTCGCTGAACCTGACTTGGCGCCCAATGGGATTCTCATCGCCGAAACGCTCACGCACAAATGTTTGGTTGACGATGACAACGCGATGGGCGGAATCCACATCATTCCGAGAGAAAAGAGCCCCGCGATGCAGAGCCAAGCCCAAAGTTTGAAAGTAACCCTCGGTGCAGAAAATGGAGGCCGTATTCCTGTTCTGTAGTGGCGCTTTTCCGGTGATGGCGACCGTTGTCCAGCCCCAGGTGTAAGGCGGAAAACTCGTACTCTCCGTTGCAGCTAGGACACCGGGCAATTGGGTAATGCGGTCAAGAATTTTGCGGAAGACGACCTGCTTTTGTCTGGCGGTTTCGTATCGGTCTTCAGGCCATGAAATATTTCCGTATACAACCTGCGAAGGGTTGAAACCAAGGTTCACCTGCTGAAGGGCAAATGAGCTGCGCATGATCAGACCGGAACAAATGGACAGAACGATGGCCAGAGCGACTTCCAGAACGACCAGAGAGTTGCGAAGTCTCCCGTAACGCGAGGCTGCGCTCATTCCCTTTCCTGCGTTCCTCAGGGCAATTTGGGAATCGGCGCGGACGGCATAAAGAGCAGGAGCCAATCCACAGACCACGCTGGTGACGATTGTTGCGAAGAGAGAAAAAAGCAAAGCGCCTGGACTAAGAGTGATTACCGCTTCGGGCGGAATAGTGTCCGATGGGATGACGGCAGCAATCGCTTTCAACCCGACATAGGCAAGCAGGCAACCAAGGGCACAACTGCCGATCGCCAGCAAGAAACTCTCAACTAACAGTTGGCGAATCAAGCGGAGGCGGCTTGCACCCAATGCGGAGCGCACTCCGAATTCTCCTTCCCGCGTTGTGGCGCGAGCGAGGAGAAGGTTGGCAACGTTGCTGCACGCGATGAGGAGCAGCACTGTAACCGCCGCCATCAGTGCGAAGAGGCCGAATTTGAAGTCAGGTCCCACAGACTGACTATTGAGCGTGTTGACGACAATCTTGAATCGCGGAGGAAAATAAATTGGGTCGTCGGCTTGAAACGGTGTGGCAATGACTTGTAGATCAGCGGCAGCCAGTTCGGGGCTCACGCCGGGCTTGAGGTGGCCAACAGTCCAGATTTCATTGGACTGAATTCCAGCCCCGGGGACAAAGGTATCTCTGTTGATGTTCAAAGGCATCCAGAGATCAAAACCGCCAATTTGAAAACGCGGAGGCATGACGCCCACCACTGTCATGCGTTTGCCATCAAGAGTATGGGTGGTCCCGAGGATGTTCGGGTCCCGATGAAAAAGATTGGTCCACAGCTTGTAACTGATCACGAAAACAGATGGCGCACCGGGATTCCCGTCTTCTTCGGTAAGCGATCGACCAAGCAAAGGAGGGACACCGAGAGACTCGAAGGTGCCGGGAGTAGCTGAGGCGCCGGACAATTCCTCCGCGCCGCCAGCATGCATGAAGTGAATGTCCCGCCAGACCAACCCGAACATATCTTCAAAGGTATGGTTCTGCTGTTTGAAATCTACGAAGGCCTTCGCCGGAAAACGCCATGCTCTGAACTGTTCGGCGGAAAAAACCCTGAAGGTGGCGAGGCGTTCTGCATTCTTATAGGGATAGGGATTTAGCAAAACGCCGTGAATGACGCTGAAAATGGCCGTAGTTGAGCCAATCCCAAGGGCGAGCGTAACCATTGCAGCGACGGCGAAGCCAGGAGATTTGCGAAGTTGCCGGAGAGCGAAGCGACAGTCCGAGAAAAACGAACGCAGGCCGTTCCGAATGCGATCTCCGCTGACCATCCCGGCATTCTAGCGCCAAGTGCAAAAGAATTCCTATGCTCTGTCCCCAACTCCCGATTAGTCGGATTATCGGAAACTGACCCACCACCTGCTCCCCCCAAAGGTTGCGCCTCGCCCTTGAACGTGCTTTCATCACCGGATGCCTTGGGATGTGTGGTTGATTTTCTTCGTGCTCGGCGTTGTCGTGCCGTGGCGTGGCCGGATGCGCCTGCGTGAGCTGCTGGCAAAACCGGCAGTCGGAACCCGCGAGCGTGTTTCGCTCTATGCTTCTACGATTGCTTTTCAGTGGGTTGCCGCTGGGGTAGCCGGATGGCGGGCCTGGGCACGCGGTTTTACGGCCTCTCAACTGGGGCTCGTCGTTCATGACGGATGGAGGGTCGCCATCGCTGCGGTCTTGGGAGCTGGCCTTCTCGCAGCGTTACACTGGCTCAATCTTCGCCGTATGGGCCGCCTGACGACGAAAACCCGAGGAGTGCTGCAAGCTCTGGCCGAGCGAATCCTTCCTCAATCGCCGGTCGAGATTCTTCCCTTCTTGGCGCTGGCCCTTACCGCAGGTGTTTGCGAAGAATTCCTTTATCGGGGTTTTACGCTGGCAGCGTTCAGTCGCGCGGGCTTGCCGGTTTGGAGCGCCGTGCTGCTTTCATCGGCTTTGTTTGGTTTGGCTCACCTCTATCAAGGTCGCGGAGGTCTGGTGGGCACGATGATTCTAGGGACACTATTCGGCGCGGCTCGAATCGCGTACGATAGCGTGGTTCCTGTAATGTTCTGGCATATCGCCGTGGACGTGGTGGCCGGCGTTGCAGGTCCCCGGTATTTGACGCGGAGAACGGCAGCAGCTAGCGATTTTACCGAGTGAGTACTAGTACCTATTGAGCCCGATATGTCGCCTTCAGTCCCAGCACCACCATCCGTCGAAGCCGTGCGACGCGCCCTGCGTGAATTCCAGATTACCGTTGACGACGCGCAAGTCTCGCAGATTCAACAGTATATGAAGATGCTATTGACCTGGAACGAAAAGGTCAATTTGACGGCGATCCGCGATCCGCTGGAAATACTGTATCGGCATTTCTGCGAGTCGATGTATGCGGCGGAGGCTGTGCCACTGGAGGCGGGTCGGCTCGCCGACGTTGGCTCCGGGGGGGGCTTTCCGGGGCTGCCTTTGAAGATTTTGCGCCCTGAATTGCAG
>JBGOVX010000061.1:0-16974 GCA_041478355.1 Terriglobia bacterium | reverse complement strand
CTTTAGAATAGCTGTTGGACTTTGTCGCCGGTGCGCTCATGCTTTCGCCCGCCGGATGCGGCCGCGACACGATGATGAACGATCATGGTGGGCGATCGAGGACTTGAACCTTGGACCTCTCGCGTGTGAGGCGAGCGCTCTAACCACTGAGCTAATCGCCCATGAGCCGACGTCTGTTTGTAACAGAAGCCACAAGGATTTTCAACCAATGACCACGGCCACATCCAGCCAGATCGCACAGTTGCAGAGTTCGATTGCACGCGTAATTCGCGGCAAGGACGAAGTCATACGGCTTGCGATTGTCGCCCTGCTCGCCAGAGGCCACCTGCTCATCGAGGATGTTCCGGGCGTGGGCAAGACGACGCTGGCCCAAGCCCTGGCCAATTCGTTTCACTGTTCGTTCCAGCGCATCCAGTTTACTTCCGACCTGTTGCCGTCGGATGTGGTGGGCACCAGCATCTTCAACCAGATCGAGCAGCGATTCAATTTCAAGCCCGGACCGATTTTCGCCAACATCGTCCTGGCGGACGAGATCAACCGCACCACTCCCAAAACGCAGTCCGCGCTGTTGGAAGCCATGAACGAAGCGCAGGTAACCGTGGACAACCACACGCACAAACTGCCGCGGCCCTTCATGGTGCTGGCCACGCAGAACCCGGTCGAACACCACGGCACCTACCCGCTGCCCGAATCGCAGCTGGACCGCTTCTTGCTCCGCATCGGCATGGGATATCCGTCGCGCGAAAGCGAGCGGGAAATTATGCGGCAGCATGCCGGCGGGAGAAATGCCGCCGCCGAAGTCTCCGCGGTAATGGAAGCCGGGGACGTGGAAATGATGCAGAGCGCGGTGGAAAAGGTGCGCGTGGATGACAGCTTGAGGGACTATGCCATCGATATTGTCACACGCACGCGTGAAAACGAGCACCTCACGCTGGGCGTGAGTCCGCGAGGACTGCTGATGCTGCAGCGCGCGGCGCAGGCCCGGGCATTTCTGGAGGGGCGCGATTACTGCACCCCGGACGACTTCAAACAGCTTATCGTGCCCGTGTTCGCGCACCGCGTGGTGGTCAATACCCGCTATGCGACGACCAAAAACAAATTGGCGCAGGTCGAAACGATACTGAGCGAAATCATCGAATCGACGCGCGTTCCCCTGTAATGAATTCGCGTCCACCGGCGAACTCCAGTCCACCGATTCGGTCCGCCTCGCAGGGCAACTACCGCACTCGCACAAAATTAGGAATCCTCAAGCGCTGGTGGCGGGACCTGGACCGGCCCGGATGGCGAACCTTTGCCATCGCCATGTCGGCTCTGGCAGCGGCGTTGTCCCTGGCTCTGTATTCCGGGGCGGCAGAGGAGGGAGGCCATCCCCTGGTCGCCGGCATGGTGGCCCTTTCCGCGTTGGCGTTAGCCGGGTGGGTGGCGTTTACGATCGTGCCGGTGCTGGCTCGGAGTACGCCCCTGCGTTGGCTTTCCTATCAGATCGACTACAAGCTGACGACCGAGGGATTGGTATATCTGAGCGGAATATTTGTGGTCGCGCTGGCGGCGCTCAACACGGGAAACAATCTTCTGTTCATGATACTGGCGTGCCTGCTCGCCGGCGTGCTGGTTTCCGGATTGCTTTCGCGCATGGTGTTGAGCGGTGTCGATGTCCGGCTGGAATTGCCCGAGCACATTTTTGCCGGCCAGACCATCCTGGCCATCGCCGAACTTCACAATACGAAACAGATGATGCCGACTTTTTCGGTGTCACTGGTGGGCGAGGATAAACCCAGGAAGAAATCCGCAGCCGCGAAAAATTCGCCCGGCATTCTTAGCCAGCCGATCTACTTTCCATATATTCCCCGGCAACAGACCGTGAAGCAAAAAATCGATCTGACGTTTCTGCATCGCGGCATTTACCGGCAGGATGCGCTGGGATTGCGGACGAAATTCCCATTCGGTTTCCTGCAAAAGACACGGCGCCTCAATTCGGAAATGGAAGCCGTGGTGTATCCCGCGGTCCAGTCCACCGAAGAGTTTTATGAAATTCTTCCTCTGGTGAGCGGCGAGCTGGAAAGTTATCAGCGCGGACGCGGACACGACCTCTACGCGATCCGCGAATACCAGTCTAGCGATAACGCCCGGCACGTGGACTGGAAAGCCACTGCACGCGCCGGAGCGCTGCAAGTCCGCGAATTCGCGCGCGAGGATGAGCGGCGGGTGATGCTGGCGCTCGATCCTTATTTGGACCTTCATGCCGAACCGCGCGACGATGCGCGGGCTGCCGGCCAATTCGAGAAAGCTGTTGCGCTTTGCGCCGCTCTGGCTTGGCATTTCCGCGAAATCAATTCGGTGCTCGAGTTCCGCTCGGTCGGTTTTGCAACGCCACGCGCCAGCGCCGGAGAAATCATCTATGACGTCCTGCGCTACTTGGCGCGTGTGACTCAGCTCAGGCCGCAACCCGGCCAAAACTTTCTGGATTCGCTCGCTGATGCGCCCGACATTTTCAAGATCGTCCTGACCAGCCATCCTCGTGGTTCGATTCCCACGCATTTGTGGAATTCCTCGTACTTCCTGTTCGTATCTTCCATGTAATTCGCTTTTAGTTTCCTTTTTTATTTAAGGACGCTCTTTTCGATTGAAATTTCCGTTTGAAATACCGATGTGCGAAAATGCGTCTGGTGAGCACGTTCGCGATTCCCGCGCGGGAAGCCGGAAAGTTCAGGCGCCGGTTGCTGGCGTGGTTTTCCGAGCGCAAACGCGATCTCCCCTGGCGCCGCACCAAGGATCCCTACCGCGTTTGGCTGTCGGAAATCATGTTGCAGCAGACGCGCGTCGCGGCGGTAGTGCCCTATTTCGACAATTTCGTGGCGCGATTCCCGGATGTGGGAGCGCTGGCGCGCGCACGCGATGAAGCAGTGCTCAGCCATTGGGCCGGGCTTGGATATTACAGCCGCGCCAGAAATTTACATCGCGCCGCGAAGGACATCGTCACGCTTCACGGTGGCCATTTCCCGCGAGAGTATGAAGCCGCGATGGCGCTCCCCGGCATTGGCCGCTACACGGCCTCGGCGGTGCTGAGCATTGCCTATGGCCAGGCGCTGGCGGTGCTCGACGGAAATGTGGCGCGCGTATTAGCGCGGATCGGCGCTGTGCGCGGAAATATTCGCGCGCCGGCCCGGTGGCAGGAGCTGGAAGACACCGCGCAGGGTTTGCTTGCGGTGGATGCCCCCGGCGACTGGAACCAGGCGATGATGGAGCTGGGCGCGACGCTGTGCGCGCCAAAATCGCCGCGATGCGAAGATTGCCCTGTCGCCCGGTGGTGCCAGGCCCGAAAACTTGGCCTCACCGGACAAATCCCCGAATCGCGCAAAAAGCGCGCCACCGTGCACGTGACACTCGCTGCCGCTGTGCTGGTCGACCCCCGCGGACGAACACTCCTGGTGCGCCAAACCAGCAGCGACGCCGCGCTATTCTCTCGAATGTGGCAATTCCCCGCTCTGGAAACCACAACGAACGCGGCTTCCGATCTAGCAAAGTACCTGCGTAAGGAATTTGGCGTGGCGATGAATGACCATATGACGCCGCTCAAGACTGCGCGCCACGCGGTAACATTCCGCAACATTCGCCTTGAGCCATTCCTGGTTAGCGTGGCGCGTCTGCCTCAGATGGAGGGGGCACGGAAGCCTATACTCAAACGCCTCGGAAACCTGCCCATTTCAAACGCCACGCGGAAAATCGCCGGCGCGGCGGTTGCGCATTGTGCCAAGCCGCCACGCGATCTTCGCCATATCCACACCGCCAGGGGCTAAAGCCCCTCGACGTTGGAGCCTCTTTCGGCACGGTTAAAATCGAAGATCCCGGCCCTGCCGGGGCCATACCCTACAAACAATCTCGTATTGCTGCACAGACTCTGAATCCGCAGACCAACTTCTGGCTGGCGGTTTTGGCGCGTTGTTACCTGATTGGTTCCACGACCATTCGTGGCGCAAGCAGGATGTTAGACTTAGGAATTAGGTTATGAGCGCCGCCACCTCCATTCCGAGAGTGAACCCCTTGCAGGATATTTCCGCTTTACGGCGGCATTTTGAAATTTCTCTTTACTTACTTGTGCTAGTGGGCGTCCTCACGCTGGTCTCGACCGGGAAACTCGACCTGGTGTCGATCCTGGTGGCTCCGGCCGCATTATTGGTTAAGGGGTTCCGCTGGTGGCGCGGCCGGGAACCGGAGCTATCCACCCGCGTAGTCACTTGGATGACGGTCGCGTATTTCGTATTTTTTCCGTTCGACCTGTGGATTGTCTCGCGCATGTTGTCCGGCGACGCGCAAAATCCCGGGCTTTACGCGGCCCTGCTGGCGACGATTCACTTGATGTTGTTTGCCATCATCGTGCGGATCTACAGTGCTTCGAAGACGCGAGATTATCTATTCCTGACCATGATGGCTTTCACCTCGATGCTGGCTTCGGCCATCCTGACGGTCGATACCGTTTTTCTCGCCTTTTTCTTTGTGTTTATGACTCTAGCGGTCTCCACATTTGTGGGACTGGAAATGTGGCGCAGCGCACAGGGCGCGGTAACCCAGCCGGTCGAGAATGGCACGCGCGCCGCGTACCTGCTGCACAACGCGCTGAGCGGAGCGTCCACCGGCATCGCTTTCGGCTCACTAGTGATAGGCACCGTCATTTTCCTGTTCCTGCCGCGATTCGCCAGCGGCTACATGTCCGGTTTCAATCTGCAGCCCACCCTGATGTCCGGCTTCAGCGACGATGTCCAGCTTGGCGAAATCGGCGAGATCAAGCAGAGCCGCGCGGTGGTCATGCGCATCCGCGTCGATGGAGGCCTGGATGCGGCCCGAGGCGTGCATTGGCGCGGTGTGGCGCTCACCACGTTTGACGGCAAGCGTTGGTACAACCAGCCGCACGGCTCGGTTACGCTGGCGCCGGACGCGGAAAGTTGGATTTATGTCAACCCCGGCGAAATCAAGAAGAAAAAATTCGACAAGCCGATCCACTACAAGGTCTTACTCGAACCAATCGCCAGCACGGCCCTTTTTTTTGCAAACGAAGTAGAAAGTGTGCGCGGGCGGTTCGGCGGCGAAGCCGATTCGACCCGTCTGGTGCAGCGCCGGACGTTCCTGCTGAAGGATTCGGCTGGCTCCATCTTCAATCCTTACCACAATTTTTCACGGGCGGAATACGAGGCGCGTTCGCTAATGCCGGCGCCCCCTCCCGCCGTGGTGCGCGAAGCAGGTTCCGATTATCCGGATTCCTTCCGAGATACCTATCTGCAATTGCCCCCGCTCGACCCGCGCATCCCGGAACTGGCCAGGCAAATCACGGCGCGAGCCGATACTCCGTATGACCAAGCGCGGGCGATGGAAAGCTATCTGCGATCTCACTATGGCTACACACTGGACCTCACCGGTCCGCCACAATCGGACCCGCTGGCCTATTTCCTTTTTCAAAAACGCGCCGGGCACTGCGAATATTTTGCCGCGGCGATGACGGTCATGCTCCGGTCACTGGGCATTCCGGCGCGGTATATCAACGGTTTCCTGACCGGCGAGTACAACGACGTGGGTGGCGACTTTGTGGTGCGGGCAAGCGATGCTCATAGCTGGGTAGAGGTCTACTTCCCTTCCATCGGCTGGCTGACATTTGACCCCACTCCGCCGTCCAACGAGAATTCGCCGGGAATGTTCGCGAGCTTCGGGCGTTACCTGGATTGGTTCGAACTGCAATGGAGCGAGTGGGTGATCAACTACGATTTCGTCCATCAATTCACGCTCGCGCAAAATCTGCACCGCGTCTCGCGCGACTGGACCGAGCGGTTGACGGCCACATTGACCGATTTCCGGCACTCCGCGGCGAACCGCATGGAAACCTGGCAATTCCGGCTCATGCACACACCTGGGCTGCTGCCCAAGGGGTTTGCGATACTTGTCTCGCTTTCCACATTTGTGGTTTTTCTGCGGCCGGAAATCCGGCAAAGACTCATGGCTCTATGGCATTTGCGCATCTCTTCTTCCAAGCCGATGACGCCGCATCTGGCCACGCTTCATTACAACGAGATGTTGCGGATGCTCGCGCGGCGCGGAATTCGCAAAGCGCCTGGGCAGACCCCGGTCGAGTTCGCAACTTCGGTGCCTGACGGCAGCCTCGCCGAACCGGTGCACGAACTGACCCGGATGTATCAAGCGGCCCGCTTCGGAGGGCTGACGCAGGATCCACTCCAAGTGTCCTCGCTTCTGGCCCTGATTAAGACACGCATTCAATCCTTCCTTCACCGGCGCTGAGGCAGCCTGCGGGCGCTCGACTCCGCGCCATGCTAGAATGATCGGATTGTTCCGCGGTTGCGGAATCAATCTTCATGCCGAAAGCCGGATTCATCAGTTTGGGATGCCCCAAAAACCTCGTTGATAGCGAGGTCATGATGGGTATTCTCGCTCGCCATGGCTACGAGTTCACGCCTCGCGCGGATGAAGCGGAGGTTTTGGTCGTCAATACCTGCAGCTTCATCGAGCCCGCGCAAAAAGAATCGATCGATACGATTCTGGAAATGGCTGAGTATAAGAAATTTGGCGCCGCCAAAAAATTAATCGTTGCCGGCTGTCTGGTAGAGCGCTACCGCAGGCAGATTCTGGAACAAATTCCTGAAGTGGACGCGGTCGTCGGCACGGGCGAGATTGAAAGCATTCTTGCCGCCGTCGAAGGGGAGTTGCGCTTTGATGCGGGAGTCTCGGGAAGCGCGGCTCCGTCCTACCTCTATCACGACCTTACGCCTCGAATTCTCTCCACGCCAACGCACGCGGCGTATATCAAGATTGCTGAAGGCTGCGACCATCCCTGCACCTTCTGCATTATCCCGCAGCTTCGCGGCGCGTTCCGCAGCAGGCGCTTCGAGTCGGTGGTGCGAGAAGCGGAGAGCCTGGCGTCCGCCGGTGTTCGCGAAATCACGCTCATCGGACAGGACACCACCTCGTACGGTGAAGACTTGAACTTGCGCGACGGCTTGGCGCTGCTCATGGAACGCCTGGCGGGCATCGAAGGCCTGCAGTGGGTGCGATTCCTCTACTGCTATCCGAACCGCGTGACCCAGCGCCTGCTCGACACCATCGCCGCCTACCCGCGCCTTGCAAAGTATATGGACATGCCGCTGCAGCATGCCAGCCGCAACGTCCTCGCTCGCATGAAGCGCGGCTCAAACGGAGACGCTTTCCTGCAATTGCTGCGCCGCATCCGCGCCACAATTCCCGGCGTCTCGTTACGGACATCCTTCATCGTCGGATTCCCCGGCGAAACCGAAGCGGACTTCCGCGAATTGTGCGACTTCGTAAGCGCGGCGGAATTCGATTGGATGGGCGTGTTCCCCTATTCGGATGTCGACAATGCCTCCAGCTTCGCACTCGATGAAAAAGTCGGCCAAGAAACAATTAAGGAACGCCAGAACCACCTGATGGAAATCCAGCAGAAGATTTCCGCGCGCAAGCTAAAACGTTTTCGCGGCCAGCGCGCCACGGCGCTGGTCGAGGGCGCTTCCAAAGACACGCCGCTGGTCTGGGAAGCCCGCCTGGAAGGCATGGCTCCCGAAATTGATGGCAAGCTGTACCTGAGCGACATTCAGATACCCGGCACGGACCTGGCAGCACAGCCCGGCGACATCGTCACCGTTGAGATCACCGAGACACATGAGTACGATATGGTCGGGCGAGTCGTGGAAATCCTGGACGTGCCGCGCCCACAGGCGGCGCAAGTCGCAGCAACCGCCTCGTTGCAACGAGTGGCCACAGGCGCTGCGTTGCGAATTTTGGCGTAATCGGAACAATGGTTTGTAGGGCACGGTCCCGACATGGCCGGGATCTTCGACTTCAGCCGTGCCGTGAGAAGCTTCTAAATCAGGACGGCTTTAGCCGTTGACGCATGAAACTGAAATGCCCCATCTGCAAGCAGCCCACCGATTCGGAAAAGTCGCCGGAGTTCCCTTTCTGCAGCGAGCGCTGCCGCGAGCGCGACCTAGGAAACTGGGCCACGGAGAAATACAAAGTGGCCGTGCCCATGATGGACGAATCGGAACCCGAAGAAATCGAAGCGAATGAGCCAGGCGAATCCGAGCATCCCGAGCACGACGACGAGTAACGCTGCGCGCCCGCCCCAATCCGGTCAGGGCAAACCGCGCCTCTCGTTCGCAATTGCGACTGCGTTCGGCCTGGGTTATCTGCCCAAAGCGCCCGGAACGTTCGGTTCTCTTGGCGGCGTAGCCCTTTATGTGTTGGTCCAATATTATTTTCCTTTGAACTATCTTCCCGGCCCCGGTCCCAGCATCGAAGGGCGCGCACTCTGGCTGGTTTGGACGGCGTTGCCGGTCACTCTGGTGCTGGCCATAGCAGGGGTTTGGGCGGCGTCTCGCGCCGAAGAATTGTCGGCGAAAAAGGACCCGCAATTTGTGGTCATCGACGAAGTTTCAGGACAGCATCTTGCTTACCTGTTGTCGCTGACTTTGCTCAACTGGAAATATTTACTTCTGGGCTTTATACTTTTTCGTGTCTTCGACATTTGGAAACCATTCCCCGCCCGGCAAGCTGAATCGCTCCCCGGCGGCTTGGGAATCATGGCCGATGACTGGATTGCGGGAATTTACGCGGCGCTGGGACTTTGGATTTTTCGAGCGCTCGGCCTGTAGAAGCTTTCTGGCATTGTTGAACAATTTCTAGTTTTGGCGCGTTGCTGTAGCCCGCCTCTTTAGAGACGGGGTTTTTCTCGTAGCAGGCGAAAACCCTCACCTCTAAACAGATGAGCTACAACAATCCGGTGAGTCCCGGCTATTTCGCAAGATGATTTCAAAACGATTCGAGAGTGAAGTTTGGAAACCAACGGCATACCACGCATTGACCGCATTCAACCGCAAGCAGCGATTCCCGGCGGAGATGTGGCGATTTACGGCAGCGGGTTTGTGCCACGGCCCAACACGCGTCCCCTGGTGCGCTTCGGCGAAACCGAAGCGAGCCTGCTGGTATCCGCGGAAAATCATCTGATCGCGCGCGTGCCTGAAGGCGCCGTGGGCAACATCGTGCGCGTGGAAACTTCGCGAGCCCAGAGCCAGCCCTTCGCCTTCCATCTGGGCGTACAAATCGCCGATAACCTGCACCCGGTGGCCAATCCCGCCGTGGACGTCGAAGGCAATATTTACGTTACCTATAGCGGCCAGCGCGGGCAGGCCGTCCCGGTATCACTCTACAAAATCTCGGCCAACTATACGGTGAAGCCGTTTGTCACCGAACTGATGAATCCCACCGGCCTGGCCCTGGACCGCGAAGGCTACCTGTACGTTTCCTGCCGCAGCGACGGCACCATTCATCGCGTCGACCCGGACGGCCGCTCGCAACTTTGGGTGGAAGGCATGGGCACCGCCACGGGAATCGCATTCGATACGATTGGCAATTTATTTGTGGGCGACCGCAGCGGCACGATTTTTAAGATTAATCCCGACCGGCAGATTTTTGTGTTTGCAACCCTGGAGCCTTCGATCTCGGCCTACCATCTTGCCTTCAGCCCGATTGGCGAACTTTTCGTCACCGGGCCTACCACCTCAAGTTTCGACCGCGTATTCCGCATCAATCAGAAGGGCGAGGCCAGCACCTTTTTTCGCGGCCTGGGACGGCCGCAGGGCCTTGCATTCGACCGCGAGGGAAATCTTTACGTCACCGCATCCTACCGAGGCCGCCGGGGTATCGTGCGCATCGCTTCCGATGGACGAGCCGAACTGGTGCTCGGCGGCAGTGGTCTGGTGGGCCTTGCGCTCTTGCCGGGCCATCGCGCCATACTCGCCACCAGCAACGCGCTGTTCAGCCTCGATTGGGACGTCGAGGGATTGCCGTTGCCGCGTTAACCTGACTATGAAAGCTGAAATCATCGCTGTTGGATCGGAACTGCTCACCCCGGACCGGGTAGACACCAATTCCCTGTTCCTTACCGCGCAACTCAATCGCCTGGGCGTCGAAGTCACCCGTAAAACGGTTGTAGGCGACGAACTCGATGCTTTGCGCAACGCGTTCGCCGATGCCATGGAACGCGTGGAATTAGTGATCGCCAGCGGAGGCCTCGGTCCCACTGAAGACGACCGCACGCGCGTCGCCGTTGCCAATCTGCTTGGACGAAAGCTCCAGCGCGATCCCGCCGTGATGAGCAAGATCGAAGCGCGCTTCCGTCAGCTTGGCCGGCCGATGTCCGAGGTCAACACGCGTCAAGCGATGGTTCCGGAAGGCGCGACCGTTCTCGAGAATGATCGAGGAACCGCTCCCGGCCTGTGGCTTGAGGCCGGCGGGCACATCGTGATTCTGCTTCCCGGACCGCCGCACGAATTGAAAGCTATGTTCAGCGCGCAGGTGGAGTCGCGCCTCGCCCGCCTCTCGACTGGCGTGCGTCTTTTCGCGCGCGAACTGCGCGTGGCGGGAATGGGCGAATCAGACGTCGATCAGCGCATCGCGCCGATTTATACCCGCTATGATGACGTGCAAACGACAATCCTGGCCGCGCCGGGCGAAATTCAAATTCACCTGCGCACATGGTCCGCGGACGCCTCTGGCGCCGACCGCGTGCTCCAGCAGATACAGGAAAGCCTGGTGCTGGCCCTGGGCGAGGCGGTCTTTACCGTTGCCGGCGAATCCATGGAAGAAGTTGTGGGTCGCGAGTTAACCCTTCATCACTCGACCATTGCCACCGCCGAAAGCTGTACCGGAGGGCTGCTCGCCGAACGCCTCACTCGGATCTCGGGAAGCTCCGCATATTTTTTGGGCGGGGTCGTCTCCTACAGCAATGCTTTGAAGTCAGCATGGGTGGATGTGCCCGCGGAAATCATCGAGTCACGCGGCGCGGTCAGCGCGGAAGTGGCCATCGCACTGGCTGACGGCATCCGCCGGCGCACCGGTGCGACGCTTGGCGTCGGGATCACCGGAGTAGCTGGCCCAACAGGCGGCACGCCCGAAAAACCGGTAGGCACCGTGCACGTCGCAATTGCAGACGCAGCGGGCAACAAAGAACGCGCCGTGTGTTTCCCCGGCGAGCGCGACCGCATCCGCTGGCAGGCCTCGCAAACGGCGCTCGACCTGGTGCGCCGGTATTTCCTCTACGCATCGCAACCCAAGCCCGGCGTGAAGGGTTGATCGCGTGCGGCTTTTCGTGGCTTTGGACATTCCCGATGGGGTGCGCGCGGCAATCGGCGCTGTTGTAGAAAGGCTGCGTCCTGTTTA
The DNA here is from genome assembly GCA_041478355.1 of Terriglobia bacterium. Classification (GTDB taxonomy): domain Bacteria; phylum Acidobacteriota; class Terriglobia; order Acidiferrales; family UBA7541; genus Palsa-360. Next base: position 5,742 of record JBGOVX010000061.1, on the reverse strand, counting down.
CCGCGCGGCGCGATGGGCGCGTATTGACAACGCGCATGTCACGCTGAAATTCATTGGTGAAGCCTCACTGGAAAAACTTGAGGAAATCAAAATCGCATTGACCCGCATACGTCTCGCCGCGCCCATTCACATGATTTTCTGTGGCGCCGGATTTTTTCCGGCCGAGCGGCGCCCGCGCGTCTTCTGGACCGGCATCGAAGCAGGAACTGAACTGACCGTTTTGGCGGAGTCCGTGGAAGCAGCCCTGGAGCCTCTTGGCATCGCGCGAGAGCAGCGCGCATTCTCGCCCCACCTCACTCTGGCACGGTTTGAATCGCCCGGTGATCTCCGGGGATTGCACGAAGCTATCGCGGCAGTCGGGACACTCGAGTTTGGCCACGCCATCGCCACCGAATTTTACCTGTATCAAAGTGTTCTGAAACCGGGTGGGGCAGAATATACTCGGCTGGCAACTTATCGCTTCGCGGAGGGCGGACCGCAGTGAACCAGGCAATCGTGGCGAGTGTTCCGGTGCTGTGGGGATTGGCGGTGCTGGGCTACCTGCTAGGATCAATCCCGTTCGGATTTCTCCTGGTCCGTGTAACCAGCGGAAGGGATATCCGCGCCATGGGCAGCGGCAACATCGGCGCAACCAATGTCGCGCGGACGGCAGGCTCTTCCATCGGCGTGGCAACATTGATTCTTGACGCAGCCAAAGGCTTCCTCGCGGTCTGGCTCATCGGACATTTCTCGAACGGGGACATCCGCTTCATGATGTGCGCAGGAATCGCGGCCATTCTGGGCCATTTGTTTCCTGTGTGGCTTCGATTTTCGGGCGGAAAAGGCGTGGCCACGGCGCTGGGCGTATTCCTGGCCATTTGTTGGCCCGCCGTTGCGCTGGGGGTTGCGGTATTTGCAATCGTGGTTTTGTTCTGGAAATACGTTTCACTCGCTTCCATATCCGCGGCCGCTGCATTACCCCTGTTTGTCTATTTGCTCTACGCTCCGGGCCACGCGCCGCCGGCCGCGGTATCGGCAGGCACGCTGCTGGCAGCCATCCTGATCATCATCAAACACCGCGGAAATATCATGCGGCTGATGGATGGCACCGAGCCTCGTTTCGAAAGGGGCCACAAACCATCGTGAAAAAAATCGCCATTATTGGCGCGGGGAGTTGGGGCACCGCGCTGGCCATTGTGCTGGCGCGATCCTCGAAGCCTCACCAAATCACCCTATGGGCCCATAGCGCCGACGTCGCTGAGATGCTCTGCGCGCGCCGGGTCAATGAGATTTACCTGCCGGGATTCGAATTGCCGGCGGAAGTGCAGGTCACGGGCGCGCTTGAAAAAGCGCTCGCCGGAGCCGAAATCGTTCTGGGAGTTATGCCTTCGGCCCATGCGCGCGAAATGTATCGCGCCATGCGTCCTCATCTTGTGCCTGGCTCGATAATCGTCAGCGCAACCAAGGGACTCGAGCCCGCCACTCACGCGCGCATCAGCGAAATCATCGCCGAGGAGATTTTTGGGAATTCCTCCGCGCGCATTGCGGTGTTGTCCGGTCCCAGCTTTGCAGTCGAAGTCGCGCGCGGCGATCCCACGGTAGTCGTCCTCGCATCGGCGGACCTGGCGCTGGCTTCACAGGTCCAGGCGGAACTCTCCGGGCCGGCATTCCGGCTCTACACCAACGACGATGTAATCGGCACGGAAATCGCCGGTGCGGTGAAAAACGTAATCGCGATCGCCGCGGGTGTTTGCACCGGCCTAGGACTGGGCACAAACACGATGGCGGCCCTGGTGACGCGCGGCCTCGCCGAGATGACCCGGCTGGCCGTGGCGCTGGGGGGACGTCGCGACACCCTCGCGGGACTGGCAGGGGTGGGCGACCTCATACTCACATCGACCGGCGCGCTCAGCCGAAACCGTTCGGTGGGCATCGAGCTTGGCAAGGGTCGCGAGCTCCGGGAAATTCTCGGTGCTACACGCATGGTCGCCGAGGGCGTCGGGAGCACGGCGGCGACCCTGGAGTTGGCTCGACGCGCCGGGATCGAAATGCCCATTACCGAGCAGGTGCATTCGGTGCTGGCAGCAGGGCGGGCGACACGAGATGCAATTCGCGAGTTGATGGAGCGGCGCCTAAAGCAAGAATGATCGTAAGTTCTTTTGCTGTATGGGGATGCCGCAGGTCCTGAGCGAAGTCCATGGAGGTCGTATCCTCGCTGCATTGCGGACCTACCCCGTAGCTAATCGGTAGCATCCCAACTTTCTCCGCTTCTTTCTTGCCTCGCCGGAACGTAAAATTAATAGAAATATAGAAGAACTAGGATCAGCCTGACCTTGGACCTCGAATACCTCAAGTCGCGCATCTTTCGCCGTCCTCCAATCCTCTTCCTGGTGCTAGGCGCGATGCTGCTCGTCAGCGTCCTGCCGCTGGCGCTATATCACCGCCAGGTTCTGCAACTTAGCCAGGCGAAGCTGACCGATACCGAGAGCGTCCAACAGACCGAGGTGACCAGGTCGCTTGCGGAGGAGATCCAGCTTTTCGATTCGAACCTCTACCAGCAATTGATTAGCGAACGGCAGATCCTGGCCCTCACCGACCTGATCGACAAGGTGGACGATACCGCACGCGCATCCCAAGTGACGCGCGTGCTTGAAAATTTCGTCGCCAGCAACCCAAACATTCTGTATTTAACGGCGGTTGGCAAGAACGCCAAGGGCGCCGGCGCCGGGAACTTCCAGGCGAATCAGGACCCGTTTGTCAGCAAAGCCCTGCAACGCGCGTTCACCACGTGCCTGCAATCCCTGGTATTCCGCAGCGATCCCCTGGCCATCGGCTCAGATAACAGGCCCGCGTTCGTTATGGCCGTACCACTCGAAGTGAACGCGCAATTCTCGGGGATGCTTGCCGCGGTCGTATCGCTGGACGGAGTACTTCGACGGCTTCAGGAGACCAGCGTTCGCGGAAGAATGGTCTATGTTGTGGACCAGAGCGGGCACATTGTGGCTCACCCGGACATGCGCCAATTTGTGCCCGGTTCGGATGCACGTCCCGGCTCACCGGTTGTTTCTCTGGTTATCGGACTGCCGAAAGGGCTTCGAACCACTCAAACATTGCGCCAATTTACAGCGCTGGAAAATGGTCACCAGGTGGAAATGGTCGGCACGTATAGCACGGTTCCGGATCTAAACTGGGCGGTGGTGGCGCAACGCAGTCTGGACAAGGCGCGCGAGGATGCCGGCGTCACCGAGCTGAACACCCAGGCTCTGACATTCGTGCTTGTGGTCACATTAGTAGCGCTGGTCCTCGGGTATCTGTTCGCCATCGGCATCAGCACGCCGATTCGAGCTCTAGCGGTCTCGACGCAAGCCATCAGTCGCGGTGAATTCCACGAGCGAACGCCAGTGCGGGGCGCCGCGGAAATCAGTGAGCTGGCCGAAACTTTCAATAGCATGGCAGGCGATATCGAGACATTCATCGAGCAGTTGAAGCAAGCCGCGCAGCAGAACCGCGAACTCTTCCTCGGCTCCATTCGCATGCTCGCCGCCGCCATCGACGAAAAGGACCCCTACACACGCGGCCATTCCGGACGCGTGGCAAAATATTCCCTCATCATCGGCCAGCATCTCCGGTTGCCGGAGGAGGAGCTGGACAAAATTCGAATTTCGGCGCTGCTCCACGACGTCGGAAAGATTGGCGTGGACGACCGGGTATTGAAAAAGCCCGGCTCGCTCACTGCTGAAGAATTCGCCCTGATGAAGCAGCATCCATCCAAAGGCGCGAACATCATGCGCCCGGTTGCGCAGCTCAAGGAAATGCTACCGGGCATTGAACTCCATCACGAACATGTGGATGGCGGCGGGTATCCCCATGGATTGCAAGGCGACGAGATTCCTCTGATGGCGCGCATCATCGCGGTCGCCGATACGCTCGACGCGATAACCACCAACCGTCCCTACCAATCGGGGATGGATCTCGAGTTCGCCATGGGCCGAATCCGCACCCTCAGCGGCACTAAATTCGACGCAGCCGTTGTCGATGCACTTGATAAAGCCGTAAGCGCGGGCAAAATCCGCCTGAGCGCCGCACTCGTCGAAGTTTAAAGCGCCTTCTTACTTTCCTCTTCTTTCGCACGTCAATTATCTTGCAGCGCGTGTACCCGCCGGAATCAGGGACTGATTCCCGGAACATGAACGCCTTTCTAGAAGCCTTCCGCCCTTTGACACGAATAATTGTGTGTCTTATAGTCCTGCACGAAGACAGGGTTGAAACCGGAGCTACGCAAGATCTCGAATTCTTAATTTCCTGGGAGCGAACCCATCCATGCAGACACGGAAGCGCAAATTGCTATTGGCTGTGCTCTTGGCAGCGCTGGTCGTTGCCGGCCCATCCCAGGCAGTGCCTCGCCCCAGTGCAGCCGCTTCGCGCCCCGCGGCTGCGGATAAACGAAAACCCGGCCTGTACTGGACGCTCGAAACGGACAATGGAAAAATTGCGTGTAAGCTCTATGAAACCGAGGCGCCGGTCACCGTGCGCACCATGGTGGGACTGGCAATCGGAAAGCTCTCGTTCGTGCATCCGGAAACCAAGCAGATCATGCGCACCAACTTTTTTGACGGCCTCACATTTCACCGCGTAATTCCCGGCGTCATGATTCAGGGTGGCGATCTGCTGGGCACCGGCGTGGGACAACCCGAAGGCCCGGGCTTTCCGTATAAGAACGAAATCGCGCCCTCACTCAAGTTCGATGCCCCGGGACGCCTGGCCATGGCCAACAGCGGGCCGGACACTAACGACACTCACTTTTTTATTACCGAGGCCGCTTATCCGGCGTTCAACGGACGCTATACGATTTGGGGCCAGTGCGAAAATCTGGACGTCGTGAAAGCCATCGCGCGGGTCCCGCGCGATCCCGGCGACATGCCAGTTACGCCCGTGCATATTCAACACGTGATTATCGAGCGCGTGGGTCCCGCGCCTGCCGATGCTCCGGAAGCCCTGCCCCCCGGCGCTGCTGCACACTAACGCCGCGCCCCCAACAGTTATTTTGACAAAGCTCCTCTCCTCTTCTAATTCTCTGTGTCCTTTGTGACCTCTGTGTTAAGCGCTTTTTCTGACCCCAAACTACAGTCTGGACTCATCTGCTAGAATAAATGTTTCGGCGCGCAGGGCCACGACAAATCATGTTCTCGATCTTCAACAAGGAAAACGAACCCAATGAGGGCGCCTCGCTGCTCGACCGTCTGAAGCAGTCGGTCTCGAAGACGCGTTCGCAAATTGTCGCCAAGGTCGAAGATCTCATCTCGGGCGAAAAGGAAATCGATCCCCAGCTGCTCACAAAACTGGAAAACACGTTGCTGGCAGCTGATCTCGGACCCAAGACCACGCATCAGATTCTGGAAGTCGTGCGGCAGAAATTGGAACGCCATGCCCTCAATAACGCGGCCGACCTTAAGGCGGAGCTAAAAGCCCAGCTCCTTTTTGCTCTGCGTGTCCTGCCCGCGCCATCGAGTGGCTCCGCTGCGCCTGTGCAAGAAGCGCGTCCCCACGTGATTTTCGTGGTGGGTGTGAATGGCACCGGCAAGACCACCACTATCGGCAAGCTCGCTCACCGCTTGCGCCGCGATGGCCAGAGCGTCGTTCTTGCCGCCGGAGACACATTCCGCGCCGCGGCGATCGAGCAGCTTGCCGTGTGGGCCACGCGGACGGGCGCTGAAATTATCAAAACGAAATCGGGTGGCGATCCGGCAGCTGTCGTCTACGACG
>JBGOVX010000071.1:0-16207 GCA_041478355.1 Terriglobia bacterium | reverse complement strand
CTTTTCGTCTCGCGCGCTGAAAATTCGCTGCGCAATGTATCCGCCACCGCCGGGTTCCGAGCCAGGATACCAGAACGCCCACCACTGAACTGCTAAATGCACTACAAAGGTGAGCACCGGCAAGGTCCACATCGCCTCCGCTGTGAGCCCGCGCGAAAAATCAGGAAATATCGCCGTGATGTCCGCCGCTTTCGGGCCTGCGGCCGCTCGCATGGCCGCAAGTTTCCCCAGCATCTCCTGCATTCCTCCCGCAGCTTTCACGCCGTAATAAGCCACCGCAATCACGATGGCCATTTTCAGCACGAACTGAAACAGGTCGGTCCACAATACGCCCCACAGACCGCCAAGCGAAACATACAAGCCTGTAAATGGAATCAAGAAGAAGATACAAATCGCCAGGCTGCTGGTTTCACTCTTGCCCAGCGCCGATCCCACAATGCTGGTCATGGCCTTGGTCACCCAGCCCAGGATCAGGCAATTCATCAGCAAGCCCAAATAGATCGCTCGAAACCCGCGCAAAAACGCCGCCGGCTTTCCCGCATAGCGCATTTCGGCGAATTGCACGTCGGTAAGCAGCCCCGAGCGCCTCCACAGCCGCGCAAATAAAAATACGGTCATCATTCCCGAGGGCAGAAAGCTCCACCACAGCCAATTCCCCGCAATGCCTCGGGAGTAAACCAGGCCGGTCACCACCAGCGGTGTATCCGCGGCAAACGTCGTGGCCACCATGGAGGTCCCCGCCAGCCACCAGGTGACTTGCCGCCCCGATACGAAATAATCCTCGGTGCTTCTGCTCGAGCGCCGCCGGAAATATATTCCCAGCAACAGCATCAGCAGGAGGTATCCGGTGATCACGGACCAATCCAGTAGTGTCAGCGTCATGATGATTCCAGATTCAGGAGCACGATGGGACTGCGGAAATCGGCGCCTAGTGTCGTCACAACCGGGCAGCATGTCAAACTAAAATCCGACAGTAGACTCATTCTGTGTTGCTGGGAGTCCCGAAGGGACGGCACAACGTGGTCCACAGCGGAAGCTGTGGGAAAACGTGTCCAGGGTAACCAAAAAGCCCCGATAGGGGCGACACATGGGATTCACCCACACGAAATTAGTCCACCACCAAAGATCCGATTCCGATGCCGATGATTAATTTTGATGGCGCAAAGTAACGCGCATCTTGCGGTACAATGCCTTCCGCCATGCCACTAAAAAAAATGCCGCGAGCGCTGGCGTCGCCTCGTGTCGTCAACATCAATGACTTGCGGAACCTGGCTCAACGCCGCCTGCCAAAAGCTGTATTCGACTATGTGGACGGCGGCGCCGAAGATGAGGTCACGCTGCGCGAAAATTGCCGCGCTTTCGACCTGTTGCGCTTTCGTCCGCGGAATGCGATGGCGGTGCCGCATTGCGATCTCCGCGCGCAAGTCCTGGGCACCGAACTTTCTTTTCCGGCGATCGTTGCCCCGGTCGGCTACAGCCGGCTGATCCATCCTGATGGTGAACGAGCCGCTGCCAGCGCGGCCGGCGCCGCCGGAACCGCCTACATACTCTCCACTATTTCCGGACACAAAATGGAAGACGTCAAGGCGTCATCTTCAGGGCCAGTTTGGTATCAACTTTATTTGCTGGGTGGCCGGGCCGCCGCCGAAGCTTCGCTCGAACGAGCGCGGTTGGCCGGGTTTACAGCGTTAACCGTGACCATCGACACAGGCACGGCAGGTATGCGCGAGCGCGACATTCGCAACGGCACCGCGGAACTCATGAGCGGCAACCTGCTCCGGATGCTTCCATTCCTTCCGCAATTTCTCTCTCGCCCCGGGTGGCTCGCGGCCTTTTTGCTGGATGGCGGCATTCATAAATTGCCCAACGTCATTGTTCCTGGGCAGGGACCCCTTGCGCTCATCGATGTAGCCGCGGCGCTGGCAAGTTCCGTAGTGACCTGGCAGGATTTTCACTGGCTGCGCGCAGCTTGGCCCGGCCCGATTATTGCAAAAGGTGTCCTCACCGGTGACGATGCCCGCCGTGCCATCGACGCAGGGGCAGCCGGGATAATCGTCTCGAATCACGGAGGCCGCCAGCTTGACGGCGTAGCCGCGGCATTGCGGGCGCTGCCGGAAGTTGTAAAAGCGGTAAATGGCCAAGCCGAGGTGTTGATGGACGGCGGAATCCGCCGCGGCAGCGATATCGTCAAGGCCATATGCCTGGGAGCGCGCGCCGTGCTGGTAGGGCGCGCGTACGCTTACGGAATGGCCGCCGCTGGAGAAGCCGGCGTTTCAAGAGCTCTGACGATCTTGCGCGCCGATCTGGAGCGCACCATGAAGCTCCTGGGCTGCGCATCGATCGCCGATTTGAATAGTTCCTATGTGGACGCTCCTCCGGATTGGGCAATTACACCACGGTAGAAATCACTCAGCCTTGGCAGCTAGTGAGGAAAAGTATTTCCGGTTGTCATTCCGAGAGAAGCGAGGAATCCCTCCTTGTTTAATGCCCAAGAAAAGAGGGATTCCTCGGCACCCAGCGTGCCTCGGAATGACAGCGTTAAGAGTTTTTCCGCAAACTGTTCAGCCGCACCATAATGCCAGCTAATCAATGCGGCTTTAGCCGCCGGCGTGCCGGATGCAGCGATTCCCGCGAAGAATCACGTTGTGTGACATTGAAACTCAAGACTAGCTTTGCGCGATTGTTTCGTAGCATAATCGGCACCTAACGGGAGGGATATTTGCCATGCGAAAATTCTTATTCGTGATCGGTGCTTTGTTGGCGGCCACAGCCGTCAGTTCGGTGCCGGCCCGAGCCCAGCAAGTAACCAAGCAGGATGTTCAGGGAGTCACCAATTTCAAGCGGCTTGAGACGACGGTCGCCTGCGCTGGTGCGACCACGGCCGAGGCAGTGCCTGAGATTAAGAAGATGGGGTTCGCCTCGATCATCAATTTGCGGCAGGCCAGCGAACCGGGCGCGAACGTCGAGGAGGAGGGCGCCGCCGCAAAAGCCGCGGGCATTCGTTACTATCACATCCCGTTTGACGGCGCAAAGCCGGATGTTGCGGTAGCCGATAAATTCCTGGATGCGATCACAGGGAGCGGCAACGATCCCGCTTTCATCCACTGCGCGGGCGGCAACCGCGCGGCCACTATGTGGCTGATTAAACGGTTAGCAGTCGATCATTGGGACGTAGATCGCGCCACCAAGGAAGCCACCGAACTCGGCATGACCGGTGAGAAACTCAAGCAGTTCGCGATCGACTACGCACAATCGCACAAACGATAAACACACCGTGCTCTTTGACCGTTTCCGCCAGTTAGCGATAACAGCGTTTATCGGGCGTTATTCGACTAAGAGCAATTTGGTTCACTTGGAAGGGCCTCGGGTGTATGGGTGTGCCTCTCCGGGTGGTCAAAACGGCAATTCCGGCTAAAGATGTGAGCTACAAGGGGGGCTGCCAACGGCGGAACGGTCGTGCACACAAGACTGAGGTGGGGCACGTTGCATGCTGAGGCGGTCAGGTGTACTGTAGCGGGCACTGATAAATCATACGGGAAGTTCCGGCTTAAATTCATAGAAAACCAGGCCTCATTTTGCAAACTGGGAGGTTTGAGCCTATGAACATGACCAAGGTCAGTCGCTGTCTATTGGGAGCATTTTTGGTGGTTGCTTGCAGCTCGATGGCCGCGGCGCAAGGAAGCGCGCCTACACCGAAGGTGTTGCAGATCACGCGTGAATATACCAAGCCGGGCAAAGCAGGCATGGCGCACGACAAGGCGGAGAGCCTGTTCGTCCAGGCTATGGCCCGTGCCAAATGGCCAACGCACTACGTGGGCATGACGTCGCTTTCGGGCAAGCAGCGCGCCTTGTTCCTGACCGAGTACGATTCCTATGAAGCCTGGGAAAAAGACAATCTGGCAACCGCGAAGAATGCCGCCCTCGCTGCCGGGCTGGAGCACGCCAGCGTGGCCGATGGGGAGCTGCTGGAATCGGTGGATCAGGGCGTGTTCGTTTACCGGGAAGATATGAGTTTGCGGTCGCTGACGGACATTTCGCACATGCGTTACCTGGAAATCTCCTCTTACCGTGTTCGCCCGGGACATATGGGGGAATGGGACGAGCTCGTCAAGATGGTTAAGGCTGCCTATGAGACGGGCGTGCCCGGCTCTCACTGGGGCATGTACGAGCAGAGCTATGGGGGCGATGGCGGCACGTTTCTTGTGCTTACCGCGCGCAAGACGCTTGCCGAACTTGACCGTGACCCCATGGAAAGCAAGCAATTCGCGGCGGCCATGGGCGAAGACGGAATGAAAAAGTTCGGTGAGCTGTTCGGGTCTTCCATCGAGTCGTCCCAGCATCAATTGTTTTCCTTCAACGCGCAGATGAGCTACGTTGAGGACTCGTGGATCAAGGCCGAACCGGATTTCTGGAAGCCGAAGGCAGTCTCGGCGCCTGCCGCCAAGCCCGCCACGGGAGAAAATAAAGCCAAACCATAACTTTCCGCTCGGCGCATGAACGGCGGCGGCTCCGACATCTTCGGCGCCGCTCCCTTCATTTTTTTTCAGGGTTAGACCATCTTGCTCGCTGTTCCATGCTGTAAAGAAGATTCTCATTTGTAGGCTTCGCGCATCCCGCCCGCACCGATAGCGGAAAGGATTTCGTGTGGGCCCAGACGTTTGCCGGATGAAATCGTCATAGTCTCCGCCTAACTTTGAGTTGGCAGTGTATTTACCGTCAGGCCGTTCTTAGGGGAAAACAGAGATGGTCCGGCTCCCCATAAGTCGGATTATCGGTAAATGGCTTTTGACATCACCGGGAACAAATTCCCAGTTACCAATAATCCGAAAATGCAACCACCAGAATTGTGAGGTCTCTACTTCGTGGACTGTTGCGCTTCAAGCTTGGCTAAATACTGTTTTGCCGCATCTTCTTGTTCTCGATCGGTGTGATGTTTCAGTATTTTCCGGAGCTGCACTGCCGCATTCACCTTGTCGCCCTCGGCGTCGTAGATTCGAGCCAGCAGGAAATAAAGAGGCGCGTCTTTTTGATTTACGTCAATCTCCGCGGCTGCTAGAGCGCTCTTCTTTGCGTCCGCACGTTTGTTCGTGTGGAAGAAGGCCACCGCTCGGTAGTAATAGGCATACGCGTCGCCTCCCGGATTGAGTCCCAGGGACAAGTTTGCCAGGTTTAATACTTGTTCCCAATCTTGATTCCGCACTGAAAACTCCGCCGCGCAAAGGTACGCCGGCAAATAGGTCGCATCGATTGTGGTGGCATGAGCACAGGCATCGCGAGCCTCTTGCGCCTTATGCTGCTCCTCCAGAATCACCCCTAACATCACCCACGCTGCCGCATAGCTTTGAAATTTATCAATCGCGCTGCGCGCATGCTGCTCGGCTTCTGTGAACTGATTCTTATTGGAAGCATCACATGCTTTTTCAAACTCGCGTCTTGCCTTCGACGGAACTGTCAGCCTGGCGACACTCACGACGGTGGCCCGCACTTCCGAAACGTTCCAGGGCAGGCATTTCTCGTCGTCGGCAATTACAGGTTTTGGAAGAGGTGGAGCATCCGCAATTGCTTGCCAGACCGATGGGCCCCTTCCGTTATCACCTGGAGCCGTTATGATTCCGCTGGGCGGTCTGCGTGGCGCGCTTCCCCCGCCGGTAGAGGTGCCTTTTTGCGCATAAACCGGTACGGCCAACAAAGCCATCGCCAAAGCGCAAAATGGCACCTGTTTCCAGTCCAGAATTGCCGCGAGCCTGTAGCGATCGGGTTTCGATGTGTCGCTATTCCTCGTGGGGATCATCCCGACGGAACAGGAACCCCCGAGCCTACTGAGGGTGGCCTTCATGTCTTAAATAGTAGTCCTTTTTGAGGCGGAATCAAGTTGATTCGCCCAGCAGGCTGGCTTCGCTAAAGTCATTCCTGGTTTCTGATGGTCGGGATGATGATCTGGAGAACGCCAGAAAAGGGAAGACCCCGGGTTCGTCAGGGGGATGCAAACCCGGGGCCGGGGGATGGAACAGAGGCAGGGCCGGAGTAAAGTCGATTTTTAAATTTCTATCGCGCCTAATTCATCATGATAAGGCTGGCCCAATTATCTTGTTCCACGGCCAGAATCATTGGCTTGTAGATGTCGATGTCCCAGCCATCTCCGATTCGAAATCGAATTGCGCCTTCCGATTCCCCGACGATGATGCCGCGCAGCGGCACTCGCAAATCTCCAGCCGCTACTTGCAGGACAACCGCTTGGCCCACCCACGATGCGTAAGCGCTTAACATGGCACCGATCCCCCTAAGATCTGTCTCAACTCTGTCTGTCCAGTTGATATCGGACGGTTGTCATTGTTGTTCGCCGCATGCGTGAGGAACAATGGTACGGGGGCATCAAAGTAGTAGGAGAGAAGTACTGTTAGCTATTGCGGCACAAAATCCCCAGCCCGGTACTCAGGTACCTGAAAGTTAGACCCGCTGCTTCATTGTTGTCTCCTGTTTACCCCGGCACCATCAACGCATGTCAGTTCTGAACGGTCCCGGGGAGAACTTCGCGCATCCCTCCATCGCTGGCGTGCCTCGCCACACGCAGCGATCGGCATTCGATGGGAGGGGTGTTGCACTGGCATTGGGCGGCGGTTTTTCAAGAGGGTTTGCGCACCTGGGTGTCCTGGAAGTTCTTGAACAGGAGAACATTCCTATCGCCGCGATTGTCGGGACAAGCATTGGAAGCTTGCTGGGCGCAGCCTATGCGGACCGAATTCCGATCCGCCAACTTTGTGAGCTTGGGCGGCGCGTCCGAATCCGCGACTTCATCCGCTCCCACAACGCACTCCCGAACTCTTATAGTAGCGATTGCATCGGCGAGTTTGTGGACCAATGGTTGCATTCCAGCCAGGTCGAGGAGCTGCCCATTCCGACCGCTATCGTCACCACCGACCTCCAGACTTTCGCGGCGCACGTTTTTACACGAGGTTCCCTGGACGTTGCCATTCGCGCCAGCTGCGCATTCCCCGGCATCTTCAAGCCCGTCGAACATGAAGGCCATTTGCTAGCCGACGGTTGCCTGGTGGCTCCGGTGCCCACTGCCGTGGCGGCGCAAATGGGAGCGAATTGCGTCCTGGGCGTGGTTGTGGGTTCGAACTCCAATCATACTTCGTCGCGCGGCAACGTCGTCCAAGTGTTCGATCGAAATCTGCGAAACGGTTCTTCCCAGAATGGCATTTCGCCCTCCTGGATACGCCACGCGGACATACTCTTGGAGCCTGAGGTGCATCTGATCGATTGGACTGACTTCTCGCGCGTCGACGAAGCCTGCGCGGCGGGTGCCCGGGCCATGCGCCTTGCGTTACCGCGCCTCCGTGAGGTGCTGGCACGCGGGTGCTCGCAAGAGCCCGATCGAGCGGCGCCCGAGCCGGATAAAAAATGTGTAGCGTCATGATGACGGCACGCCAATTTAGATTGCTCATTATCTTGTTGGCGTTTGAATGGCAATTCTGCGGCGAGGATCCTCTTATTTTCTGTTAACGTATAGCTTGGGGCTTGTGTGCGTCTCGACCGGTGGAGCCGGCGAGCTACGGTGACAATCATTCATGGTCGGATCGATAACTAACCTTCTTCATTTCCTGTTCAATGTCCAGGGCCTGATCGAGTGGGGCGGTACGGCACTGGTGTGTGTAATCGTCTTTATCGAAACCGGCTTCTTCGTCGGATTCTTTCTTCCCGGCGATTCCCTCTTGGTCACAGCCGGCGTCTTTGCCGCCGCCGGACACCTCCGTCTTTCGCACTTGCTCCTCCTGGTTCCCCTATGTGCAATTGTGGGGGACCAGATCGGTTACTGGATCGGCAGAAAAGCGGGCCAGGCTCTTTACCGTCGTGAGGATTCACTGGTCTTTCACAAGCGCCATCTGGAACGCGCTCATCAGTTTTATGAGAAATATGGGGGCAAGACCGTCATTCTCGCGCGCTTCGTACCCATCGTTCGGACGTTCTGTCCTCCGGTGGCCGGGGCTGCCTTAATGCCCTACGGACGCTATTTCGCTTTTGACGTGGTGGGCGGGCTGCTGTGGGTCGCAAGCATGATCTTGGGCGGTTATTCTCTTGGCTCGGTCATCCCGAACATTGGTGAGCGTATTCACTACGTCATTGCTGTTGTCATTTTTCTCTCTCTGCTTCCCGCAATCATCAGTGTCCTTCGCGCCAGGAGCGCTGGAAATCCAGATCCTCCTCCAGGTGCGCAGGCCGCAACCTCCGAGCGTGAATAGCCATGCCGCTTCTGGGCGGTCCAATCCAGACAACTCCCCGAGCCATTATCTTCGACATTGGGCGAGTCATCATCAATGTCAATTTCGCTCGTTCACTGCCAGTTTTTGGGCTGAGTGCGGCGCCTTCTTTCGGACAAGTATTGAAAGACCTGGAAGCTGACCCGCGCTGGCCTGATTGGCAGGAAGGGCGGATGACCCCGCGGAACTGGCACAAACATTACTGCGCCAAATTTCAGGTGTCTCTCGGATTTGACGAATTCTGCGCGGCTTGGAATGGCGTGCTCGAACCGGAAACGATTCTGCCCGAACTCCTGTTCGAACGCCTCGGTGCTAACTGCCGGCTGGCCTTGCTCTCCAATACCGACCCCATTCACGTCGCCCATATCGAGGCTACTTTCCCATTTGTCCGCCATTTTCCCGTGCGTGTCTATTCCTGCCGAGTTGGAACTTGTAAGCCGGGGCCTCTGATCTATCACCACGCGTTACGGGAACTAGATGCGTTGCCTGAGGAAACCATGTACATCGACGATCTGCGCGAAAATGCCGTCGCCGCATCCCGCCTGGGCATGATTGGGTTCCATTTCGTCGCGCGGGAAGAGTTGCTGTCCGAATTCTCCCATCTTGGGTTTGGGACCTGACAATTTGCCGCCTGATCTACATTCAAGCTTTCCGGGGAGATTCGGTAAGCACCTTTGGTATCCTCCAGAAAACTCCCGTAGTGCGTAAACTTTGCATGGACGGCCTACACGACTCCGAAACACACGTTGCTCTATCCCTTTATTTTTCAACTGAATACAGGAAGCGAATGCATTCCCAGGCTTGGCGTGCAACGTGCATATCTCAATAACAGCAGTGTGCACTTGATAAGGGGGGAAGTTATGTCAGAAGACATTAGCGGTTCGGAAATTAGCGGGGCATCTGAAACACACCGAGGCGTACCAGGGTGGGTGATTGCCGCAGTCGCGGTCCTTGGTGTAGTGGCTTTGGTTGGGTTAGTTGTGGCGCACAACGCCTCGACGCAAACTCAAGAAGTCCAGCAGGCGTTTGACAGCAAGGTTAAGGCAATACAACAGGACTTTTCTGGCCAGATAACCCAATTGCAACAGCACCAGACGCAGGCCGACACCTCCAACGCGGGTTTGCAGAGCGACCTGAAGGTAGTGACCAAGCGACTCCGTCTCACTCAGGGCGAACTGAAGAAGGCCCGTGAAGAGGCAGAATCCATCCGGACAGAAAATCAGCAAAAGATTGCCGCCATGGATGGCGCCGTCACCTCCCAACTCGCCACCAAAGCCAGCACGGAGGATGTGAAGGGCGTGGATGGCAAGGTGGATGGCGTTCGAACGGACCTTTCAGCCACACAGAATGACCTGAAAATGGCGCGCAGCGAACTCGGCACCTTGATCGCGCGCAATCACGAGGATGTCGAACAGCTCCGCCGCCTCGGTGAGCGAGATTACATCGAGTTCACCATTGCCGCTAAGAACAAGCCCCAGAAGGTCGGGGCCTTCATGGTCGAACTGAAAGGCACCAACCCGAACAAGAAGCGCTACAATGTTTCCTTGATCGTGGATGACTCTCGCATCGAAAAGAAGAATCTGCCCATCAATGAGCCGATCTTCTTCCATCAGGGCAACGACCGGCGTCCAATGGAACTGGTCGTCAACTCGGTTGGAAAAGACAAAGTAACCGGTTACATCAGTGTCCCCAAGTCTGTTGGCGCTCTAACAACTTCGGGCAACTAATTAGTAGAATCGGCATTCCGGGCGCCACACGGCGCCCGGAATGAACCTTAGCGAACGGGAGTCGAGCTTTTGCCCGCCTCCGCTGGGGTTTCCAGAAATAGCCTGTATCGCTTCCCTATCCTCTCGCGTTACACTTCCTCCTGCCTTGCTTGCCCCTCGTCATCTGATTTTTACGGCCCTGGACGGCACTCTCTTGGATCCCCGTACCGGATTCTCCGAAGCGGAGGAAGCTCTTTCGGAGTTGGACCGGCGCAAGATTCCCCTCATACTGGTAACCCAACAAACACGCGCGGAAATTGAGCCGCTCCGGAGCAAGATGGGGCATGGCCATCCATTTATTACCGAGGGCGGGGGCGGGATTTTCTTTCCAGATGGCTATTTTAATATCCGGATCCCTGGCGCCGAGCGCATCGGACGCTACCTGGGCGTGGTTCTGGGCCGTCCGTATCCGGAAGTTTGTGCCGCCCTGGATGACATTGCCGAGGAATTCGGGGTCGGCATCGCCGGATTCCACCATATGAGCCCCCGGGAAATCGCCGAAAACACGGGATTGCGTCCACGGGATGCCGAGCTTGCGCGCAGCCGAGAATTTGACGAACCGTTCTTCTTCACTTCCGCCGACCAGCAGGCCATTGCGCGTTTTGTCGAAGCCGCCAAACAGCGCGGCTTTGATGCTCGCCCTGGCAGGACGTTCTGGCACTTTTCCGGCGGATGCGACGCCGCGCGGGCAGTCCGAATGCTTACGCAGCTGTTCCGCAGCGCAACCCGCAGCAAACTCATCGCGGTAGGGATTGGCTCATCCGCCGAAGACCTCTCCTGGCTTCGCGCGGCGGATCAAACGATCCTACTCCCTGGGCCGGGTGCTGAAATCGATCCATCCGAGACGGTCCGAAACAAGAATATAACCTGCGGCAACACTCCGGGACCCGCTGGCTGGAATACCGCGATCCTCAACATTATCAGGTAGTCCCATTACTATCAGGACTGTATCTCAGCTGAATTTTCTTGCACAGTGTGGTAATTCGCACACACATCAGTGCCATTCCATTGGATTTAGCACGACGACACGAATTGAGGCGTTGGTTTCGGCAGCGCCGCGATCCGCCGGTGCCTTACTTTTTCTTGAAACTCGACAACTGCCGGCCCCTCTTGCATCGGGACAGCAAAGATGCCGGCGCCATCCAATCACTCTGGAGTTCGGCCCCGAAGCAGGAGCCTACTTGATGAAGAGGCCTTCCCGGAAATGATCGCGGCTGACAAACATCTTGGAAGATCGATAGCGGCTGAACAGATTGGAGATTTCACGGTTTTGATACACATGCTGGGGAGCAAATGGACGCGACCCGGGAATCAATTCCAGGTGCTGGCCGTCCAGAACACAATAGCGATGGAATGCCTCCGGTTTACGCATATGAAATATTCCCAGAACCACTCCGCCATCACGGACTAGCGACGTCATTCGTATTACTAGCCTGCTCACCAGGTCACTATCAAGATAATCAAGCAAGTCCCACATGAGCACGCCATCAAAAGTTTCCTTGGGATAATCCATCGTGCTCTCCAAGAACCTTTCCGCGCGCATTGCCGGTGTCATATCGGTCCGATCCGCATCCGGCAGGAGCCCGCTCTTGCGTTGCTCGTCGGCATCGAGAAATCTCTTCCAGGTCGTCAGCAGGTCCTCGGTATAAACCTTAAAACCTCGATCGATGAAAAATGTGACCGTCGTTTGCCGAACCGGCCCCAGGTCCAACAAATGGCCGCGCCCGACCCCGTCCAGTTGAACTACGAATTCTTTCAGGCCGCTCGAAACACGTTCACCACGCGGGACTGCCGCCGGCCCAGAGTTTGGGACGCCTAGATTTGCACCCGCCGATGCCGCCGCGGCCGATTGTGCATGCAGCGGCCCGCGGTTCCGGCCCGGCATTTGTAGAGCGTTTCCAGACCGCAATTTGCTGAACAAACTCATCTTGGGCTCATCTTAGTGTGTTATATCTCCTGCAACTTTCACCGTCACGGGTTGTAGCGGTGGCGCACCGTATGATTTTTCAGGAGCTCGAGTGTTACGGGAATCAGCGGCGCGCGTGATTTCCACTTTGCTATGAATTTCCGCGCCTTCTTCGACGGCCAGGCGAATGGTAACAATGTCTCCGCGGATTTCCCCGGTATGTCCAATCTCCACGCGCTCTCGGCCGCGAACCGAGCCATTCACTTTTCCTCGAACGATAACTTCGCGGGCCTCTAGGTCTGCCGTAATCTTGCCATGTGGTCCAATGGTCACGCGTCCTTCGGAGAGGTGGATGGATCCTTTCACTTCGCCGTCGATATATAAATCCTCTCGGCCTCTGATTTCACCCTTGATTACAAATGAGGACGTAATAATTCCGCCGGACGGCTGCACGACTTCAGCCGTTAATCCGGCAACACTTCGAGTTTGCGGTTCAATTCGGGAAGGCGTGGGAGCGTTGGCGGCGACCGACGACGGTTTCGAATCTTCCGATTTAGACCACATGAAGATCTCCCAAACCGAAACTCCGTAGCCACAGGGCCGGGTGGGAGTGGAGCAGCCCGGAGAGAACGGTTATCTACAAACTATATTACACGGGGAAAAAGTGTCCCACAACTGTCAACTGGGCATGTTTCCAATCAGATACGGGAGGCAATACCACGGACTCACTGGGCGATTGGGCAAGGTTGGGGCCGCCACAGCAAATGGCGGGAAAACCAGAATTGCCGCGTCCGCGCGCGCATCAGGTTTGCCACGCAACTCCCACACGGCAATCACGTATCCCAGCAGCTCGCTCAGGAAAATTCTTTGCCCCTGTCCGGTTTCCCACCAGCGCGAAGCATCGAAATCGGAATCGCGGGCGCCACTCACGTGAACACTTACCGCAGCCGGAAACACCCGGCCAAAAATGAAACGCGCGCGCCGCGCGTCATAGTCGGAAGTTACCACCAGCACGCTCTTCCAACCCCGGCGTGCCACAAGGTTCACAAGAGCTTCTGCTTCCTGCCGTGTACTTGGACCGCGGTAGGCAAACTTCACGATCGACGCCGCAGGGACGCCGTGAGATTCCAGATCACGCCCCATCATCACGTCCATCCCGGCGTAGGGCCTTAACATCCTGCCGCTGGCCACCACTAGAGGAGCGATCCCGGCGCGATACAGCCCTGCTGCATGAAACGCGCGGTCGCCTTGGTAGTTGTCATCGCCCAGGAGAATGATCACATCGGTTTTCACTTCAGGTTCGTATACCAACCAGAGTTGCCCAGCCAGGCGCAACATCGGTCGCCGGACGGCAAACAGAAACGCCAAAAAGCCCAGGCAAACCACTAGAAAAAGGAGCCGAAGAAAGATACCTCCGCGCTCGCCAAGCCTCACGAATTTGGGTCCAACTGGCGTAGTTCCTCGGCCGCCAGCTCGGGGATCAGGGGGTTAAAGTACACCTCCTTGAGGCTGTAAGATTTGCTTCGCGATTTCACAATCGGCAGGATTTCAATATGCCAATGGTAGTCCTCCTTGATGGTCTTCCAGTACAACGAGGAGGCTGCGCCCTTGGGATGGATGGTGTTGGGCGAGGTGTGCACAACCATGTGATAGGCTGGCGCTAGCTGCCGCAGGCGCCGCAGGACTCGGCGCAGCAGTGCCGCCAGGTGGCGCCTGTTCGACCCGGCGGACGGCTGCTCGAACAAGTGATTGTGTTTGCGATCCAGCAGCCAGACCTCAAAGGGAACGCGTGAGGCGTAGGGGCATACGGCCACGAATTCTCCCTGCGTGTCCACAATGCGCTTGGCCTGGCGCTCGTCCTGTTTCAGGATATCGCAAAATACGCAGCGTTCTTTTTCCTTGTACCATTCCCGAGCCGCCCGCAACTCATACAGAATTCTCCGGGGGACAAATGTAGTTGCCGTGACCTGGGAATATGCGTGAGCAGTCTCCTGACCGGCCAGAATGCCGGAGTTCTTGAACACAGATACGTACTTGAATCGAACGTCGCGCTTCAAATCCTCGACGCGCAGCCTCCAAGCTTCCATCACCATTAATATCTGGTCTTCACTCAAATCTTCGAGGTTCTTGTCGTGCTCGGGCGTCTCAATCACCACTTCGTCCGCGCCCACCAGACCCATCATGTCGTAAATTCCGTCGGCCCGACGGCCGGGATCGCCTTCGACGCGGTACAGCGGGTCCGGACTAGGCAGCACGATCACCTGGGCGGCTCCTTGGGGCGGAAGCCGCAGTAACGGTGTTTGTGAACTTATCTTTTCAGGGCAGAACAAGCACCCTTCCGGAACATCGATAGTGCCGTCGCGGTGGCCCACAACCACCCAACTGCGCGTGATGGGATCCTTACGTAGTTCCATGGCCGGGCCTTAGAACAGCAGAATGGGCGCGCAAGAGATTCATGAGAGATAAATACTTATAGCGCAGCGGCATGGGGCGCGCAAGCGTCTGGGTCGCCGTTGAGGATCTGCGTGGGAACACGGCATCCGGCACAAGACAGCGACTAAAGCCGCGTTGATTATGCTGGCCTTATGGCACGGCTAAGGCTGTGTCCTACAAACAATCCTCGTGTTACCACGTAGAAAATCTGAGATTTAGCGCGTGTACCGCGCGGGGGTGGGGCCTTCTTCCAGGCGATGCCGATTCCAGATTGCGCCTTCGCGAGTAAAAGAAGCCATCTCGAAGTCCTGGGTCAGCTCGAGGCAATCGGTCGGGCAGGCGTCTTCGCACAACCCGCAAAACATGCAGCGCGAAGTATCGTAGGTAAACGTGGTCAGCACCTTGCGCCGTGTGGCATCGTCCCGATGCCATCCGACCACGATCAAATTCTCCGGGCAGGCCAGCGCGCACAGATTGCACGAAATACAGAGAGTTTCGCCGGTCTCGGGATTCATGTTCAGCCGCGGCGCCCCGCGATACCGCTCCGCGATCATGGGGCGCTCCTGAGGATACTGCTCGGTGTAAATGTTCTTTGGATTCTGCGTGCGGAAGGTCAGGATCATACCCTTCCAGAAATCTGCCAGAAATAGCCGCCGGAAAAATAAATTCATCCCGTTAGTCTGTCGGCGAAGGGCGCTATTGTCAAGCCCCGGTTGGACCTTCGGTTGAACCTGGACTAGCCCCAACCGAACGGTTTGATTATCCACCTTCGGCATGTTATAAAAACTGGGCTTTGAGTGCCCTGCGCTTGGGTTATGAGGGGCAGCGGAGCATTCCTGTCCAGTCTTGATGTGGTGACCTGTAGGAAATTCCGGCAAGCACGTAAACGTCGCCCTGAAGTTGAGACCACAGGGCGACATGGTGTGCCGGAAGCGGCTGTGTAAGAGATTGAAACGCAATTATCCTGATTGACCCTATATTTTGATGGAGGAACACTGATGTGCACCTGGCTCGCGGGCATTCGCTCGCTGCAAAGCCGATTCGCGAAAGCAGGCGCTGTTAGCGCAGCCCTGACCGCGGTCTTGACCGCAGTTCTGACGTTGTTAAGCGCCACCACCGCCCAGGCCCAGGAAAATGCCGGCGGCGAAGCGGGGCTGAAGCTTCCCGACCTTTCACAGGTTCGCTTCCTTGGTGGTATGGATGGTCACAAGCTGCTCACGATCGGAATTTTGTTCTGCATATTCGGACTTATTTTCGGCTTGGTCATTTACAGCCGCCTGAAGAACCTGCCTGTGCACCGTTCGATGCTGGAAGTTTCCGAGCTCATCTATGAAACCTGCAAGACTTATTTGATCACGCAAGGAAAGTTCCTTCTATTTCTGTGGGTTTTCATTGCCGTAATTATTGTCCTGTACTTCGGAGTGCTATCGCCGGTGCCGGACAAGCCGGTCAGCACCACGCTCCCCATTATCTTGCTGTTCAGCTTGATTGGGATCGCCGGAAGTTACGGCGTGGCGTGGTTCGGCATCCGCGTGAACACCTTCGCGAATTCGCGGACGGCGTTTGCGGGCCTGCGCGGCAAGCCCTATCCGATTTATCAGATTCCGCTCGAAGCAGGCATGAGCATCGGCATGATGCTGATCAGCGTCGAATTGTTGCTGATGCTCATCATCTTGCTATTTATTCCGGGAGATTATGCGGGCCCCTGCTTCATCGGCTTCGCTATTGGCGAATCGCTGGGCGCGGCCGCGCTGCGTATCGCCGGCGGCATCTTCACCAAAATTGCCGACATCGGCTCCGACTTGATGAAGATCGTATTCAAGATCAAGGAAGACGACGCG
>JBGOVX010000096.1:0-13597 GCA_041478355.1 Terriglobia bacterium | reverse complement strand
GGTCTTCGATCTGCTGACGCTGATGCTTGCGCCCATGGTGCCGCATCTGGCCGAGGAGCTTTGGGAGATGCTGGGCCACGCGGGCCACACGCTCGCGCATGCGGCCTGGCCGAAGTTTGCGCCACAACTGGCTGCCGAGGATCAGGTGGAAGTTGTAGTGCAAGTGAATGGCCGCGTAAAAGGAAGGCTGCAAGTCGAGGTCGGGCTGGGCCAGCAAGAGCTGGCCGAGCGAGTGCTTTCCGATCCCAAGATCGCGAAACTTCTGGAAGGGCAGCGCGTGGTAAAGAAAATCGTGGTGCCGGATAAACTGGTCAACGTGGTTGTGGGATAAAGCATGCGAGTGGCTTTTTTTGAGGTCAAGGACTGGGAGCGGACTTACTTAGCAGACCGGCTGCCCACGGACAAAATTTCTTTTGACGCCGGCGTCTTGCCGGTTCCAAACGCTCGCTTTGGCGACGTGGACGCGCTTTCAGTTTTCATCTATTCACATGTGACACGAGAAGTCTTGGATGGGCTTCCAAACCTCAAGCTCATTGCGACACGCTCGACCGGGTTTGACCACATTGACCTCGACATCTGCAGGAGCCGGGGCATCGCGGTTTCAAACGTGCCCTCGTACGGAGAAAATACTGTCGCCGAACACACCATGGCGCTGCTGCTGATGATGGCGCGGAAGGTACACCAGTCAGTCCTCCAGGTGCGTAGCGGGCGCGTCGACTTGGCTCAATTGACAGGGTTCGATCTGCAGGGCAAGACCATTGGTGTTGTCGGCGCCGGGCATATTGGATTGCACGTGATTCGCATCGCGCGTGGATTCGGAATGCGCGTTTTGGCCTATGATGTGCGCCGCGAGCCGTTCCTGGCGGATCTGCTGGGCTTCGAATACGCAAGCATGAACCGGTTGCTGGAGGAAAGCGACATTGTGACGCTGCACTGCCCGCTCACCGATGAGACGCATCATCTGCTGGGACGCGATCAGTTTGCGCGGATGAAACCAGGCGCGCTGATCATCAATACCTCGCGCGGCGGCTTGGTGGATACCGATGCCCTGGTGGAATCGCTGGAGAGCGGCAAGCTGGCCGGCGCGGGACTTGACGTGCTCGAGGGAGAAGAGCTGATCAAGGAAGAAAAACAGTTGCTGCAGCAGCCGCTGGATGTCGAGAGGTTGCGCACGGTAGTCCGCAATCGCATCTTGCTCGCACGGGAGGACGTGGTTTTTACACCACACAACGCGTTCAATAGCCGCGAGGCCCTGATTCGCATTCTGGAAGTCACGCTGGCCAATCTCGAGGCGTTCCGCGCCGGCCAGCCCGTGCACCGGGTAGCCTGAACTGGTAGTGTAAGGAGTATGAGGAAACGATGAGCGAGCGCGGCGGTATCGTAGTGCTTGATTTTGGCGGGCAATATACGCAGCTGATCGCACGGCGAATCCGCGAGCAGCAGGTGTTCAGCGCCATCCTGCCGTGCACGGCAAGTCTCGATCAAATCCGCAAATTTGAGCCCACCGGCGTCGTCTTGTCCGGCGGGCCAAATTCGGTGTACGACACCGGCGCCCCGCCTTGCGATCCGGGTGTATTGTCCCTGGGGGTCCCGGTATTGGGGATTTGTTACGGTTTGCAGTGGATGACTCATATTCTTGGCGGGCGCGTCGAGCGAGCCGACCGCCGCGAGTACGGCCGCGCCGAACTCGAGGTTAAGAACGGCTCAGCTTTGTTTGCAGGCCTGCCACAGAAGTTTCGAATCTGGAATAGCCACGGGGACCACGTGCTGGCGCTGCCTGCGGGATTCCATGTGACCGGGGAAACCGGCAATGCCGTCTCCGCGGCAGAGGACCCGGCCAGGAAACTCTACGCCGTTCAATTTCATCCTGAAGTCCGGCATACCGATTGCGGCTCTGCCATCCTGCGCAATTTTGTTTTTAATATTTGCCATGCGCGCCCGCTGTGGAGCGGCGCGGCCTTTATTGCCGAAACGGTGGAATCGATCCGCAAGCAGGTAGGCGACGCGCGAGCCATTTGCGCCCTGAGCGGTGGAGTCGATTCAGCCGTGGCAGCCGTATTGGTGCACCGCGCCATGGGAGACCGGCTGGCAAACATCTTCGTCAACAACGGCCTGCTCAGGAAGAACGAGTTCCGCGAGACGCTGGAGCTACTGCGCGAGCGCATGGGACTCAAGGTCGAGGGCGTGGACGCGTCCAAACGGTTTCTCGAACGTCTACGCGGGGTAACCGATCCGGAAGACAAGCGGAAACGGATTGGCGCGGAGTTTATCGCCGTGTTCGACGAGCAGGCCCGCCAAATGGCCGGCGGTCCCAACCGGCCGGCCTTCCTGGTTCAAGGGACGCTATACCCCGATGTCATCGAGTCCGTTGCGGTTCGAGGCCCCTCGCAAACCATCAAGACGCATCATAATGTGGGCGGGCTCCCGGAAGATTTGCCGTTCGCGCTGATCGAACCTTTGCGTGAATTATTCAAAGATGAGGTGCGCAGCATCGGGCGCCAACTGGGATTACCCGAAGAGATGCTAACCAAGCACCCATTTCCGGGGCCGGGGCTGGCGGTTCGACTTCTGGGAGAGGTAACGGAAGGCCGGCTGTCGCTGCTTCGCGATGCCGACGCAATTGTAGTGGAGGAAATTCGGCGCGCTGGACTTTACGATAAAGTCTGGCAGGCTTTTGCCGTGCTGCTGCCGGTAAGAAGCGTGGGAGTAATGGGCGACGAGCGGAGCTACGGTCTTACGGTGGCGGTTCGCGTTGTGGAATCGGAAGATGCCATGACGGCGGATTGGTCCAGGCTTCCCAACGAAGTCCTGGAGCGAATTTCAACCCGAATTGTAAATGAAGTCAGCGGGATCAACCGGGTTGTGTATGACGTTAGCTCAAAACCGCCAAGCACAATCGAATGGGAATAAAAAGGAAGCGGGTCGGAGAGCGTCAGAAAATGTCTAAAACTGCGCCGAAATGAAACAGTTTAGGAAAATTGAAGAGCGGCTTGGACCCGGGTGTAACCATTTCTGCAACTATAAGATTGCATTCGTTTATACCCGGGCCCGCCAGCCAGGATGCCGGAAAATGCCTTCCCGAACGCGTCGGGATCCCGCAGGAACTAGCGGTTGGCCATCTTCTGAGCCATGTACAGCAGGAGCCGACGGTCGCCTTCTTCAACACGACCCATCAGCCTGCGGAACTTGTTCAGAAGACGCGCCTCTTTTCCCGAGTGGCCCCAGACGATATCGTCAGCGCTCTTGCGCTTCGGAAGGTTGGGGAGCTCGGGAGGCTCTTCTCCGTCATAAAAGAGTTGATAAAGGGGGACTTCCAAAGCGCGCGCCATTTTTTCAAGTGTTTCGATGGCGGGAACTGTATGGCCGTTTTCCACGCGTGAAATGTAACAGCGTAGCAGTCCAGTGCGCTTCTCGATATCCCCTTGGGATAACTTCTTGTCTTCGCGCAGGGCGCGAAGACGGTCTCCGATAATCATGTTGCCATTGTTCCATGCGGTTATATCTCCTGCAAGGCGAAAGATTGAGTTACCATGAATACCCTGTAACCGGAACTCAATGGCCAACGTCACAAATTCGTACATAAACCGGCGCAGTGCGCGCGGGGCTTCGGCCGAGGTGCTGGCCGGAAAACAGGGCGACCCCCTGACGCCTGCGGAAATCGAAAAGCTGCTGGTCCGGCGCGCCCAGGATGGAGACGTCAGCGCCTATGAGGAATTGGTGAGGACTCACCAGCGCAGGGTCCTGGCTGTGGCCGGCGGAATCTTGAGGGGCAGTGAGGATGTGGAAGATGTGGCCCAGCAAGCCCTAGCGAAAGCGTACTTTTCAATCCGGCGATTCGATCTGCGCTCGGCATTTGGTACCTGGCTTTACAAGATTACCGTCAACGAGTGTTGGGACTATCTGAGAAAGAAGAAAGTCCGGCGGGTCGTGTACGAAGCGGATTTGAGCGAAGACCAGGCGCGAAAGTTGGACTCGGCGGCGGAGCAAAGTTTCAGCGGGTCGCCGCTCGAAGATACCAGCCGTAAGATCGAGCATCGCCAGTTGATCGAGCGATTGCTGGGGCAGCTCGAGGAAAAAGACCAGATCATGCTGGTGATGAAAGAAGTGGAAGGGTTTTCGGTGGAGGAAATTAGCGAGATTCTTGGCCTGAACGTAAATACGGTGAAAGTACGGCTGTTTCGAGCACGAGGACGGCTGGTGGAGGTTTACCGGAAGCGATTGGAGAAGCGTCCGCGTACCCGGCCGGGCGTCGAGTTACGAAGGAGTGACAAAAATGTTTAGAAAAACAACGGTACCGATGCGGTGTCGAAAGTACGAAGCGCGTCTGGAGAATTATATTGATGGCGGCGCCGACTCCGAGTTACGCGATCACCTGAGCCTTTGCGCGGATTGCCGCGCGGCGCTTGCAGACTCGAGGATGGGTGGAAATATATTGCGTGCAGCCTGGGCGCCGGCCGGAGAACCTCGCAGCGCGTTTCTCGCCGGTGTGTTGGCGAAGATTCGAGTCGAGCAAGCACGGATCGAATCGCCGGCTGCATTCTGGAACCCGCTCGAATTCCTAGCGTCGCGATTGGCGCTGACCGCGGCCATGTTGTTGCTCGCTCTGTCCGCGTATATGGCGGGGTATGCGCCGCGCCGGATGCCATCGGCGACAATCTCCAGGACAGAACTGGGTGCTTCAGATTTTCCGCAGGTACCCCGAGACCCGGAAAGTAACGAAGAAGTCTTGGTATCGCTTTCCGAGAGGCTCTATGAACGCTAATCCACGCAACCGTAAGGCGGTTCTATTGGTTTCTTTGGTCTTTGTGCTGGGCATCGCGCTGGGCGCGCTCGGAACCTATGTGGTGACCACCCGCGTGCTTGCGGCACGGCCGCTGCTTGATCGCAGCCCCGCCAGCAGGATGGCGATGTTCACGCGAGATTTGAATTTGAATCCCGATCAGCAAAGGCAGATCCAGGCCATCCTGACCGAGACGCGAGCACGCTACGCCGAAATCCATAGCCAAGCCGATCCGGAATACGAGGCGGCCCGGCATCAGGGCCGCGAACGGATCCGGCAAGTGCTGACACCAGAACAGCGTCCCAAGTTCGAGGAATTGCTTGGCCAAATGGATGAGGATCGCCGCCGGAGACAGGCTGAAGGGCGGTAATGATTCGAGGGGCGGAAACAAATAGTGATCTCGCATTTGTGCGGCGCCGGCATCTTGGTTGTCCCGATGCAGCAGGGGTCGGCGGTTTTTGAAGTTCCTCCAAAAGACCAGGCACCGGCGGGACCCTTCGACCTCTCTCAGGACAAGCGCCGGAGCTATTGAAACCAACGCATGGATGTTTCTTGGAAAATGAGTCCCCACCTGCAGGTGGGGTATAGGACGTGGGGATGGGGCGCTTCGCGGAAGTATTAAAGAACGTTTGGCGGCGGTCGATGGTGCATCGCGCTATGTTGGTGGCGCCGCCTATCGCGCTGATTCTCTGGGCCGGAGCCGTTTCGGTGGGAAGCCGCTCCAGCGCGCAATTCTTCACCGCGGCGGTAGAGAAGGGAGACATCTCGCAGGTCGTGCAAGCCACCGGAACCATTAATCCTGTCACTACCGTGACGGTGGGCTCGGTGGTATCGGGGCACGTTGTCAGTATCAATGTGGACTTCAATTCGAAAGTAAAAAAGGACGATGTCATCGCGCAAATTGACCCTGTCCCGTTCCAGAATCAGCTGGCGGCGGCTGAAGCGGATTACCAGAATTCCCAGGCCAATGTAAACAGTTTGGAGGCGCAAATCGAAACCTCTCGCGCCAATGTCCTGAATATGAAGGCCAATATCGCCAAGGCCCAGGCGGGTCTGCAGGACGCGCAGACGCAACTTGGGCGCATTAGGGAACTCGCCGACCAAGGAGTTGTGGCCGTCCAGCAAAAAGATACGGCGCAGGCAACCTATGACGGAGCGCTCGCCAGCTTGCACTCGGCCCAGGCGCAAGAGGTCCAGTCCGAGGCCCAGTTGAAGACCACGATTGCGCAGCGGGAGCAATCCAAAGCCCAGGTATTGATGAAAAAGTCCGCCGTGGATTCCGCCCGTCTGCAGCTGAACTACTGCACCATCCGCGCCCCCATCGATGGCACCGTAATCAGCAGGAACGTGGACGTTGGTCAATCTGTAGCGGCCAGTTTGCAGTCGCCGAACCTGTTCAGCATCGGGCAAGACCTGACGCATATGCTGGTCTACACCAATACGGATGAAGCCGATGTGGGGCGCATACAGGTGGGCGCCCAAGCTTCCTTCCGCGTGGATACGTTTCCGCGAGAGACGTTTTACGGTCACGTTTCGCAGGTTCGCATGAACGCCTCGACCATTCAAAACGTGGTGACCTACAACACCACGATTGAGTTCGATAATCCCAATGTGCGATTGTTTCCAGGGATGACCGCCTACGTTTCTATTCCTGTCGCCTGGGCCAATAGTGTCGTCAAAATCCCTAATGGCGCCCTGCGATTCAAACCGGATTTGACCGACAGCGAACGCAAAACCCTCTATGCCAAGTACGACATAATAGAGAGTGCCGGCGGGATCCAGCCCAAGGGCGGCCAGCCAGCCGCCTCCGGGGCCCCCGGTGCTACGGGTGCCGCTGATAGTCAAGGCGCAGGAGGCGGAGCAGCCCCAGCGGGAGGGACTGGCGGGGTCCGAAGCGGGCAAGCCGAACCCGGACAGGATGCCGGGCAGGGCGTCAGACAGGGCAGAGGGACTCGGGGTGCAGGAGCGCCTGGAGGGGCAGCAGGCGCCGCTGTGAGCGGTCCAAACGGTGGAGCAGGAACTGCCGCAAGCAGCCAACGCGCGGATAGCAGCATCGTTTGGAAGCTCGATTCGGACAAGACGCTTGAGCCGGTAAAGGTGAAACTCGGCGTTACAGACTTCACGTTTACCGCGATGCTTGAAGGAAAATTGAATCCCGGCGACGTACTGGTGATCGGCCAGTCCACGACCAAAGCGGCCGCTGCTCAGACCTCGACCCGCAGTCCGATTGGTGGCGCTGGCGCCCCCGGAGGGGTCGGCGGCGGCCCGCGAAGGTTCTAACTGATTCCACTTCTTAGAAAAGTGCCCACATGGCGGAGCAAGCCACAGCAGTAACGGAATCGAAACCAGCGGCCGCCAGTGGCCAGCCACTAATTCGCCTTGAGAACGTTCATAAGGTATACGACCTGGGCGAGATTCAAGTACAGGCTTTGCGCGGCGTCTCGATGGAGGTGCGCGAGGGGGAATTCGTCGCGGTGATGGGGCCGTCGGGTTCGGGCAAATCCACGGTGATGAATATCTTAGGCTGCTTGGACCGGCCTACTAGAGGACACTACTATCTGGATGGCTTGGATGTCTCGGGGATGTCAAAGACCGAGCTGGCTCGAATTCGAAACCGGAAACTCGGATTCGTGTTCCAGCAGTTCAACCTGCTATCGCGCACATCGGCGCTTGAAAACGTGGAATTGCCGACGGTATACGCGGGGATCAGCCCCGAGGAGCGGACCAAGCGGGCCATGGAGTCGCTCACCCGCGTGGGACTGGCCGACCGCGCCGGTCATCATCCCTCGCAGCTTTCCGGCGGGCAGCAACAACGCGTCGCGATCGCCCGGGCGCTGGTCAACCGGCCTGCGATTTTACTGGCCGATGAACCAACCGGAAACCTGGACAGCCGGACGTCGGTCGAGATCATGCAAATCCTGCAAAATCTGAATGACGAGCAGGGGCTGACGATCGTCATGGTGACGCACGAACACGATATTTCCCAATTCACCAAGCGCGCCATGGAGTTTCGCGACGGTAAACTGCGCCGGGACACCATGGTCCAGAATCGTTTAATCGCGCACCAGGTATTGCAATCGCTTCCTACCCACGAGGAGCAAGCCGCCCAGGACGATGCCGAAGAAACGGCGCGGCAAGAGAACATTAAGACAAGAGAACGTCAGGAGAAGCTGACTGGGACCGAGGCTACGAAATAGGCCCCTCGAGCATCCGAGAAGAACATGGATTTCATGAATACATTTCGACTGGCCCTCCGCGCCCTGGCCCGGAATAAAATGCGCTCGGCGCTGACCATGCTCGGCATTATCATCGGCGTCGGGGCGGTGATCGCCGTAGTGAGCATCGGCCAGGGCGCGCAATACATGGTCCAGCAGGGAATCCAGGCCATGGGGACCAATGTGGTGTTCATCGCGGCGGGAAGCAGCCGGCCGGGTGGGATGCGCGTGGGATACGGCGGAGTGAAGACCCTGACCGTCGATGACATGAACGCGATCCTGCGTGAGATCCCCTTGATCAAGCAGGCTGCGCCGTCGGTAAACAGCCGCAGGCAGGTGGTCTACGGGAACCAGAACTGGAACACCGGCGTGACCGGCACGACGCCGAATTATTTCGATATTCGCAAATGGTCCATCCAGTCAGGCTCGGTTTTTAGCGACCAGGAAGTGGACCTGGCGGCGAACGTATGCGTGATCGGAACAACGGTCGCCAACATTCTATTTCTTGATGAAAATCCCATTGGAAAAACCATTCGAATTGGAGATCTTCCGTTCCGCGTCGACGGCGTGCTGGAATCAAAGGGCCAAAACGTGATGGGCCAGGACCAGGATGATGCCATCTATGCGCCCTACACGACCGTCCAGCGCAAGATATCGGGTATCACCTGGGTCCAGTTCATTAACTCCTCCGCGGTGTCGCAGGTGGCTTCGGTGGCGGCGGTCGGCCCCATTACCAGTTTGCTGCGCGAGCGGCATCGGATCAGGCCAGGCGATGACGACGACTTTTTCGTTCGCACGCAATCCGATGTGGCCGATCTAGCGAATCAAACCCAGTCCGTCATGACCATGCTGCTGGGAGGGGTCGCCTCGGTCTCCTTGTTGGTTGGCGGGATCGGGATCATGAACATCATGCTGGTGTCAGTAACCGAACGGACGCGCGAGATCGGTGTGCGTATGGCCGTTGGCGCCACAGAAGACGATGTGCAGCGTCAATTCCTGGTGGAAGCAGTGACGCTCAGCATGATGGGCGGAGCCATCGGCATCCTGTTCGGACTGGTTGGATCGGCGCTGATCAGTAATTTTCTATCGTGGCCGACACTCATTTCAGGAAAGGCTATCCTTGCGGCAGTATTTTTTTCCGCTGCGGTGGGTATCTTCTTCGGATATTATCCCGCCCGCAAGGCCGCGCGACTTGATCCAATCGAAGCGCTGCGGTACGAATAGAAGAGTACACCTAACTGGTAGCGCGGCGGCAATTGCCGCGATGGGTGGCTGTCGGACTAAACGATCTGCTTCCGGCGGAAAGCCATCATACAAAGGCCAAGTAAGCCCGTGCCTAGGAGCGCGAGACTGCCGGGTTCCGGGGTTGCGATCACACGGACGGATACGCTCTCTAAGAACGGTGGATTATTGCCGAGTTGGCCGTAGATGTAACCCCCAGAACTAAACAGGTTGCCAATTGAACCATCGGCCAGCTTAAAGCCCAACCCGTAAAGGTCAAAGTACGGCAAGTTCATATTCAAGAGGTTATCGTAAACAGCTTCCCACCCGTTTACCACGCTTGAGGTGGTAATCACGCCGGGACCCGATGTGGGGAGGAGGGTGGCGCTCTGGCCGTCTACCAAGCCTGATAGCCCGGTGATGTAGAATTTGCCTGGGCTAGCCGATTGGGTCCCGGTAAGCGTGGCCGTAATGCTAGTTGAGCTGCCTGTAACGCTAAGATTGAATGAATCCGCCTTCGCGCCCGTGGCGAAGAGGAGAAAAGACATAGCAAGAATTGCGCTCAGTTTCAACTTTAGCACGGCAGCTCCTGGCGGGGGTTGTCCCCGAAAACCTATAGGTAATTCCATATCCGGCGTTTAACTTGCAATCAGGCTGCCATATCTCATTTACTGAAATCAAAGGGTTTAGCTGCAAAATCCTCCCCGCGCCTCTGCAACAGATTGCCTCTTCCCGGTGTAGTCTTGCCCCAAAATCCGATCTTCCACAGCCCTGGCAACCTGCGGCCCGCCAAGTTCCCCGGAACGACTCCAAGCCGCGCAATCATTTAGAATAGAGCCATTTATGAGATGGCTTGTAGTCGGGCTAGAAAGGAATATCTTCATCGGTGACTTCCGGGCCGGCCTGCTCGTGCTCCATGGGGGCGGGAGCTTCTGCTTCGAAATCCCCGGATGGGGCGGCAGTGCGGGGTCCGCCGCCACCGCCCATGGAATCTGAGCGCGAACCCAGCATGCGGAAGTTGGTAGCGACGATTTCATAACTGGTCCGCTTTTGTCCTTCTTTATCTGTCCATTCGCGCGATTGGATGCGGCCTTCCAAATAAATGAGCGACCCCTTTTTCAAATATTTCTGGGCAATCTCCGCCGACTTGCCCCAAACGACTATCTTGTGCCATTCCGTGCGCTTCTGGCGCTCGCCGGATCGGTCTTTAAAGGTTTCATCGGTAGCCAGCGAAAAGTTGCACACGGCCTGGCCGGCACCGGTGAACCGAGTCTCCGGATCGCGGCCCAAACGCCCCACAAGTATTACTTTGTTGACGGACATGTTTTTCTCCCTGAGCGGGCGAAGATAACACGGGAACGATTCGCGTGCAAACCAGGGATTGGCGGGGTCGTGTCCAGATTCGGAGGAGGCTGTAGCGCCCGCCGGAACCTGTCCCGACTTGGTCGGGAGGCGGGCATGGCTTTAAACGAAAGTGCGGGCCTCCAACCGGGTAAGAACAGGTTCCGGCCAGCGTTGCAAAAGCGATTCAAAAGTTTATACGGCGCCAGCGCCTAGTTCTCGCAATTTGGCGGCGGAACGTTTAGCCTCATCGGTGCCTGGGTATTGGCGGACCACGGCGCGAAGTTCACGGATTGCGGCAGCCTTTTGGCCTAGTTCCGCAAGGCAGTAGCCCTTCCTCATTCGCGCTGATGCCAGTTTAAAGCTCTTTGGAAAATTCTCTACCACCTTGTTGTAGGCATCCAGGGCTTGCTGAAAATCTCCCTGCATGAAGGCAATTTCTCCCAGATAGAACTGCGCGTTGGAAGCCAAATCGGTGCTGCCGTAATAACGGAGATAGTCCTGGAATTCTTGACTGGCCAAGTCGTAGTGTTTTCCATTGATATCGCGCAGGCCGTTGGAATAAAGGACATCGGCGGAAGCAGAGGGCCCAGAGGAAGTCCCTGGAGCACTCCCGGCGGACGGCATGGACGCGGGGCCCAGGCCCGCAGCGCCGCTTGCGGGGGGAAGCGGGGGAGGGGCAGGCGATGCCAGCTTGGAATCCACATTTTGCAACGTGTTCTGGATGTCGGCAAGTTTCTGATCGAGCTTGCCCAGGCGAGCTTGCAAGTCCGCCACGTTGTCGGAAAGGCCCTGGACCTGAGTGCCCATGGTGTCCAGGCGCGCTCCCGAGGCGGCTGAAAAATCCTGCGTATTTTTCTGAACCGCGGCCATGCTGACACTGAGTTTATTGACGGCGTCGAGCGACTGGTCAATCAAGGTCCGCTCGACGGCGGCGTTCTGCGTGATCGCCGTTTGCATGGCCTGCTGGCCTTGAATTAATTGGGTCACGCCAGTCTGTAGTTCGATGATTTCTCGTGCCACCGCGCCGACCGGCGCAGGTCCAAGCAGCGCGCCGCCCAGTGCTCCCGCGAGCATGGCCGCGCCAAAAAATAAAATCCATCGGGTACGCAAAATACTCCTCCTTCGAGGGCAGGGAATCCTCATGAAATTGTGGGGCCTCCGTGGGGCCGCCGCCGGCAGCCCCACGGATGAGCCCTGGTTACTTCGCCATTACGAAATGGCCTCGGCGATTCTGCTTCCAGCACTCTTCGTTTGAAGCGCTGCAGAACGGACGTTCCTTGCCGTAGCTGACAGTCTCCACACGATCGGCAGGGATGCCCAGGGAAGTCAGGAACTGCTTGGCTGACGCGGCACGGCGGTCGCCCAGCGCTAGATTGTACTCCGTGGACCCACGTTCATCGCAATGTCCTTCCAGAACGACCTTCAATTCCGGATGTGATTTCAGGAACTGGGCCGTCTGTGAGAGAGCATCACGAGCATCGGACCGGATGTCGGCTTTGTCAAAGTCGAAGAAAGCATCTTTGACTTCCTTGTCAAACAACTCCTGTATTGACGGCTGCCGAACTACCGGAGGCGGTGGAGGTGGAACGGAGACGGTAATTTGGACACTGGCATCGGCGGTGCCGCCGGGCCCGGTGGCCGTGATCGTGTAGGTGGTGGAATCTTGCGGAGTCACGCGGGTCGAGCCTTCCGCCGAAACGTTGCCGACACCCGGCGAGAGGCTCAGCGATGTCGCATTGGTCGAAGTCCAGGTCAGTGTTGCCGACGCGCCGCGCTGGATGGCAGCCGAAGACGACTGCAGTGTAACCGTCGGGCGCGCAGGTGGTACCACGGCTGGCGGAGGTGGTGGTGGAGGTTGCTGAGGCGCAGGTTTCTTACAGGCTACTGCCAAAGCAACCACTACAAGCAAAGTGCTCAACAGGACCCTGGTATACGTGCGATACCGCATTTTTTCTTCTTCCTCCTTTTAGTATAGTAAATTTAGTGGAGCATGTGGAACGAGTGCAAATCCGATTTCGATCTCTTCTGACACGATTACTTAAAAATTTACCTCCCTGACAAATTCTATTTTGGCGACCAATTGGGCGACTCATTCTGACCCTGCGTGGTCAATTGCCGGGCGTTTGTACCGTCAGCCAGCATCGACCAAATCTGCCGCGTCCCGGTGCGCGTGGATTCAAAAACCAGGTGGCGCCCGTCCGGGGCCCAACTGGGTCGTTCATTGCGTCCCGCATCGCGCGTCAATTCCACCAATTGGCGGGTAGCGATTTCCATGATGTAAATGTCATAGTTTCCGCTGGGACGGCGCCAACTGAAAGCCAGCAACTGGCCGTTGGGGGACCATGTGGGATCGATAACATATCCCATGTCGGGCAGGTCTATTTTTGTCTGGCTCGATCCGTCCGAGTTCATGACGTAAAGCTGCGGAAGGCCCCCTCGATCGCTCACAAAGGCCACTTGCTGGCCGGTTTTTGGATTCCACGTGGGAGATGTACTTGCTCCGGCGGAAAAGGTGATGCGCTTGGGGCGCGCTCCCGAGGCGTCGGTTACGAACAGCTCCGGATTGCCGTACATGCTGGACATGAACATAAGCTGCGATCCGTCCGGCGACCAGGCAGGCGATGAATTTGTACCACGAAATCGCGGCCAGGAAATCAGGTGATTGGTGAGCATGGATTGCACGCAAATCTGCGCCGTCAATACGCTACTGCTTCCGGGTTGGGCATAGCAGGTGAATGCGATTCGCGTCGCGTCGGGGGACCAGCGAGGCGTGAGCGAGATGGTGTGGAGTTGCGTAAGCACGTGCTGGTTTATGCCGTCATAATCCATGGCCCAGATTTCCTTGTTGCCTGTCCGGTTGCTCACAAATGCGATCTGCGTGCCGGCGATGCCCGGCAAACCGCCGGATAACTTGCTGATGATTTCGTCGGCGAATTGGTGCGCGAAGGCGCGAACCTGAGCGTCGCTTGCTTCGCCACGATACACTTTCCCGATGACCGGCGGCAGGGAAGCATTGCGCACGTCGTTGAGCCACCCT
>JBGOVX010000139.1:0-9752 GCA_041478355.1 Terriglobia bacterium | reverse complement strand
CCGCGTCCCCACGCCCAACGTCAGCGTCGTGGACCTCACCGTAATGACCGAGAAGCCGGTGACGGTTGCGACCGTAAATGCGGCATTGCGAAGCGCGGCCGAAGGTCCCATGAAGAACATTCTCGAATATACCGAGGAGGAACTGGTATCCGCCGACTTTCGCGGCAATCCGCACTCCTCCATCGTTGATTCCGGTTATACGCGCGTGGTGGGCGCGAACTGCGCGAAAATTCTGGCGTGGTATGACAACGAGTGGGGATATTCGAGCCGTTGCCGGGATCTGATCCAGCTATTGGCATCGAAATTTTAGTCGCGGGGGGCGGAGGGTGATTCGTGAATCGCGATTTGCTTGCCGTTCCTGGCGAATCGCTTCACACTAAAGGGTCTGTATGGCGTCCTGCAAAAGAAGTGTAGCGCCGGTCCGCCCCGGCGGACCGGCATGTGCTTGAAACAAGAGTGCCGGCCTCCAGGCCAAGCCGGGACAGGTTCCGGCCTGCGTTACAAATACGCCTCAAATCAGAACTCTCACTTGAATCATGAGCAAACTATCGATCCGTGATCTTGATTTGGGCGGCAAGCGACTATTCGTTCGCGTGGACTTCAACGTTCCTCTGGAAGCTGGAGTAGTCTCAGACGATACACGCATCCGGGAAACGCTTCCGACGCTCCAATTCGCCCGGGCACGCGGCGCGCGCCTGGTGCTGGCTTCGCATTTAGGACGGCCAAAAGGGAAACCCAATCCGAAATACAGCCTTCGGCCAGTGGCGGCAAAGCTCGCGGAGTTGCTGAGTGTGCCGGTGGAATTCGTGCCGGATTGCATTGGCGTGGATGCCGAGTCCAAAAGCCGCGCTCTGGGGAATGGCGGCGTGTTGCTGCTGGAAAACGTTCGCTACCACGCCGAGGAAGAGGCTAACGACGAGGGATTTTCCCGTCAGCTTGCGACGCTGTGCGATGGTCTATTCGTTTGCGACGCTTTTGGCTCGGCCCACCGCGCTCATGCATCGGTGGTGGGAATCACGCGCTTTGTGAAGCAGTCCGCCGCCGGCCTGCTGATGGAACGAGAGTTGACGTATCTAGGAAATGCGCTGTCGAGCCCCGCCCGGCCGTTCGTGGCCGTGCTGGGTGGCGCAAAAGTTTCCGACAAGATCGAAGTGGTCGAGAACTTGATGAAAGTTGCCGACTCCATGCTGATCGGCGGAGGGATGGCCTACACATTTCTGAAGTCGCAGGGATTTCCTATAGGGAATTCTCTGGTAGAAATCGACAAGCTGGACCTGGCTCGAAAACTGATTGCGGAAGCCAAGCAACGAAACTTCCGGCTGCTCTTGCCGGTCGATCACGTGCTTGGCGCTGAGTTCAAAGCGGATACCAGGACGCAAACGACAAGTGTGAGTAAGACGCCCGACGGGTGGATGGGACTGGACATCGGTCCGGATACCATAAATAATTTCGGCGTGGAGCTGGCTCGGGCGAAGACGATTGTGTGGAACGGTCCCATGGGTGTTTTTGAAATGCCGGCATTCGCAAAAGGCACGCTTGAAATCGCCAAGGCAGTCGCAGCGGCTACCGAAAAAGGAGCCACATCGATTGTCGGCGGCGGCGATTCGGTGGCGGCGCTCCATGCCGCGGGGTTGGCCGGCAAGATTTCCCATATTTCGACCGGCGGCGGCGCATCGCTCGAATTTTTGGGCGGAAGAAAGTTGCCGGGCGTCGAAGCGCTGACCGATAAGGTGTGAGTGCATTGAAAGAGGCGCCATGCGACGACCGGTAATCGCCGGAAACTGGAAGATGTACAAGACGCAGGCGGAGACGCGCTCGTATTTCGCGGCGCTGGGGCCGCTGGTGGCGAAGACAACGCATTGCGACGTCATCGTCGCTCCCCCGTTCACGGCGCTGGCCGCCGCTGTGGAATCTGTAAAAGGGACGGCGATTTCCATAGCCGCGCAGAATATGCACTGGGAGGCCGAAGGCGCGTTCACAGGAGAAGTTTCCGCCGGAATGCTGGTCGAGGTCGGATGCCGCGTGGTCATTATTGCCCATTCCGAGCGGCGCCAGTTGTTCGGAGAGACCGATGAGCGCGCCAACAAGAAGGTCAAGGCGGCGCTTGCGGCAGGGCTCACGCCCATCCTGTGCGTGGGTGAGACGCTTGCAGAGCGCGAGGACAACAAGACCGAACAGGTGCTTGAGCGCCAATTCCGAGGCGGGGTGGCGGCGTTGACCGCTGCTGAGTTCTCGCGTATCATTCTTGCCTACGAGCCGGTTTGGGCCATTGGCACCGGTCATACGGCGACCCCGGAAATGGCTGCGGAGACTCACCGGTTTCTGCGGCAACAAGCAGCGGCGGCCTTTGCGCCGGAACCGGCTGCCGGGCTGCGAATCCTCTACGGCGGAAGCGTCAACCCCGGCAATATCAAGGGGTTGATGGCTCAAATTGAAATTGATGGAGCGCTGGTAGGCGGCGCGAGTCTGAAACCAGAGGCGTTTGCCTCGATTGTGAATTTCTGAAGGGCAGGGAAAGCAATGCCTAGAGAAGTTAAATGGGCAATTTCATTACTGGTTGGCGCGGGACTGCTGATGCTGGGATGGAAGTTCTATTTTGTCCTGGTCACCATGCACGTTCTGATCTGCGGACTATTGATTATCGTTGTGCTGTTGCAGAGCGGTGAAGCGGCCGACTTGGCAGGGGCATTCGGCGGGGCAGGCAGCCAGACGGCGTTCGGTCCGCGCGGCGCCGCCACGTTTCTTTCCAAGGCTACGACTTGGTGCGCCATTATGTTCATGCTTACCTCGATGGCCATGACCATGCACCAGAACTCCACGGCGGCATCTTCCGGAAGTTCCGTGTTGCAGCAATTCTCGAAGACGTCCAAGCAGGCGGTTCCGGTGGCGCCTCCTGCGGCGCCGAACGCGGGAACACCTGCTTCAGAGCCACCTGCGCCGTCGAAGTAGACGGAAGTAACGCAATTGGTGAAGCTTCGAGTTGCCAATTGTGGCTAAGATTTTTTTCACCTCTCCTGCGGAAGTGGCGGAACTGGCAGACGCACCATCTTGAGGGGGTGGCGCCGTAAGGCGTGGGGGTTCGAATCCCCCCTTCCGCACCAAAACATTTTATTTATTTTCATTTAGTGAATGGCCTCGTTTTTCTCGTGTCCCAGTGGCGTACCCTTCGTTTCGAGAAGCACCAGCGGATCCTGGCTCCAAACCCTCGCAACATCAGCTTCGAGTTGCTCCTGGCGGGAGCGTACCCACGGAGAATAGTGCTTCTCCGTATTGGACAATGGCATCTTCGATACTTCCGGCCTTCGCTGCGGTGATCGCAATTTTTTCGGTGTCTACGGTAGATGGTCAACACGGCCGCGGAGTCTATACCTTAGTCATTCGTTTGTGAACTCCAGCTAATACAGACTGCGGAATACGCAACGTCGTGTAGCTGCGTTTCGTGCGTGTCGGTATTGGATTACTGATCATCAGCACACCCGGCTCAGCAGGCAGTAACCTATTGGTAGCCACGCGAAATGGCCAGCTTGAAGAAGCAATCAGCCTGCAATAGGATAATGAACTAGTTACTTTATGTGTTTCAATTTGGCACCAACACTCCAGTTCCGCAAGACCCTGTTTTGCAGGGCCGATCTCCAACGGCGCCCCCTTTATGCTTAACATTCGCCAACGCTGTCGACCAAGATGGGGCGCGATGCTTCTTGTTTCAGGAGTCCCAGCACCGAAGTCCCCGATGCTCAATGAATTATTCGGAATCGCGAGAACGTGTAAAGGGTTAGGAGAGCGCTCGAGGAGGACATCGGTGTCATAAACAGATTCGCCGTGGACCGCTCGGCATCAGCAATAGAGAGCGTTGAGGCGGAATATCGCGGCTACTTATTAGCTGGCCGGCAAGAGCATTGGTGAGTTTCGCAAGCTAGGCAGATTGCCAAGCTGGTTCGACCCGATACAAGCCCTTGCCTGTCCGGATGAGAGGACATCTTATCTTACCGAGGGAGTTCAGGTATCTCTTCGACGTGGTGCGCTGCAATGAGAGTTCCACCGGACCTGCAGGGTGCGTAGGTTGCTCGCAGGATCATTGAAATCGGAGATTCCCGGCTCACTGGCAAGAGAGACCGTAGGCTCAACGGAGAAGAAGAAAATGAAGAGAACCCTCGCTTTCCTAGTCGTGGCAATCGGTGTCTTTTTTGGCGTCGCATCTTCGGCTCAAGAGAAGCTGCCGCTGCGACTTTTGCAAACCATCCCGCTGCCGGACCTCAAGGGTGGTGATTTCGACCACTTCGATGTCGATCTACCGGGCAATCGGATATTTCTTACGGCAGAAGAGAACAATGCTGTAGAGGTGATTGATATACGAGACAACAAGCTGATTCATACTATCCGGGATGTGGATACGCCTCATTCGTTGCTCTATCTTTCCGCTGCCAAGCAGCTTTGGGTTATCGACGGGGGCGACGGGATACTCAAGATTCTTGATGACAGCACGTATTCCGTAGTCGGGGCCGTAAAGCTAGCCATTGGCGCGGACTCAGCGGTCTACGATCCACCCAGGCACCTCCTCTACATCGCTACTGGCGGCGAAGACGCAAAGATGGGTTTTTCCTTTATCAGCATCATCGACACGAGTACTCGCAAGCGTGTGGGTGACATAAAGGTGGACTCGACTAATATCGAAGGGATGGCAATCGATAAAAACGGGGCAACACTTTTTGCCAACATCAGAGACCGAAGTCTCGTTGCCGTCATTGACACGGAAAAGAGGGCGGTAACTTCTACTTGGCCTTTGGGCGGCGTCCGCGGAAACACACCGATGGCTCTGGACGACGCCAATCGGCGCCTTTTCGTTGTCGGCCGTAAGCCGGCAAGACTGATAGTCCTGGATTCTAACTCCGGTAAAATCATTGCTACCTTGCCAACTGCTGAAATTACGGACGACATGCTTTTCGATTCTGAGAGTAAGCGTATTTACGTTGCCTGCGACGAGTTCGTGGTGGTCTACCGGCAGCGCGATGCTGACCATTATGAAGAACTAGCCAGGATTCCAACCGGCTTTCGTGCCAAGACGGCCATCTTAGTGCCTCAACTTAAACGCTATTATGTCGCTGCCCCCCGGCACGGACAAAAGATAGCCGAAGTCAGAGTGTATGAAGTCCAATAGATGAACCTCGTAAATTGGTCTGGTCGAAGCGCTCGGCTCTTTCCAATCGGTCTCGAGATCGTAGGTGATCGGGGACAATCGAGTTCTGCGAGTTTTGGAGGGGACCATGGTTTGAATCCACGACTCTAGTCCAAGATTCGGTCCCATTCGAGTCTGTCCCGCAACTTTACCTGGGACACGACGGCCTATTTCGTGTCGCGACTTCCGGTGCGGCAGGTTGCTAGCGGAAGCACCATTCAATTCTACTTAGAATATAACAAAGTGCGCTTTTGCGTCGACGTCGATGCGGTACAACGGGCTCGGCTGACGATCAGTTCCAAACTGCTTGCTTTGGCAAAGATTTGGACACGACGAAGATCGCTTGAAGGGAGAATTAGATGTGTTGGTATCAAGACCTATCCATCCGTAAGAAGCTCCAGGCCATTGTCATGGTCGCCTGCGGGGTAACCTTAGTGTTGGTGACCGTCCTGTTCACGTTGTATGATCGGGCCACCTTCCTTCGCGAGAAAACACAAGATCTCATTGTCTCCGCCAGAATGATTGGATCGAACAGTGCTGCCGCGCTGAGTTCTCACGACACAAGGTTGGTCCGGGAAATCCTGAATGCACTGCAGGCAAAGCAACATGTGGTCAATGCCTGTATTTACGACTCGGATGGCACAGTCTTCGCGAAATACAGCCGGAGCGCGACCCATGTCGATTTTCCTACTCCTCCTACCACCCAAGAAGATGAACCCACATTCGTTGCAGGGAACATGGTTTTGTTCCAAGACGTCGTCCTGAATGGTGATTCCATCGGCAAGATCTACATCGAGGCAGATCTAGGGGACCTGAATGACCGGTTACGTCGATTCGTGGTGATTGATTTTGTTGTGTTGCTGGGTTCGCTGGCAGTCGCCTTTATGTTGTCGTACCGGCTGCAGCGCGTTATTTCGGAACCGATCCGCGAGTTAACAGATACGGCGGTAGCGTTCTCCGCACATGAAGATTATTCCATTCGGGTGACAAAAAGAAGCAGTGACGAAATCGGGATTCTTGTCGGTTCGTTCAACCAGATGCTGGAGCGGATTCAAGAACGCGACGGTGCGCTTAAGAGTGCGAAAGATCAACTGGAACTCCGTGTTCAAGAGCGGACGAAGGAGTTACAGGCGGAGGTTGCCGACCGCAAGCAGGCCGAAATGGAAATGCGCCGGGCAAGAGATACGGCGGAAGAAGCCAGCCGCGCCAAGAGTGAATTCCTCGCTAACATGAGCCATGAAATCCGCACCCCCTTGAATGGTGTAATGGGAATGACAGAGCTGACACTCGAGACGGAACTTACCGACGAGCAGCGGGAATACTTGGAAACAGTCAAGCTGTCGGGAGACACCCTGCTCACCGTCATCAACGACGTTCTCGACTTCTCGAAGATCGAAGCGGGGAGAATCGATTTAGAGATGGTCGATTTCAATCTGCGTGACTGCTTGGAGGAAACGCTGAAAACGCTGGCTCACCGGACAGATGAAAAGGGATTGGAGCTGCTATGCGAGGTGGCTCCCGAAGTGCCGGAAATTGTGCGAGGTGATTCCAGCCGGTTGCGTCAAGTCATAGTTAACCTTGTGGGCAACGCGACTAAATTCACGCACGAGGGAGAAATCGCGTTGAATGTTCGGATGGAAGAGCAGGACGGCGAGGATCGTATCTTCCATTTTACGGTGTCGGACACCGGGATCGGGATCCCTTCGGAAAAGCAGAAGATGATCTTTGATCCGTTTACCCAGGCGGACACTTCGACAACGCGAAAATACGGGGGAACAGGATTGGGATTGACCATCACGACGCGTCTGGTAGCGATGATGGGAGGAGAAATTTGGGTAAAGAGCGAAGTGGACCGAGGGACTCAAATGCACTTCACAGTGCGACTGGGGATTGGAAAGGTGAAACCGATCAAGCTGGGGACGATTGCCCCACCAGAGGCGTTGCGGCACGCAAAAGTCCTGTTGGTAGACGATAACCGTACCAACCTGCGGATTCTAGAAGGAATGCTGAAGGGTTGGGAAATGAAATTGACATGTGTCCAGAGCGGAGACGCGGCTCTACTGCAACTTTCCAAAGCCTGGAAAGAAGGAGAGCCTTATATGTTGGTCTTGACGGACATGCACATGCCGAAAATGGATGGGTTCTCCCTGATCGAACATATCCGACAAAAACCGGAATTATCCATGGCCATAATCATGATGCTGACTTCGGCGGGTCACCGAGGCGATGCGGCACGTTGCCATGAACTAGGAGTGGCAGCCTACCTGTTGAAGCCTATCCGGCAATCAGAATTGCGTGAGGCCATTGCCCGCGTGCTTGGTGCGCGACCTCAAGAAGGTGCAATTCCACTGATCACTCGGTACTCCTTGCACGATGCTCGCGACCCCGAAACTTCCTTGCGAGTGCTCGTGGCGGAAGACAATACGGTGAACCAGCTACTGGCGACGAGATTGCTCCAGAAAAGAGGACACAGCGTTGTGGTA
The DNA here is from genome assembly GCA_041478355.1 of Terriglobia bacterium. Taxonomy (GTDB): domain Bacteria; phylum Acidobacteriota; class Terriglobia; order Acidiferrales; family UBA7541; genus Palsa-360. The sequence continues at coordinate 2,096 of JBGOVX010000139.1, read as the reverse complement.
GTCCCCAATGGGCGCGAAGCTCTCGTGGCACTCGAGAATGGAAGTTTCGATTTAGTTCTGATGGACGTGCAAATGCCGGAGATGGACGGACTCGAAGCAACCGCATTGATTCGAGAAAAGGAAAAAGATAGCGGAACGCATCAGTCCATCGTTGCTTTGACTGCAAATGCCATTAAAGGTGACCGCGAGCGATACCTGGCCGCGGGGATGGATGGGTACCTGTCCAAACCGATCCGGCCGCAGGAGCTGAACGAACTTCTGCAGGTATACGTCGCTCGCCGAATGGAATCGGCGATGACCTCTGAAATTACGGAGCGAGTCAAGTGAGCAAGAAAGACCAGCCAGTTGATGGGAATAGCTCGATTGATCCGCTGACGCCGGCGGCATTAGAGGCGGAGATCGAGTGGTCGACGAAGCACGAAGTAGTCCTTTTAGAACAGGGCATGACAGAACAGATGGATCGTTCTCCGGCACCCGCCGTTAATTTCCCTGATTTGCTCACACGTGTGGGAAATGATCGCGAATTGGTGCGCGAGTTATTTGAGATGTTCAAGAAGGAATTTCCACGTCTTCTGCAATCATTGCAGGAATCGGTGGCGAGCGGGGACATGAAGCACGTGGAAACAACGAGCCATACCTTGAAAGGCATGCTTTCGAATCTCTCTGTGACGCGGGCGGCTGCCGCAGCGGCGCAGCTGGAACAAATAGGACGCGAGGACAAGAAATCGGGGCTGAGAGATGCCCTGACAATTTTCGAACGCGAAGTAGCGGGCCTGCTGTCTGAGTTGGATACGTACCTGCCAGGGGCAAAGGCATGAAGATTCTTATCGCGGACGATGATGCCATCTCGCTGCGATTGCTTGAGAAAACACTCCAGCGAGACGGGTATGAGGTAATTGCCGTCGAGAATGGGCGGCTGGCATTGGAGCAGTTGTGCCGCCCGGATGGCCCGCGACTCGCTTTGTTAGACTGGGTGATGCCAGGGTTGAATGGACCCGATGTGTGCCGCGAGGTGAGAACGCAGCGAAAACAGGCTTACGTGCACATGGTCCTGCTATCTTCCAAGGAATCGAAGCAGGACATTGTAGCGGGCCTCGAATCCGGCGCCGACGACTACCTGATCAAGCCGTTTGATCCCGAAGAATTGAAGGCGAGATTGCGAACGGGGCAGCGAATCCTCCAGCTGGAAGACGGGCTGGTGGAGGCCAGGGAAACGATGCGCTTCAAAGCAACACACGATTCTCTGACAGCCCTCTTCAATCGTGGTGTCATCGTGGATTTGCTGGCGCGCGAGCTGTCACGAACACGCCGGGAAAAGGGTTGCACCGCGGTGTTGCTGGGCGATTTGGACCATTTTAAGAGTGTGAACGATAAGTACGGCCACCTCGTGGGGGACGAAGTGCTGCGGGAAGTTGCGGAGCGTCTGGTGAGGGCCGTGCGCTCGTATGATTTTGTGGGACGATATGGCGGGGAAGAGTTCCTCGTGGTCCTCAATAACTGCGACACCACCCATGCATTGATACGTGCAGAAGAGATCCGGCATGCGATAGCAGACCTGGATGTGCGGACGTCGCGCGGGCCGCTCCCGGTTACAATAAGCTTAGGTGCCCTGTCAAGCCGAGATTGGGATCTACATTTGGTGGAAGAAATACTGCAAGAAGTGGATGCGGCGCTCTATCTGGCGAAAGCTGCAGGCCGCAACTGCACCAAACTCACAAAGCCAAGCGCTGTGGATATAACCTGAAAACAAGTCATTATTCTTGGTGCGGCCCGCGACATTCAATCCGTTCTGAAGAAAGCGAAATGTGAGTGTAGACAATTTTGTAGCACCTTTGCATCGGGCCCCAGGGGATGTCCTACATCTTAACAGTCCCATAGCACCACCGAATCCCTGACAACTGCCCCCACAACCAGAGTCTCTCCCTCCCCTCCAATCTGGATAGCGCCTGATAAACGCTGCCGGCTCAACCGGTCAATGCAACACCATCTGATATAAATATTTTCTCTAAGGGTGGTGTTTATGACATTTAGGCGGCGGGTAAAGCTTTCTGAGCAGCAGCGGAACGACATGTGGAGGCGCTGGAAGGCTGGGCAGT
>JBGOVX010000216.1:0-5611 GCA_041478355.1 Terriglobia bacterium | reverse complement strand
TGACAAGATGGGGAACTTCAAGAAAAACATCTGGATCAAATCAGGAAAAGAAAACACGCCCGATGAATGGGGCACGGCGTGGTGGCTGGCCTTTTCCCGCGACCCTGCGCAGAAATACATGATCGTTGCCGATGGCCGCAATGAATTGATCCATATTCTCGATCACGAAAGCGGAAACGATCTTGGACAATTCGGCCGTCCGGGTCACCAGCTGGGCGAATTTACGCATGCTCACACCTTGGATCTCGACTCCAAGGGCAATATCTATATCGCGGAAACCGATATTGGCCGGAGAGTACAGAAATTCAAGCCCGTAAAGTAGGCGGCTAAAGTCCTAAACGGCGCGCAGGCGGCGATTTGGTTCGCTGCTTGCGCGCCGGGCAATAACTGCATTACAGGAAACTGACCGAGCAGGTATTCCTCCTTGGAATTTCGAAAGACCTCTTCCATTTCATCGTTACATATTTTGGATAATTGCGCTTTAACCGCTGGCGTGCCAGCCGCCATCCACGAACAGGGTATGGCCGGTGATGAAGTCCGAGGCGGGACTTGCCAGGAAAATAGCGGCGCCGACTAGATCGGAAGGCTCAGCGAACCGCCCGAGTTTGATCCGGCTGAGCAAGCGTTGCGCGCGCTCCTGATTCTCGCGGAACGACCGGCTGGTGTTATCGGTCAGCGTCGCCGTGGGTGCGATGGCGTTTACGCGCACGCCCAATGGAGCCCACTCGGTGGAAAGAGCGGCAGTGAGGTAAGAGACTCCCGCTTTGGCCAAGCCATACACGCTCTTGCCCAGATCGGTGCTCGAAGACCATGTGGAACTAAGATTGATGATCTTGCCATATCCGCGTTCGATCATCAGTCGGCCGAACAATTGCGAACAGAAAAATGTGCCCTTGGCGTGAACGTCAAGAATCTGGTCCCAATCCTGTTCGGTCACATCGAGGGCGGGTTTGGTAAAGGCCAGGCCCGCGCAGTTGACCAGCACCAAGGCGAGTTCCCTGCCCTGGAGAATCCTGGACACGCCCTGTTCCAGCGAGCGGATTTCTTCGATCTTGCCGATGTCCGCGCAAATTACGTGGGCGGTTCCCCCGGCATCCCGTATGGAGCGCTGCACCGCAAGAAGTTTTTCGCTGCTCCGGCTCACCAGGACCACTTCGGCTCCCGAACGGCTGAAAGCGAGGGCAAAGGCGCGCCCGATGCCCTCGCTTGAGCCAGTGATAACCGCCAGCCGCCCATCGAGGCGGAAGGATGGCAGGTCGTCGGCCACTGGTTCTATTGGCATAGGGAGCGCGTTACCTCGTCCGGCCTGTTGTAGTGTCCAGGGGATGCAGATCGTTCACCAGCCGCTCGTCGAACGGATACGTTGTGTAAATGTCGACGCCATCGGCGGTGACAATGTGGTCGTTCTCCAGGCGTATGCCGCCGATACCGGGCTTGCCCGCGTAGGGTTCCAGATTGAACGCCATCCCCTCTTTGAGCACAACGGGCGCGTCTTTCGATGCAGGGCTGAAGTATGGAGCCTCCCAGGGATTGACGCCTGAGCCATGTCCGAGGCTGTCGAGGACGTAGGGATCGGCCGCCGCGAAAACCTCGGCATTGGTCGCTCCAGGACGTACCTTGCTTCCCGCATTAAACAGTGCGTTGTAGCACTTCTGGTGCAGATCACGCATTTGGGGCGTCGGCTTCACGTTTCCGCAAACCCAGGTGCGAGTCAGATCACCCCAGTAGCCGTTATAGCCCGCGCCGATGTCGAGAATGACCAGGTCGCCATTGCGGATAATCCGGTCGGAGGTGAAACGTCGGTAGGGAGCGGTGTAGGGACCCGAGCAGATAATGTTTGAGCACTGAGTCCATTCGCTGCCCATGGCGGTCATGGTTTCCCAGGCAATCGCCAGGATTTCACACTCCTTGATTCCGGGACGCAGAGCCTGGAGCGCGCGATCTAGAGCCGCCTCGGTAATCGCGTTGGCGATCTTGAGGCATATAATTTCGTCCTGCGTCTTAATTTCCTTCGCGCGCATGAGCACGCTTTGATACCCGTCGGCAAACGTGGTTTTCGGGAACACTTCGCGGATGGCGGCCTCCATGTTGAGGTCCCAGATGTCGACGCCGACTCGCTTTCCGGCGAGTGAACCGACCAAGCCTTCGACCTGCTCGGCCCATCGCTTCATTCCGATTTTTTCACGGAAATTCGCGCGCGGGCGAATCTGATCCGCGCCGAGCCAGGGCATTCGCAGGCGGCAGTGCTCGAAGTCCATCGTCCATAGGATCGGTTCATGACCTCGCGCCAGCACCGTGACGGAATTCCCCATAATGAAGGCTGGGCCGAGATGGTGCCGGTACCCTGTCAGATAGCGCGCATCCTCGGTCCGGAAAACAAACAGCGCATCGAGATCGGAATTATTAAGCGCGTCCTTCGCGCGTTGCAACCTTTCCCGCACCATCCTCTGCGGATCCAAACGTACTTCCCAGTCAACCGGAATAAGTCCAAAGTCAGACACTTGTTCTTCCCCCTTAGATTAGTATGAGAGCTTGCGCCAGCATTATATGCTAAGGAGTGAAAAATCGTAGCGGCCCTGAGAGCACTGACTCGCCACGTGGATTTGAATAAGTCGATGACGGTTGCAAGCTGCACGAACTGGAGCATAGTATTTCGACTGAACTATTCCACTGAACTACAGGGCATGACACAGGGGGGAACGTGAAGGTTGTTATCACCGATCATCGCTTTCCAGATGTCGAGCAGGAACGGCGGGCCGTAGAGGCATCAGGCGGGAAGCTGGTGGTCGCGCAAACAACCGATGAACAGCAGCTCGCCAGCGCCTGTCGAGACGCCGACGGCGTGATAACCGCGCGAGCTGCAATTACCAAAGGCGTGATTGCGGCCATGGAGCGCTGCCGAATCATCGTCCGTTACGGGATCGGAGTGGACACCATCGACATCGCGGCCGCGACCCAGCGCGGCATCATGGTGGCGAACGTTCCCGATTATTGCATTGATGAGGTTTCCGATCACGCGCTGACGCTTTTGCTCATGCTCAGCCGCCAGATGATTCCCGCTATTTCCCTGGCCAGGGAAGATCGCTGGGCCGTAGCCAAAATGCCGCCCTTGCATCGATTGCGGGGACAGATTTGCGGCCTGGTGGGCTGCGGGAAAATCGGCTCGCTATTGGCCGGCAAGGTATCGCAGCTTGGGATGCGGGTGGTCATCCACGATCCTTATCTGAGCGAGAGCCGCTGCCGCGAGATGGGAGCGGAACTGGTTTCGCTCGACGCCTTGCTGGCGTGCGCGGACTTCATTTCGCTTCACGCCCCGCTGAACGACCAGACGCATCATCTGTTCGGAGCGGCAACATTCGCGAAGATGAAGGATACCGCCTCGATCATCAACACGGCGCGGGGCGGATTGATCGATGAGTCCGCGCTCATCGCCGCGCTCGATTCCGGGAAGATTTTTGGCGCCGGTCTTGACGTGGTGGAATCGGAAACCGAGGTCACGCCGGTGCGCAGCGCGCTGGTCAATCATCCCAAAATTATTGTGACCGCTCACACAGCCTGGCTGAGCCAGGAAGCTCGCGCCAGCCTGCAAGCCCGCGCGGTCGCGCAGGTACTCGCTTGCCTCAAGGGTGAGACGCCATATGGGCTGGTCAATCGCGGGGTAATCAAACGCGCGCTGGCGAAGTAGGAACCGCGCCCTTAAAAATCAAAGGGTGCGGAACCCACAATGACACCATTCCAGTACGTTACCACTGAAGATAGATTTTGATTTTCAGGCTACCCCGTCCAATCACCAAAAGACTGGTCCGTCACAATGGCCGCGGACATTTTCACTTCATCACGTTCTCGTAAAATGATATATGGTCACCCAAACGCGGCGTGGGCAACCTACAACGCCATTTGATCGGGTCGCAGAGCGAACGCCATGGTCCCGGCGATTATCGCAAGAAGCGAGATTTGGATTTCTCCCGCTACTGCCCAGCCTGCGTGGCTGGCGATTCCGCCCATCAGGTAACCGGCGGCTGCGGCGGAGGTGTAAAAGCTGCTCACAAACATGCCCGAGGCGCGGCTGGACTGGCTGCTGCGCACGGATTTTACGTGATACCCGGCCAGATTGACGTAAATTGTGCCGCTGCCAATCGCGCCATAAAAGCACGTCAGAATTGCCTGGGGCACGATTGCTCCCGATCCGTGAAAGCAAAGGTATCCGAGAACCGCCATACAGAAAAATGCGGCACTCAGCACGAACCGCGGCGAGAAGCGATCACCCAGCCATCCGCCGGCGATCGAGACAAGCGCTCCGGCGCCATAAAAACTCGCGACGATTCCGGCCTGTTTCGGTGAGTAATGGAGCCCTTCGCGCAAAAAAGTCGGGTACAGCCCGGTGAACCCAAAAAGGATCAGGCCGCCGATCACGCTCAGGAAAGTCAGAATAATCGTATTCCTGTTGAACAGCGTTGGCGCGCCGCGCAGATCTGCTATCGCATCGGCCGCTCGATGGGTTTCACTGAACCAGGGGCGGACGGTCAAGGCGATCAATACAATCATCGCGCAGCCGAATAGCCCAAAGGCAATCATGGGGATACGCCAGCTATGATAGGAGGTCAGTAGAATGCCGCCCAGGATTGGACCGGAGAACGCGCCGATGCCGAAGAAAACATTCATCGATCCGATGGCGGCGGCGCGGTAGCCGACAAAATAGTTGGCCGCGATTGCAATCATCACCGTCAGTTGCATGGCCTCGCCGATGCCTGTCGCGGCCAGATAGATGAGCATGTCCGAGAATCCGGTGGCGAGGACGGTGAGCGCCGTTCCCGCGGAAAAAATGCCGATTCCCAGCAGCAGCACGGTCTTGCGGGAAAAACGCGATAGCAGAAAGCCGGTCGGGAGTCCCGCGACCGCCAAACCCAGGGTGAAAATCGTGGAGAGCAGTCCGATATCGGAGAGCGAAAAACCGAATTGCAGGCGCACGTCGTGGGCGAGCAGCGGGAAAAGCTGCCGGTCCGCCGCATTGACCGAATAGGATGCGAGCAGCACGCAATACATGGCAATAGCAACGGCACGCGTGCCCGGTTGACCGGATGCAGGGTTTTCCTGGCTCGTGGATGGCTGGCCGTAATCTTGTTTTTCCATTCTTCTCCCGCCGCAAAACCGTCGCTAACCATCATGAATTTTTGGGCGGTCGAAAGTATACGCCACAAAGCCGCCATCCCGAAGCGGTCTGCGTCCTTTCTTGACAATCACTTGACGGGTGGATAGGCTGGGGCCGCCATGAGGCCAGAATCCATTGTTCGAATGCTGGAAGATGTGGGCGCGATCCGTCAGGGCCATTTCGAATTGACGTCGGGCCTTCATAGCGGCACTTACGTGCAGTGCGCCCTGGTGCTGCAATATCCCAAGTATGCGGAGCAACTGGGGCGAGCGCTGGCGGCGGAGTTCCTGGACCTGCGCATCGATTGCGTAGCCTCCCCTGCGTTGGGCGGAATGATCTTGGGCCATGAAGTTGCCCGCGCTGTCCCGCCTGGAGCGAACGGGTTGCCGGTGCGAGCGATTTTTGTCGAGCGTGATAAGACAGGCACACTGACGCTGCGCCGGGGGTTTCGCGTGGAGCCGG
>JBGOVX010000243.1:0-4481 GCA_041478355.1 Terriglobia bacterium | reverse complement strand
GAAGCCATGTTCGCGGCGATGGCGCGTCTGGGCGATCTCTCGATTCATATCCCCGAATTCATGGCCCTGGCGCTGGGCGCGGGCGTGCTGTACTTCATCGCCCTGTTCGCCCTGGAACATACGCGCGATGATCGCGCCGTGCTATGGCTGGTGCTGCTGGGTGCGCTCGCGTTTCGCCTGACGCTTTTCCCCTGCCCGCCGTCACTTTCAACCGATCTGCATCGCTACCGCTGGGACGGCCACGTCCAAAACGCGGGCTGGAATCCGTATGCGGTGGCATCCACCGACCCGCGCTTGGCCCCGTTGCGCGATCCGGGTTGGTACGTCATGCCGGCGCCGGAAATTCCGACGATGTATCCACCGCTGTCTGAACTGGTATTTCGCGCGACGTGGCGCGTATTGCCAGACCCGGTGGGCTTTAAACTGCCTTTGCTGCTCGCAGATCTTGCTGTTTTGGCTATGCTCGCCGGGTGGATCCGTTCGACTGGGGGACGGAACTACCAAATAGCGATTTATGCCTGGAATCCTCTGGTCGTGGTCGAATTCGCCTCGAGCGGCCACAACGATGCGCTAGCTATCGCCGCGGTCGTCTCTACGCTGCTGATTATACGGCGGTATCCGGCGATGTCAACGCTCACACTTACCGCCGGGGCGCTCGCAAAAGCGTTCCCCGTGGTCCTGCTTCCGCTTGCTCTCTTTCGCGCCGGGTGGCCCGCACGGCTGCGCGGATGGCTCGCCGCTGGTGGCTGCGTGGCTCTAGCGGCGCTGTGCGTGTGGCCCTACCGCGCCGGTTGGCGTGAATTTCTTCAAATGTTCAAGTATTACCGGGTCATCTGGCGAAACTACCATTCCAGCATCTACCCGGTCCTGTTGTGGCTCACCGGCTCGCACAAAATCGCGGCGGGGGTTGGCGAAGGCGTCGTGCTCGTGCTGGCGCTATGGCTGGCGGCGCGACGCGCCGAGCCCAAGCGCGCCGCATTTCTGCTGATCGGCACGGTGCTGCTGTTCGCGCCCAACGGATATTCGTGGTACTTCACCTGGATCGTGCCGCTGCTGTGTTTTTACCCCAGCGCGGCGTGGTTGCTGCTCACGGTGCTGCAATTTCTCTCCTACAAAATTTTTATCAACTATCGCGCCCTCGGCGAATGGCAGTTCGATCCCTTCTTCCAGTGGCTCTGCTATGCGCCATTTTATGTGTTGTTGGGGTGGGAAATACTTTGTAGAAAGCCGCAAGCAGAATTGCAAAGTTCCGTAAGTCAGGCGAGAAATACAAGCTAGTACTCTTTCCATCTAAATTCTAAACGTTGATGGAGAGCGTGACGTCCGGGCGGGGTCCGGCGGGCGGAGGCATCTTCGAGCGATCGACTGGGCGGTAGAGCGTGTCGCGCTCGACCGGAATGCGGCCGGCTTCGCGGATCAGGCGTTCCAACTCGACGCGCGGTGTGAATTCCGCGGTCGTTGCGCCCGCGTCGTGATAGATCTTCTCTTCGACCACGGTGCCGTCGAGATCGTCGGCGCCAAAGCGCAACGCGATTTGCGCGATGCTCGGCGTCAGCATCACCCAGTACGCCTTGATGTGATCGAAGTTGTCGAGCAGCAGGCGCGAGATGGCGATGGACTTGAGGTCGTGGTAGCCGGTCGGCGGAGGAAGATGCGCCAGACCGGTGTTGTCCGGATGAAACGCCAGCGGAATGAACGCCGAGAAACCATGCGTCTCATCCTGCAGGGCGCGCAGCGCGAGCAAATGTTCGACGCGCTCCTCGTCGGTCTCGACGTGGCCGTAAAGCATGGTGGCGTTGGAACGCAGGCCGATTTCGTGCGCCGTGCGCGCGATGTTCAGCCATTGCTGACCGCTGACCTTGTGGTCGCAGATGATTTTCCGCACGCGCGGGTTAAAAATTTCGGCGCCGCCTCCGGGCAACGAATCGACGCCTGATTCCTTGAGCGCGAGAAGCGTGTCGCGAATCGAAAGCTTCGAAATGCGCGAGAAATATCCCACCTCGACCATCGTAAATGCTTTTAGATGCACATTCGGGCAGCGTTTCTTTAGGCCGCGCATCAAGTCCAGAAAATATTCGAACGGCAAATCGGGGTGCAGGCCGCCGACCATGTGAAATTCCGTGGCGCCCTCGCGCATGCCTTGCTCGGCGCGCTGGTAAATTTCCTCGAGCGCAAACGTGTAGGCGCCGGGCGCATTCGGATCGCGGCCAAACGCGCACAGCTTGCAATGCGCCACGCAGACATTGGTGGGATTGATGTGGCGATTCACATTGAAAAAGCAGGTATTGCCGTAGCGCTTCTCGCGAACCGAATTAGCCAGCCAGCCTATGGCAAGCAGGTCGGGCGAACGATACAGCGCGACGCCGTCGCCGGCACTCAGGCGCTCGCCGGCAAGCACCTTATCGGCGATGGGCTTTAGTCGTTCGTCGGTGATATGCAATTCGCTCATCATATCCGCTTTTTCGTTGGCTCTCTCAGGCCATGAAGGAAAAAGCCCCGGTCCGGGACGGGCTACGGCAACCTGCCACCGGTTTCGCGGGTGCTGTATTTGCTGCAGGCCAGGCAAAAACTCTTACCGGTGCGCGACTGCCACCGCAGCGCCCCAAAATAATAAGAACAAGAGACTAATATAACCGTTCACCGTAAAAAACGCAGCATTCATCCGGGTCAAGTCGTTCGGGGAAACCAGGGAGTGCTCGTAGGTAAGCAGCGCGGCAACCATCACGATTCCCACCCACGCCGGCCAGGGTAAATGGAAGCTCGACGCCAGCCAACTCAGCAGCGCAATCATGACGATGTGCATCGACCGCGCTATCGTCAACGCTCGCGCGACGCCGAAACGCTTCGGCACGGAAAATAACTCCACCGTCCTGTCATATTCGATGTCCTGGCAGGCGTAGAGCACGTCGAAGCCGCCCACCCAGAGCGTCACCGCCGCGCACAGAATCAGCATGCGCGCGTCGAGCGAGCCCGCGATCGCTATCCACGCCGCCGCGGGCGACATCCCCAGACAAAATCCCAGCACCAGGTGCGACCACGAGGTGAAGCGCTTGGTGTAGGAATAGAGAAACAGGACGGCGAGCGCGACGGGGGAGAGTTCCAATGCCAGAAGATTCAACTGCCAGGCCGCGATCACCAGTACCGCCGAAGAGGCAATCGCGAACGCCCAGGCGAAACTTACCGTTAACGCTCCGGTGGCCAGCGCGCGCGCGCGAGTGCGCGGATTCTCGCGGTCGTAGCGCAAATCAATGATCCGGTTCATCGTCATGGCCGCCGAGCGCGCGCCTACCATAGCGGCAATGATCCACAAGATCTGCCGCCAGGACGGCCAGCCCGGCGCCGCTCCGGGAATCGCTGCATAGCGCGCCGCGAGCAGCGCTCCGATCAGCGCAAACGGCAGCGCGAACACCGAGTGCTCGAATTTGATCATCTCGAGAATGGTGCGGATGCGGGTCCGGGTCAACGAGAAACTCCAAATCTTCCAACACAGAGTGCACAGAGAAATGCAGGAGACACATTTTTCATTCGCAAGAAATCATAGCAAGTGTTTTGGGTTTCTAATTGTTCTCAGTACTCTCTGTATCCTCAGTGTTAAAGCCCTTCCTGTTCCAATACCATGATTCGGCGCCCGCATTCTGCGTTTTTCAAGCTTCGCGGCTCTTGCCTTTCCCTTGTCCTTCCCAGCGGTACATCTGTTCCTGCGGCAAGTCCATCTGCGCAAGGACGCGATAGACGTACTGCGCGACCAAATCGTCGATTGTTTTGGCCTGGTGATAGAACGACGGAATCGCCGGCATGATCACCGCGCCGGCCTGCTGCGCCCGCAGCATGTTTTCGAGGTGAATGCGGCTGAACGGGGTATCGCGCACGCAAAGCACCAGGCGGCGGCCTTCTTTGAGGCAAACATCCGCGGCGCGCGCAACCAGATCGTCGCTGGTTCCCGCGGCAACAGCGGCGAGCGTGCCCATCGAGCAGGGAATGACCACCATCGCATCCACCGGATAGCTGCCCGAGGCAATCGATGCGCCGACGTCTTTGCTGGGCAACAGTTCCGTTTTAACAGCGCGCCCTCCGATCAGCAGCGAGGGAAGTTGCTTGGCATCGCTTGTGGCAATGCCCAGTTCGTGAGCCAGCAGGCGAGATCCCGTGTCGGTAACCACCATGTGAATCCGCGCGACGCGCGGGTCCGCTTCGAGCAGCCGCAGCGCCGCTTGCGCCAGCACAGCGCCTGAAGCGCCGGTGACACCTACAACGATCGTCTTGTGTTCCGCTGGATTCATTCGTTTACGCGGGAGTTTCCAGTCTAGACAGCGATTTGCGCCAAAGTCAAGAAATGCGGGTAGTATCCTAAATTGAAAAATATTATCGCGGCAAAATTCAAATTGCAGTTTAGGAGGTCTGACCTTTTCACCCTGACGCAGGAAGGGTAGGTCAGACAAACAGGTTGCTCGAAAAGGGCTTTTAAGCCCTGAAGTTTCAGG
>JBGOVX010000226.1:0-5358 GCA_041478355.1 Terriglobia bacterium | reverse complement strand
TCCGCCCCGAGCACGGTCGCCCCGGCATGCGTGGCAAACGGAATGCGCTGGTCGGCCATTGCTACTGTCCGCTCTCGATCCCCAGGTTTTCGCGCACCCAGGCTGTGTCCTGCGTCAGAATGTCATAGTCCTTGCGCAGCGGATGCCCCTGCCATTCGTCCGGCATCAGTATCCGCTTCAGTTCGGGATGGCCTTCGAATACCACGCCGAACATGTCGTACACTTCCCTTTCCAGCCAATTCGCCGTGGCCCACACGCCTTGCACGCTGGGCACACGCTCCTCCGCCGTGGCATGCACCTTCAAGCGCAGCCGCTCATTTTTTTCGAACGAATACATGTTCAGCACGATATCGAACCGTCGCTCGCGCTTGGGCCAATCCACGGCTGTAAGGTCGCTCAGCCAGTTGAATTTCTCGTCGTCGCGGCTGTAGGTGGCGAGTTCCACTAATCGCTCGCGCGCTACCACCAGGATCGCTTGCTTACGATCCACCCACGCTTCCAGGATCGCGGCGCCAAACCGTTCCTTGTAGCGCTTTACGATGTCGCTATCGAGCGCGACAGGCCCTTCCTTGGGAGCAGCGGGAGGCGCAGGCGGCCGGGGCGGCGCGGCTGGGGCCGCGGGCTTTGCAGCCGGGGCGGCGGGTGCAACGGGCAGTTTGGATGCAGGTTCGCTTCCGGCGCCAGAAGGTTTTGCCGCGGACGGACTATCCTTAGGACTCGCAGAAGGCTGCTTTTCTTCCGGATCGTTGGCCATGAATTTGGAGTCGAGCGGGTCGCGCTCCTATCGCGCAATCAATGTGCAAGTCGTAGCTTTTAACACAGGGCGGAAAACCGAGTCAACCTGTTCCGCCACAATATCTTCCAACAAAATCTCTTGGGGCAAAAAAAATCCCGGCCGCACCGTGCGGTCGGGCCTGCGTTACACGATACCTGTCACGTCTACACCCATTCCAGCGCGCCTTTTCGATATAGCCAGACGTATCCGATGATCAAGATGCCCAGGAAGACGAACATGCTGGCCAGCGCAAAGACCGGTTCCAGTTGAAAACCTTCCACCCGGGTGGAAAATAGCACGGCCCAAGGGAACAGGAAGGTGGTCTCCACATCAAAGATCACGAACAAAATGGCCACAATGTAAAACCGCACCGAATACCGCCCACGCGTGTCGCCCTCGGCTACCACACCGCACTCGTAAGGCTTCAATTTCGCCCCCACGGCCGTCGAACTGGGGCGAATGAACCGGAACAGCACCAGCGTCACCGCCGGAAACGCGGCCGCTAACACAGCAAAAATCAGGATCGGAATGTACTGGCTCGGCATTTTAATTTCGAACGAAATCCTAACACATGAGTCAAGAGGTAGCTAGCGGGGGATGCCTAATTCCTGTCACACGATTTAATACAATTGGGAACAATGCTCATCTCCAAGAGTTTTCCTTCAACAAATGAAATCTGAGAGTCTGGAGACCACCGGCTAGTTTTGCGGGAGTGTATCGATTTGTGGTCCAATAATCGAGGGTGTTGCCGGAAGTCGGACAAGCACGGGAGGGGAGCAATGGGGCTGGCAATTACACAGATCGATGCCTTTACGGAGAAGCCGTTCGCTGGAAATTCCGCGGCGGTTTGTCTGTTGCCGGAAGTGCGTGACGATTCCTGGATGCAGCTGGTAGCGCGTGAGATGAACTTGTCGGAAACCGCCTTCCTGCTGCGGCGCGGAGATGGTTTTGACCTGCGCTGGTTCACGCCGGCGGTCGAGGTAGATCTGTGTGGTCACGCCACGCTTGCGAGCGCCCATTTCCTGTGGGAGGGAAGTCACCTGCCCTCGGGCCAGACAGCACGGTTCCACACTCGGTCAGGTGTGCTCCTGGCCGAAAAAAAAGGCCCATGGATCGAGATGGATTTTCCGGCCATCCCATTGACTCCCGCTGATGCACATGAAGCCTTGGAATCAGCGTTGGGAATAAAGGCGAAGTACACTGGCCGGGCGCGATCCGACTACTTTGTAGAAGTTGGCAGTGAAGAAAATGTTCGATCTCTAAGGCCGGATTTCTCGGCATTGCGCCGTTTGAAGGTGCGCGGCACGATCGTGACCAGCCGTGCCTCCGGGACCGGATACGACTTCGTTTCGCGCTTTTTTGCTCCCGGGTCAGGTATTGACGAAGACCCCGTCACCGGCTCTGCCCATTGCTGTTTGGGACCGTTCTGGAAGGATCGCTTGGGACGGGATGATCTGATCGGCTTCCAAGCTTCTCCGCGCGGCGGGTTTGTCCACACGCGATGCGTAGGCGACCGGGTTCGACTTTCCGGCCAAGCAGTGACAGTATTGCGCGGCGAATTGATTGCCGGCTAAGACTCCAGAATCAGTTCCTTGGCACGCTGGGTCGCCTTCATGACCGCCTTAATCAGGGTGACACGCACTTTGCCGTCCTCGAGTTCGAGGATGCCGTCCATGGTCGAGCCTGCTGGCGTGGTCACGGCATCTTTCAGCAGCGCAGGATGATCTCCGGTGTCCAGCACCATGCGAGCCGCGCCCATCATCGTCTGCGCCGCCAGTAACGTGGAGATGTCCCGGGGCAGGCCGACCTTCACGCCGCCTTCGGCCAGTGATTCGAGCAAGATGTAGACGAATGCAGTTCCACTGGCGGAAAGCCCGGTTACCGCGTCAATCTGCTTCTCGTCGACCACCACCACGCGTCCCACCGCTTCGAACATCGCCTGAGCGATTTCCAGGTGCTCCTTCATTGCGAGCAGGCCCTTGGCCAGGCCCGTCATCCCACATCCAATCGCGCAAGGAGTATTCGGCATGGCGCGCACCACGGGTACTTCCAGGCCAAGCTGCTTCTCCATGAGCTGCGTGGTTACCGACGCCACCACCGAGACGATCAGCATCCCTGGCTTCATCTCCGATTTGATCTCTTCCAGCACCTCGCGCACGGCCTGGGGCTTCACAGCCAGCAGCACGATGTCCGCACCATGCACCGCCGCGCGGTTATCGGTGGACACTTGAATTTTCAGTTGCCTGGCCACAGCGCGCGCCTTCTCCACATGCCGCACTGTGGCGCGCACGTGTTTCGGCTGCACAAGCTTTTGTTCGAGAAATGCGCGCAGCAGGATTCCGCCAATCTTTCCCGCGCCAAGTACGGCCAGTCTCTTATTCGACAGTATGGTTTTCATGGTTCCTGCATTGTTGACGACGCAAAGCCGCGCGTCAACACCCTTCCTTTGTCGGCTGGTAATCAGTGAAAGGCACACCAACACGAGTTGCCAGTGGAAATTCGCAACATCGTCCTGCGTCGCGTTGCAATCGTAGCAACCAGTCTTAACTCACAACTGGCTTAGGACTCGCCGGTTGCTATACTTTTCATGGCTTAATTCGCCAAGCGCCCATGAGGCCGGGCGGGCGCGACAAACTGTTTCCGAGCGTTGCCACACGGACTCTGAAGCCTCTTCTTCCAGGGCTAAATTATTTATAAGCCACACATTCCAAGCAGGATAGAGAGATGAAAGTGCGGAGGTAATATGACGATGCAGCGACCGCAACATGAATCCATGGAGTCCCGGATTGGCCAGCTTGAAAAGGAAAACCGCATGTTCAAGCGCATCGCCATGGGCAGCCTGCTTCCCATTGCGTGCCTGGCCCTGATGGGGCAGGCCAAAAAGCCTCCCAAGACCGCGGTCCCGTCTGCGTCGCCAGCGACGCCGAAGACCATCTCGGCCGAAGCATTTGTACTGAAAGATTCGAATGGAAAGGTGCGGGCGGAGCTATCGATGGCCGGAACCGGGCCTAGCTTGAAGCTGCGAAACGAAGCCGGGATCCCGATGGTCAACTTGTCTTTGAACGATGGGGCGCCCGGCGGGCCGCTTCTGATGATGTCGGATGCCCAGCACCACGCCTCGATCACCTTCAGCGTGCTGGACGGCAATGGCACGCAAGTCTCACTGATCGGCGAACGGCCGGAGGTGCAATTGCGCCTCGGCGTCACGCCAGAGGGAACCTCGGTGGAACTCTCCGACAAAGAAGGCTTCGCCACCAGCATCGGCAATGGCGTTGCGGCGGGAAAGAACGGCAAGGCGAAGAAAACCTCGGCAGCCTCGGTGGTTCTGTACGGGAAAGATCGAAGAGTGCTGTGGTCCACGCCGTAGCCCGGCATCCACTGGACCGCTAATCGTGCCGCGCGCCTCGCAGGACATCGAGCGCGTGCGGCAGCAATTCGGCCACGGCGTCAAGCGACTCGACCGCGCCACGCGGGCTCCCCGGCAAATTCACGATCAAGGCGCTGCCTCTTACACCGGCCACGCCGCGTGATAAGGCGGCGCGCGGGTTCTTTTTTCTGCCGTACTCGCGCATCAATTCCGGTATTCCTGGCAGCAACTTTTGGCAGGCCTCCGTCGTAGCTTCCGGAGTCGAATCCCTGGGGCCGATGCCGGTGCCGCCCGTGGTCAGGACCAGTTCCGCCGCGCCGCCATCGGCCAGTGACACCAGATATTCCCTTATGGATACAGGCTCATCCGCCAACACTGCCTGTGAGATTACCTCCCACCCGAGTTGCAGGCAGCGCTCACGCAATGCGGGTCCCGAAGCATCTTTGTTGGTGCCGCGCGAGACAGAATCGCTGATGGTCACGATGGCAACACGCATGGGAGAGGGCTAGCTTTCCACTTGGCTTTGACTGGCTTCGTCCATCAAACGCATTGCTTCCATCAGCAAGCCGGTCGTGGAATGCGTGGTGGTTTGGCGTTTCGAGTTCGCGCCAAAATCGATTTCAAAATCGCCATCGCTCCAATGGATGACCTGATACACGACGGTATCGCCCTGGGTCTTGCCGAGCTGCGCGTGCTTGCATTGCCCGGCGGTAAAGTACATCTCGGCGTGCTCCTGGCCACGGCTCACCGTCAGCCGGCACGATTTTTGACCCATTTCGAGCGACTGCATCAGTTCCGGCACGCTCATTTCCTCGAGACGCCCCTGGATTACGCCGGGACGCGCTGCTTGCTTTTGCATTTTCTCGAGGTGGATGCGGTCTATAATTTTTTTGGTCTGCCGCACCAGGTCGGTCACAAAAAATGGCTTGGGAACAAAATCCTCGACGCCGCCACCCACGGCCGGCCTGAGTTTTTCCTCGATATCTCCACGGTTGGCAACAAATACGAACGGAATATTCCGGGTGCTCTCGCGTCCCTTTAATTTCTCGTAGAGTTGCCGGCCGTCCAATCCGGGCATCCGAAAATCGGAGATGATCAGGTCAGGCGGGGTATCCACGGCCTTGAGCAGCGCGTCGGCTCCGTCGGAGGCGGAGATGACCTTGCAATACGACTCCAGTCCATGGCACATCAACTCGCGCACCAGTGGATTGTCGTC
>JBGOVX010000046.1:0-20251 GCA_041478355.1 Terriglobia bacterium | reverse complement strand
CCCCGGTTTGCCGGGGCGCGTTTAGGCCGGAGCGGAAGCCACCCCTGCAGATCCAACAAATCAAACCCCTCCGCCCTCCAGAAGTGGTCTAATTTTGCTCCGCCCCGCTGGTATGGTTTTTCTCCGCCCTTGACAGGGATACAGGCTCGCGCCTGAGAATCCCTATCCCGCAGCTCCGGACGATGCCTATGCGGCTACGAAGTGGGTGGCGGATCATGCAAACGAAATTGGTGCCGACCCTCAACGAATTGCCGTTGGGGGCGACGGCGCGGGGGGCAACTTGGCCGCCGTTGTTGCTCTAATGGCTCGTGATCGCGCTGGTCCACACCTTATCCTTCAGATGCTCATCTATCCCATCCTCGACGCGCTGATGGGGACATACTCTTGGGTTGAGTCAGACGATCCGATCTTGACCCGCGACTCTATGATTGTGCGATGGGCCGCATACATCCCTGTCGCCACTGAACAACAGGTTCCCTATATCTCTCCAGTAAGCGCGCGCGATTTGAAGGGCTTGCCTGCGACATTCATTTTCATGGGTGGGCGTGATCCACTGCGCGATACGGCGGAACTCTATACGCTCAATCTAAAAACCGCTGGCGTGTCGGTCCACGTGTCTCGTTACGCAAACGTGATCCATTCTTTCTTCTTGATGGCAGGTGTACTGGATGCGGGAAAAAAGTGTATCAACGAAATAGCCGCCGCCCTGCAAGAAACATTCAAAGCGTCCCCATGATCCACTCGTCATCACGAAAGAGGGCAAATATTGAGGCACCTTGAGGTGCTTGCTGTCGGCATCGTCGTGGGCTTCCTCGGTGGATTATTTGGGAAGGGAGGAAGTGCAGTTGCTACTCCTCTGTTGAGCCTCATTGGTATTCCGGGATTTGTTGCGGTCGCTGCTCCTCTCCCCGCGACCGTGCCGGGGACCCTAATCGCTTCGGCTGAGTACTGGCGCTCGCATCTCTTGGATTGGCAAATTGTTTGGTGGAGCATCGGCATCGGCACACCCGCAACTATCGTTGGGTCGATTCTCAGTGATTTCACGGGCGCGCGTCCCCTCCTAATTGCTACAGGAGTTCTAGTGCTCGGATTTGGCCTATCGTTCTTGCTTCCACTGAAGGAAAGAGCATTCTCTAAGCTGACGGCAGATGCTGTCTCACAAGACCGTCCCACACATTGGCGGGTTCGGCTAGTCCTCGTCGCCATCGGAGTTGGATTGACATCTGGACTTTTGGCAAACTCTGGCGGTTTCCTACTTGCACCATGCTATATCCGGTTCCTGCAACAACCAATCAAGAAGTCCTTTGCATGCTCCCTGGCAGTGTCAGCCGTTCTAGCTCTGCCAGGGACAATCGTGCATGCATATCTGGGCCACATCTCCTGGCCGGTCACTGGATTACTCGCACTCGGGTCTGTTCCGTCTTCATACTTCGGCGCGAAGCTCGCAATTTCCGCCAAGGCCCGCACACTTGAACGTTGGTACGGGATTGCCTTGACCGCGCTGGGACTGTTCTTTTTGACCCACGTATAATGTGCGGGTTCGCGTCCTCCAATCTGCTTCCATAGATGTACCGTATATGGTACACTACTTCGGTGAGTAGGAAACCCAAATCCCAGACGGGCATAGGAATCCAACTTGAGGCGCTCGAATGACAAGGGAAACGCGTTCCGGCAATCTTCTTTAGGTCAGAGGCTGGGGGAGAGCCCGTGCGGGACTGGTTGAGGGGGCTGCCTTCACCCGACGATCGGAAACGCATCGGCGAGGATGTCAAGACCGTGGAGTTCGGCTGGCCAGTTGGCATGCCCGTTTGCAGGCCATTGGGCGATGGCATCTACGAGGTGCGGACGAGCCTGGCCCATAACCGAACCGCGCGGGTGCTGTTCTATATCGACAAGAAGGGCCGGATGGTCCTGCTCCACGGATTCATTAAGAAAACGCAGAAGACGCCGGATGAAGATTTGAAGCTAGCGAGAAGTAATAAGAGCAAACACCAAAGGAGACTGCAATGAGCGTGAGGAAGAGCCGCAAAAGATCGGACCACAGTGGGTCAGCCTTCGATAGCTTTCTGGAACGGGAAGGCATCCGCGAAGAAGTCGAGGCGGTCGCAATCAAGCGGGTGCTGGCTTGGCAACTAGAGCAGGCCATGCAAAAGCAGCAAAAGACGAAGCAAGTGATGGCGAAGCAGCTTCATACGAGCCGCTCTCAATTGGATCGTCTCCTCGATCCCCGCAACGTCTCGGTAACGCTTGATACGATCACTCGGGCAGCCAGAGCGCTGGGCAAGCGCATAATCATTCGTGTGGCAGATGTGAAGGCGAAGCGAGCGTAGGTCGCGCCTGCCTAACGTCTGCCTAGTCGCGCAAAGCAAGTTGGGTCCAACTTGAGTCCAAGTACTGCCGAAGTAGGTCCAAAACCATGTACTATGACGCATAACAAAGCTAGACGAACCAACAAGATAGAGTTTTTTCAACTGCCTTATCGGTAACTGGGACAGGGCCATTTCGAACGAGACTAAGAGTCCAACGGATGGACTGAAAAGTGGTAGCTCGGCCACAGGTCAACTTTCCTAAGAGATTCTAAAATCATCCCCTAACCCGCACCAGCCAACGATTGTTCATTGGATGGTCGCAGGGTAGGAAACGGCGAAGCATTTGTGTTTCAGCTTGGATCAGTGAACGGATTTCCCTGACAATGTCCCCATAAATCCCTGTTCAGTTTCCGAGAGAAGAGCGACTAAGTGTTTAATTGTGCGCGGTTTAGACCAGAAGCCAGTGCGATGTGCGGGTAGAATCCCTGTATATTTCCCTGATAGCAGGGAGAAGAGTTAGCACTTGACTGTATCCTCCGCCAGATCTTTCGTTCGAAACAACCGGGCATAACTTCTTGCAAACGCGGCTCAGGTGCGGGCGGAATTGACGCGACGTTTCGCGCCGGGGATATGGGCTGCCCTAATTTCCAGACACGCGAACGTATCCGCGAAGCTGCAGAGTTGTAAAAGTTGTCATGGCCCACAGATCGACCTGGACCTCGGGCAAGATTGCCGCCGCGTCGATTTTTCTTGCAACTACTCCCTGGCCACAAACGCGGAGGTCGATCCCTGCCTTCTTCATGTTCTGGAGCAGGGCGATATTGGGATTGTCATGGCCGTCATTGCGGGCCTTGTACGCGGCGTTTTTTAGCACTAAATCGGTTCCGCCCTGGTGAAATACCACCACGATCTTTCTGTGATCGGCCGGGACGCCATTGGAGGCGAGCGTATTGAAATATTGGGAGATCTTGATGAGACCCGGATTCACGTCGTCGATTTTCGGAGAAGCCTTGCCGAGATCGAACGCGATTTTGTAAGTCAGGTTCGGATCGGGCAATTCATGCGCGCCCGGCACATTCACGGCTGCCTCCACGCCGGGTATTGGAAGGGTTTGCGCCGATTGCGCAAGCGCCCGGCCCGAAAGTCCGAACAACACAGCCAATACGACCATGGCACCGGTCCACAATGTTTTCATCGCATCCTCCATCCGCTGGGATTTCTGTTTTGACTTCTAATGATCATCGGTATTCTACACCGCACACGCCGGCGGAGACGATTATTTTCGCGCGTGCAGCACTCTGCAAGTGTTGTAGACCTTCCGGCAATGTCTTGTTACTGTGCAGTGGTCACATTTCTGCCGGAGGAATTCAAGTGAGGAGCTTTTCCACATGATCGTCGATTCCTATACGCATTTCATGCCGCCGCAATTGCTGAAATCCATGGAAAGGCTGAAGGGAGGTTCGGGACTGGTGCAGCGAATGTCGGCCTCCCGCGAATTGCACGATCTGGATGCGAGATTTCGCGCCATGGACGCATTCGGCGACTACCGGCAAATCTTCTCGCTCCTGAATCCGCCACTGGAGACGATCACGACTCCGGAGCAAGGCCGCGATCTGGCGCGGATCGCGAACGATGCCATGGCCGAGGTCGTGCATCGCCATCCGGACCGGTTCGCGACTTTCGTAGCCGCGCTGCCGTTTCACGATATGGATTCAAACCTTGCAGAGCTGAAGCGCGCGATTGAGATGCTGGGAGCTCGCGGAATTCAGATTTTCACCAACGTCAATGGCCGCCCCCTGGACGATCCGCAGTTCGAATCACTTTTCGCGGCCATGGCAAGCTATGACCTCCCCGTGTGGCTCCACCCCGCGCGCACGGCGGATATGACCGATTACAAATCAGAGCAGGTCTCTCGATATGAGATGTGGTGGTTTTTTGGCTGGCCGTATGAAACCTCGGTGGCAATGTCGCGCCTGGTACTCTCCGGAATTTTTGACCGCTATCCCAGGCTCAAGATCATCACGCACCACATGGGTGGCATGATTCCATACTTCGATAAGCGGATTGAAGCCGGCATGCCATTGCTCGGCAGCCGCACCAAGACCGAGGATTACACCGGCATCGTGCCCTCGCTGAAGCGTCCGGTGATGGAATATTTTCGTGCGTTCTACGCCGATACCGCGCTATTGGGCGAGTCGCACGGATTGCCGTGCGGCATTGATTTTTTTGGCACAGGTAACATCATCTTCGCCAGCGATGCGCCGTTTGGACCAGTAGCCTCGACGCGCGATGGCGTCAATCATCTTGGCCTGGAGAAAGCGCAACTCGACGCAATCTACCACCACAATGTGGAAAAACTGATCAATCGGCGAATTACGTAAGCCGTTTTGTTACGCATGAATGGGGACGGAAAAATTCCCGCCTCTGACCTTTCGCGTTCGCTCGGGGCAACAGAGGCGGGCTACAGCAAAATCTGGATGCGTCTCGAGAAGTGCTTTACTCGTTCTTACTCGTTCGCGACCGGGCGGAGAACGGCGACGGCAAAGTGCGACAGTAGCGGCGCGCCTTCATCGAGCTGTAACCAACGGACAACGCAGTGGTCCTTCAAATATTTCCCCACGCGCGCCTCATTGATGCCCAGATGATCGGCGAGTTTTTCCTTCAGGTTCGAACCTTCGCGGCTGCCACGCCCGCTACGAAGTAAATTTCCGATACCCACGCGCAACGTCTGGCACGACTCGATGTAGTAGTAGCAGGTCTGATCGGTATCGGTGATGAGGAAAACGCCGGGACCCGCCGGGGCATCCTCGGGCTGATCCACCGAGTGCAACGAACAGGCCAGCAAGCGGCGCAGTTGGGATTCCAGCTGCGTGATGCGAGACGAAAGCGCCGGGTCGCCGGCGCGAGCGCGCATCTGGAGCGATGAGCCGGTTACGGCGGGCTCGAAACTCCTGGCCGGTTCGGGTTCCTGTATTCGAGACTCGGCAATCTCTTCGGGAGCCTGAAACTGGCTGGCCGGCAAGGCGCGAGTTTCCGCGACGTGTTCAAAATTCACCGGCGAGTTGAATTGCGATGACGCTGGTGGAACCGGCGCCGCGGACATCGGAGCGCCCGGGCGCGCGCCTTTGTTACGGCCTCGTCCTCCCCGACGTCCACGGCGTTTGCGGCGGTGGCCAAGCACGGCGCCCGCGATCTGCGGCGTCGCATTATCGACCGGTTGCTGTTCGAAAACGGATTCCTGCTGCCCAGCGTCCGAGCCAGCATCCGATTCGGAAATTTGTGGTCCTGAAAATTCTGTAATGATGGGCTCCAATCGAGCAACCGGCGCCGCGCTTGTTTCATTCACGGAGGCTGCAGCGGGCGCCACGGGAATCGGCGCCCCTAAACGGGTAAGTGCTTCTTCAGCTTTCTGTTTCCATTGCGCGCGGCGAAAGCGTTCGGCTGCCGAGGTATACCAGCGAGCGGCTTCGGAGTGTGCGCCGGATTTTTCATGAATCTGCGCAAGCTCGAACGCGACCATGGCGTCGCGTGTGCGTTCGTATAACTCCGCCAATTGACCCGGAGGATCCGCGCTGGTTCGTGCCTTGCGGATGCGCGCCTGTATTTGTCGCCAATCGCTCACTTCCAGCATTGTATCAGCCGCACGCACGCGGGGCCAGCAATACACGCAGGAAAACTGCGGGAACATTTGTTTATGAGCCACTTCCCATTCCTTCGATGAGCCCAGGCGCTCCCGTTATTTTTTTCTTGCCAGGAAGACGCCCGAATGCTCTATAATTTGTCGCTTATCTTTCCTGGAGGGAATTGTGTTCAAAACTTTTGTAGTAGGAATATTAGTTGGTGTTCTGCTTGTGATGGGCGGAATCTATTACTACTTCGCTTCAGGAATGGCGCCTGCGGCAACGGCCGATACACCCATGCCGTTTGAGAAAAAGATGGCCAGCAAGGCCTTGAACGCGCATATCGACAAGGCGGCAATCCCCCCGCCCGCCGTGCCTGCGGACGAACCGAACTTTGTAGCCGGAGCGAAAGTGTACAAGGATCAGTGTGCCGTTTGTCACGGCCTGCCCGATCAGCCAAAGCCCACAGTATCAGACGCGATGTATCCACATGCCCCGATGTTGTTCAAGGACAAGGGTGTCACCGACGACCCGCCGAGTGAAACTTATTGGAAGGCTACCAATGGAATCCGCCTAACCGGGATGCCCAGCTTCAAGGACGCTTTAACCGATACGCAATTGTGGCAAGTGACCCAACTGCTCGCCCACGCCGACAAAATTCCTGACTCAGCGAAGAAGCTGCTCGTGCCGGACCCGCCATTAGCCGCTGCGGCTGCCCAGGCGCCGGCGTCTGCAAAGGCCCCTGCCTCGAAACAAAAATAATCTATGCGACGGGGAGAAACTTGAATCATCGGTTTCTTCCTGGCCATTTGTGGCGGATGTTTTTGCCCCACCCAAATGCGCATCGGAGAGCGTGTCACAGAGATTGACGCAGTAGGCCGATTGACGTATGGTCTTCCCACGAAATTTTGGAAAGCAGGAACGCTTTGAATTTTGACCTGTTTTCAGACAGTCATTTCGCTCCCAGGTGCGAGATTCGAAAATGTTCAAGAGGAGGACGAATGCGAAAAGTAGCCCTAGCAGCAGTTGCAGTCACAATTATTTTCGTGCTTGGCAATCGATTGAAACCGGTCCAGGGACAGGAAAAACCTGGGACAGGATTCGCGGCTGTTCCAGGCCTGGTGGGAGGCCAGGACACTTTTGGCCCCTACGATATCGACAAGAACTGGCCGGCAAACATCAGCACACTGCCGGGAAATGAGCAGTGGACTTGGGGAGCGGGCCAGGGCATCTACGCTGAAAATCCGAATCGTGTCTTCTTGCTTTTCCGCGGCGAGTTGCCGAACATCAAGAGGCCGGAGTCCAGGTTAATTCCCGATTTCGGGCCCAGCCTGACGTTCCCCATCGGCCGGTTGCCGTGGCGGGACGCAACGGTAGCCGCATTGCCGGGAGCAGGCGGCACCGGCCAGGATCCAGACGATGGGCCAAAGCTTTGGAAGGGAACACTCGGCGTCGACGCCAAGTGGGAACATTGCCTGACCATTGTGGACGCCAAAGGCGCCATCGTTGAGACCTTCCCGCAATATGACCATCTTTTCAAGCGCCCGCACTACGTCGCGATTAACCCCTACGACCCGGAAAAACATGTCTGGATCGTGGACGATCACATGCACGCTATCTATAAATTCACCCATGACATGAAAACGCTGGTGCAGACCCTGGGCACGCCCACGGTAAAAGGCTTGGACGGCACGCATTTCAACCGGCCGACCTTCCTGGCGTGGCTGCCGGACAGCACCCTGTTCGTGGCCGATGGCTACAATGGCACGCGCGTGGCGAAGTTTGACAAGGACGGAAAATTTCTGCAGGACTGGGGCATGAAGGGAACTCCTCCAAACGACAAGCGCCCCTACTACATGAACAATGTCCACGGGATAGCTGTCGATCCGCAGACCAAGCATGTCTTCGTGAACGACCGGGGCAACCATCGCGTGCAGGTATTTGATGAAAACGGCAAATATCTATATGAGTGGAGCTTCGGCCCGGAGCCGTCGGACATACACTTGCTTTACATCGGAGCTGACCGATATCTGTGGGCCTATGACCGGGGCACCTCCAAAATGCTGAAGTACGATCTCGAGGGACATTTCTTGTACTCCTGGGGCACCTGGGGTGATTTTCCCGGCGGATTCTGGGGAGTGCATGGATTCAGCGTGGACCAGGACGGCAACTTTTACGTTGCCGAAGTGGATACCGGCCGCGCGCAGAAGTTCACCCCACGGCCGAGCGCGAATCCCGCTTTCCTGATCGGCAAGCCGGTCTACTCGGCGTGGAAATAAGGCGCTTGGGCAGCCTGCCGGTTTAACCGGACAGGCATGCATTCGTGCTCACAGTTGAGGCCGCTGCGATGTCGCGTCGCAGCGGCCTCAACCTTATTCAAAGCGGCATCATCCTGTCTTCTCCTCGCGTCGCATCCGGCGCCGGCCAGCCCGCGAACCACGGTTCACTCTCCGGTTTCGTCCCTGCGCCCTTCCCCCATTATTGACTCTCTTAATGCTCGTTTATTGCTTGACAAAATCCATAGAAAGGACTTTAATTTGCGCCCATAGGGGTGGTTTCTTTATTCGGAGACTAGATTTCATAAATGAATAAATATTGATTTTTGAAAAGACTGCCGGTCTTTTATTTGTTGCATAGCTTCTTGCGACGCTTCTTCTGGGGAATACACGTCATTCCCTTGGGGATGAAGTGGGATTTAACAAGTGGGGTTATTTTTCTCAGGCGCAATTTTTTGCGGGGCATATATGTTTTTAGCTAAACAGATTGCTGTAACCACTTCCGGTCCGACCACTTCACCACTGCTGGGAATTTACGAGCTTGCGTATCATCGTTTCATCGTGTATTCAGTTTTTAAACTTACCTGGAGGAGTTGCCAATGAACCACTGTATGCCGATGCTCAAGAAATTAGGTGGGGTTCTGGGTGTATGTCTTTGCGTTCTTCTGATTTCCCTTCCCGCATTCTCGCAAGGCAGTTCCGGGCGCCTTTTGGGAGCCATTACAGACCAAAGCGGCGGCGCGATAGCCGGCGCAACAGTCGTCATCACCGACACCGAAAGAGGCACGTCGCGAACTCTCACTACCGATGAGGGGGGAGAATTTAACGCTCCCAGCCTGATTCCCGGCACCTACCGGGTCCACGTGGAAGCCAAAGGCTTCAAGGTAGTCGAGCGCCAGAACGTCGTATTGGAGGTTAATGGGAACATTCGGGCCGACTTCAAGCTCCAGCCCGGTGAAATGACCCAGACCATCACCATCACCGAAGAGATTCCGCTGATGGAGACCACCAACGCCGAACTCGGCGGAACGCTTCAAAACGCTGTCATCAACGACCTGCCCTTGAACGGCCGCAACTTCGAGAATCTGCTCGACCTGCGTCCCGGCGTCACCAAGTATGTCGGCAACTCCGGCTGGACACAAAGCTCCAATGGCCTGCGTCCCCACGATAACTTCTTCATGGTGGATGGCATCAACAGCAACGATCCCTGGATGGCGCAGAGCATGATGAACGCAGTCATGGCCGCGGGCGATGCGGGAACGATGTTGCCCATCGACGCCATCGACGAATTCAAGACTCAGCAGAATCCGCGCGCCGAATACGGCTGGAAGCCCGGCGCGGTGGTCAACGTTGGAGTCAAGTCGGGCACCAACACCCTGCACGGCTCGGCCTATGCCTATGGCCGAACCACTGCATTTGATGCGCGCAACTACTTCAACGGGGATGTCCATAGCAATCCCGCTTGCGCCACCGATCCATTTCCCTGCACCAAGACGCCGGTCGAATTGGAGCAGTACGGCGCCAGCGTGGGCGGTGCGATCAAGCAGAACAAACTCTTCTATTTCGCTAATTACGAGTCACAAAATTATAACGTGGGCAATCCGGTTCAGCATAACGTCCCAATCACAAACACTACCTCAGCAGACGCGAAGTTTGGCCTCGTCGCTGCCTGCAACGCTGTAGCCTCTGCAAGTCGGACCCCGCTTAGCTTGCAATTGGCGGGCCTCGATGCCAGTTGTACGCCACTATCGAACTATCCGGGAATCTTCCCCGTCAACAACGGAACTACGAGAAACCTGAACACCTCGCTGAATAGCGTAAACAAAATCTACTCCGGTGTTGGAAAAATTGACTATCACATCAACGACAAGCACTCGATCAGCGGCATGTACTTCATCAGCCCGGGAGATGGCACGTTTGTCGACGATCCTCCTAACCAAGTGGCCCAGCAATGGCTGACGGTTCAACATGCGCGCTCCATGGTGGGGTCGGTGGGCTGGACGTATGTCCCGAATTCCAAGTGGGTGAATTCGTTCCGGTTTGGCTACTCCCATTATTATCAAACCTTCCAGAGCGCAGACAGCAACCAGGATCCCGCAAACTATACCTATAATGGCTCCACCTACCACATATACACGGGCCAGACGGACCCGGGGCGCTTTGGACTCCCGCAGCTCCAGTGGCAAAGCGGCTACTCGATGAATTTGGGGCTGGGGTGGCCCAAGACTGTCGGGCCCGATAGCGTTATGCAATTTACCGACAGCGTTTCCTATCTGCACGGTAACCACTCGTTCAAGTTTGGTGGTGAGGTTCTGGTGCTTAAGAGCACGAACAACGTTACCGCTAATACCAAAGGTCCCCTCCGGTTTGGCAACACGCCGAATGGCGGTCCCCCATCTTTGCAGAACTTTTTCATGGGCCATATGAACAGGGCGAGGTTCACATCCGGGAATTTGTTGCGGCACTTGCAAAGCGAGGGGTTCGCTGCTTTCCTGCAGGATGACTGGCGCGTTACTCCCAGGCTAACCTTGAACCTGGGGGTGCGCTATGAACTCAACACAGTCTTGAAAGAGAAAGACAATCTGATGGGCAATTTCGATCCGGTCAAAGGAGTGCAACAGGTCGGAGTTGGAGGGTACTCCGGCGTCTATAACGGCGACCACAACAATTTCTCGCCACGCGTAGGCTTTGCCTGGGATATCGCCGGCAATGGCAAGACCGTGATTCGTGGCGGAGCCGGCATCCTCTACGAACAAGGCAGCTATGACTCGTTAATGGCTCTTGGCAACCTGCTCGGGCTACGCACCGAGCCCACTGGCGTGCCCCTTTGGACGTCAACTAGTGCGGGGGCGACAGCCGGTGGCACGATTGACGTTGGACAAGTACAGTACACGGGGCCGAACCTCGCACCCATCAAGGCCGCCTGGGCGGCCAACAGTGCTGCCAACCCTCTTTACACACCTACACCCCTCTGCGGCGATGGCAATACTCCTGTCGCTTCAGGCCCACTTGTTGGCGTCGTACCGTCGCAATGCAGCATCATGGGTGTTGACCATAATCTGCGCACGCCTTATATCAGCACCTGGAGTCTGGGCATCCAACGCGCCCTCACGAATAACCTCTCTCTCGACATTTCCTATGTCGGGAACCACGCTACGAAGCTGGTCGGCTTATCCGACCTGAACCAGCCGAAGTCGGTCGGCGGCTTCAGCCCTGGGTGGGGAAATCCAGCAACGGCGGGAACCCCGGCTAACAACTGCATCAACAGCAAACTCACTGGTTACGACAACTGCGATCCCGCCTCGGACGCAATCGCAGCCAATGAGCTGGCAGCTCAGCCATACTTCACCAAGTTCCCGTATCTGGCCTACATCTCATGGCTGTCAAACACCGATATGTCCAACTACAACAGCCTACAGGTATCGATGACGCAGCGGGCAGTGCATGGCCTGTCATTCGTCCTCGGCTACACGTACGCTCACGCCCTAGGGGAGTCTCCCGACAACTGGAGTTTCGTCAGCGCCACCGATACCACCAAGCCTCGGTCTATTTACGGAACGACCGAATTTGACGTGACTCACCGGTTTACTTATTCGGTGACCTACGCCATCCCGGGCAGGAAAGCGCCCGGGCAGCTTCTCGAGGGCTGGTCGCTCAATTCCATCGTGACGATGGAGAGCGCCACGCCCTGGGGCGTCAATGACGTTTCGACCGACTTCAGCGGAACCAATGAGATCGGTTCCCAAAGTCCTAATGGCGAGCAATGGAATTTCTACGGCAATCGCGCTGACTTCAAGACGACCAAGGCGTTCAGAACCACCAACCTTGCAGACCCGACCGACCCATTCTCTTATCAGGGAGGGATTCCTTATTTCGCTGGGACCAGCAATTCCACGTGCCTCACGAAGGCAACCGCTATAGGACCATTGGCAGAGGCTTCACTTACCAGCCTGGGTTGCTATGCCAACGGCAACTCGGTCCTGATACCTGCCGCTTACGGAGGCTCGGGTAACACGGTTCCCAACATGTTCCGGGGCTTGCCCTACTACAACGTGGACTTCTCGGTGACCAAAGTGTTCAAAATCAAGGAACGCCTCACTGCCCAGTTCCGGGCCGAGTTCTTCAACCTTTTCAATCACCCCAACATATCCAATCCGTTTGGCGGGCCAGGGGGCGACAACACATGGACCGATCCGAGTGGGGATGCGGGCGTGGGTTTCGGCTTCCGTCCTCTAACGCCGGACGTGTTGAGCTCTAACCCGGTACTCGGTTCGGGAGGAGCCCGCGCGATGCAGTTGGGCTTGAAGTTCCTCTTCTAACCGATCCTCACGGATCGATCTGAAAAAAGCGAAGGGGCCGGACGCGAGTCCGGCCCCTTTGCTTTTTAAATTAACGCAGCAAACCTGGCTACTGGACTACGAATCCGCGCCCAGCGTCTTCGCTGCCCAATCTGGAAATACAACGGGGCGCGACGCCCGGGGTCCACCCGCATTGGCAGCCTGGGCATGGCCTGTGCCTTCGATCATGTCGCGTTTGGAGTTGACCGCGGCTTCGTACAGCCTCAGTGCGCCGGCTGGGTCCATGATCCGATCGTCTCTGCTGTAGCCAATCAGCATGGGAGCCTCGATCTTGCTCGCTCTTCCCTCCAGGGTGTAATCGTTAAGCTTCTTGCGCGCATCCGCCAAGTCCTTGGCCCCGATGATCCACCTCACGCGTTCCTGAATCGGGGGGTAGTACTCAAACAGATCGGCCTTCAAATCGTAGGAACCGCTGCTCATGAATCCCGCCTTGATTCTCTTCTCGCCGCTGGCAGCCCGGGGCACTCCGTAGCCGCCCATGCTGATCCCCTGCATACCCACGCGGCCCGAGTCCACATCCGGGCGCGTTTCCAGGTAATCGATCATGGCCTTGGCGACTCGTTCGGTGTCCGGCGGCAGGTGCAAGTCCTTCAAGCGCAGCGCCCCTCCCTGGCCGGGGAAATCGACGGCCAAATACGCCATGCCGCGTGCCGCGTAGGCCCCTCCGCCCATAATGGTGGCTTCCGCCATGGTATCCGCGCCCTGGAACGCAATGACCACGGGGAATTTCTTCCCCGGCGGGTTGTTCGGCTTTCTGAAATATCCATCCAGCATTTTCCCTTCGTAGTTGATCTGCACGCGTTCGAAGGGAGGCCGCGCCAACTTCCAGGCCTTGTCGAAGTTCTCGCGCATCTTCTTGTAGGTGGTCAGCATGCGCGGCTCGTCCACCGGTTGTGGCCAGCACGCTTCGCGGTAGAACGTGGACGCCTTGAGGTAGTATTCATTCGCCGTAACCTTGAACCCCTCACCGGCGAATTTCTCGGCCAGTGCCTCATTCTTCTCCGCGACCCTGGTCCATTCGGTAATCCAGGATTCCAGGTCAAAGGGCTTCATGCGCTGCGCTACTTCCAGTTGATCCGGATCGCTGGTGTAAATGGACGCGGTCATGCGGATCTCGAGCTGTCCGCCTCCGGGCAAGCCTTTTGCGGGAAATAGCGCCTCTTCGGCCCTCCCGCCGACCGCACCTTTTTTTCCGCCCTCGGAGCCGGCATCCTGGGCAAATGCAGGTGAGCCGAGCACTCTAGTGATCATGGGAAGCCCCGCTGCCGCCAGTCCCCACTTAACCAAGCCTCTCCGGGTTACGTTCAACAAGGAATCCATGGTTTCCCCTCCTCAATAGCGCAGATAGATTGGAAATACCCGCCGTACCGTGCAAGACGTATTCAAGACATCTCTCAGAGTTTCAGCAGCTTGGCCGCGTTGCCATTCAGGATCATATTGCGCTGCGCGCCGGGCAAGTCGAGTTCCTGGACAAATTTCACCGGTTCATCCATCCCCATGTCAAAGCAGTAGTCGCTGCCAACCATGATGCGGTCCACTCCTACCTGCTTGATCACGAATTCCATGACATCTTTGGAGTGAGCGATACTGTCGTACATGAAGCGCCGCAGATACTTGCTGGGCGCCTGTGGCAAGTCCTTCACTTCCTTGCGCACGCGCCAGCCGTGATCCCATCGGCCAATGAGCACGGGCAGGGCGCCGCCGGAATGCGAGAGGCAGACGGTCAGATTCGGATGGCGGTCCAGCACGCCACCAAAGATCAAATGGGCGGCGGCAATCGTGCCATCCACCGGATTACCAATGAGATTTCCAAGATAGTGATCCTTTAGCCGGTCACCACCAAAGACATTGTTGGGATGCAGGAAGACGGGCAGACCTAGTTGCTCGATGTGTGCAAAGATGGGTTCGAATAGCGGATCGTCGAGGTCTCTTTGCGCTACATTCGTGCCCATGTAAACACCGCGCACGCCCGGAAGCTTTACGACTCGGTCCAGTTCGGCATTGGCGAGATCCGGAAACTGCATTGGTAGGGTCGCAAACACCAAAAGACGAGTCGGATACTTCAGGTGCGCTTCGACGGCCTCATCGTTCCAGGTTCTGGCGAGCGTCAGCGAATGGTTTCCATCGCCCCAATAAACCATCGGGTTGGTAAGCGATATCGCGTGTACCGCAACGCCCGTTTTGTCCATCTCGGCGATGCGCAGCTTTAAGTCAGTGAACCGGGGATCCCGATCCGGGTTGGTCCTTCCTTCTTGGGCGAGGAGAGCGAGGTAACCTTCCGGGAAATAGTGGGCGTGAATATCGATGGGATTGACCTTCGGAGCATTCGCCGATTTGCCTTTGGAGTCTGGGGCTGGATCTCGAGCCAGCGCGTCCGCGGCACCGCCCATCGTTCCAGCCGCCGCGGCGACGAAGCCCGCCTGCAGGACTCGACGGCGCGTTAGCCCTGATTCACAGCCGCAATCCGCATTCTTTGGCATGGGCGTCTCTCCCCTTGAGTTGTGGTCTCAGTGCACGTTCTTGTCGATCCAGCTCGCAAAAAATTTAGCGATCTCGTCACTATTCTTGTCGAGCATCATTTCATGCTCATTGCCGCGCAACCCGGCATCTTCAAGTTTGACGTACTGGGCTTTAACGCCCGCCTGATTCAGCCATTTGGGAATGCAAGAGTCGAAGACGCGGTGATAGCTGGCTTCCGAGGATACGTCGAGAACCGGGATGTCTTTGAGGTTGACTAGCTTGTGAGCGGGTTCCTTCTGCAAATAACACGCGACCACATCCGGCCCTTCCGATTTTTCCTCGAGAACAGGCTGCAATTCAGACGGATCGCTGACTGGCGGATCGTAACGAAGCGGTAGCGAGGTCAACCCCCAGCTAAGACTGCTGCTGTTCGCGTTATACGCGATCTTAGCGATATCTACATTCTTGATCGGTGGCCCGGCCGGCTCGGCAGTGAGGATAGCTTTGACCAGCTTCGGCCGGGCATCCGCAACCTGCCACCCAAACTCGCCGCCTTGCGAATGAGTGATCAGAATGACCGGAGTGCCAATCATGTCCAGCAGCGCGACGTGTGCGTCGAGATTCAACTGCGCCTGCTTTCCGCCCGTCAGGAATTGAACTTGCGTCTTGGCAAAATTATCGAAGATCGGGTCGCCCATCTTTCCTTTTTTGGGTCCGTCGCCCGGCCATTGCGTAAACTTCTTGGCCTGAGGCCAATTGCCCTGCGCAACCAAGTCCGTCCATATCTGCTCCAAATTTGGGGCGGTGCGGATGGTGAGTCCTCCATCCACTTCCGGAACATAGGCGGAGCGCCCGCGTGCCGGATAATCCACCATATAAACGGTGTAGCCCTGTTTGATGAAGAAATAAGCCCAGCCTGGCCTCCCGTCGGGAGTTTGCAGCCAGTCCGTGCCGGTCTGTCCGGCGCCGTGGAAGAATACGAGCGGATATGGGTGACGAATCTTTTTGGGCACCATCACTTCAACGTATTCGGCCCCGTCCATAACTTCCTTGCCAGGCGCCCCGGCATACTTTCCACCCGCATAGAAGAATCCTGTGCGGGCAATATCTGCGGTGGAAAACGTCGGGATGGATGCGGGAGGAGCAGCCATGGAGGCATTCTGAGCGCTCGCCTGGATACAACTGCCGAAAAGAACGATAAGTAACGCTACCTGCATCGCGCTCAGAATTCTCATTTTCGTCGAGTCACTCCTGTGTTGATTCGATCCGGGATTTCCATATTGAATTTAAAGTAGTGGGAGTATACAGCAGACGACCTTATTTTGAAACGCGGGAGAATCCAAACGGGACACTGGAGCTAAGCCATTCGATCAGTTCTATGCCACTATGCAAGATCGGCGCACATGGCAGTGTATGAGACTTCACTTTCAAGAGGGCAATCGGGGAACAGGAGCCGGGAGCAGGATGTGCTGCATCGCACCCCCGGTGTTCTCTTACTTTTCGAAGTCTTCGAAGGCGGCATTATCGGTGCAGGCCAGTTCCATGATGTCCCAGTCCGGCTTGAGTTGAAAAAACAATTTCGTCGTCCAGGGTTTCGCGAGGGCCTTGGGATCTTCCATGGTGATATTGACCTCCATGTTGTCACGGTCAATACGACGGAAGCGCTCCACAACGCGGAGTTGATCGCTGTGTTGATGACCATCCCGATCGAGCCAAGTCTTTTCGTTAAAACCAACCGTATCGACGACCAGCGTATCCCCGTCCCACTTGCCGATCGAGTGCCCCATGTAGGTAGGAATCACGTCCGGGGGATGCGGGCGTCCATCGACAAAGATGTGGCGCACCGTGTGATCATACTCGTAGAGCATAATCACTTCTTTGGGGGTCTGAATAAATTGCACGGGAAAAGGCTGAAGATAAATCCGCGGCGTGCCGGGAGGAAGGCACAATTTGAGAACCGGGTCATCGGTTTCCTTGAGCGAATGTGTCCGCGGGCCGTTCGAGGGCTTGGTGGCTTTGTATTTCTCCATGGCCCAGGGAGTCATTGCGGGCTCCTCCAGGCTGTAGGTGCTACCGATAAACTTCCGATATTCAGGGGGAGAGTGCATGTTCCAAACGCCGGAAAGATCGTGGGCTGGCGCAGGCGCCGCTTGAGTTTTCGCCGCACCAGGCTGCTGACCGGTCTGGCCGTGGAGGCCACTCGAGAAAGCGAGCACCGTGATTCCCGCCAAGATCAAACCCGCAACGTAATTCCGCATCTTCAAGTTCTCCCTAGAGGTGAATGATCGGCACAACCACAATCGAAGGTATTCCTAGTTTCCCCCGCCCGTCGCGAGTTCCTGCCCGTCGGCCAACATGACTTTTTGAATCCATATTTCCGTCGAGCCGCTCTTGGTAGGATAGCCGCTAATGGTGATCACATCCCCCGGCTTGAGGGAGCTTTTGGACCAGCCGACTCTGGTCAAGCGGTTCGGACTGGTAAGTTCCCCTTGCCATTTTTGTACTTTCCCCTGCTCATCTTTCACCTCCATGAAAATCAACACGTGGGGATTGATGAACTGGAAATCGGTAACGGATCCCTTAACGGCAACTAATTTCGTAGTATCGTAATTGGCAGTCCCGTGATGCGCGGGCGCCACGCCCGCAAACGCTAATAGGACAATCGTCAATGAAAAAAAGCCCCAAAATTTGACTCTCAAATTGCGCCTCCCGTGCAAATCCGCACCCAAGGGTAACTTGGATTACTCATTGAAGTTTAACATAAGCGCCAAAAACTATCGCACTCTCCCCCCACTCGTCAACACCCCAAAATGCGACTTTGAATTAGATGTTCTTTCGTTGACCTCTAATACCGCACGCGGACGCGATACCGTAGTACCGATGTGCCATCTTTTTCGACAGGCACCTGGAATTGCGCTGCAAATGCCGCCGTCTTGGTGAACTTGTATGTGGAGTTGATCACCTCCCAGTCTCCGCCAATCGGTTCGTTGACTTCGACGGTGATGGGCGCGTCCTTGTGGTTTCGCAGCGTGATCTCGTATTCGAATTCGTACAGGCGATCGGAAAGTTTCTTGTAATCAGTCTGCTTGCGCTCGGCCACGATGTCGAATGCGTTGCCGATGTGCAGGCTGATGGTTTCATCCTTCGGGGTGTGGTCGATGTGGTCTTCGCCGACGAACAGCGAGCCGCCGCGCGAATCGGCTTGATACACGCGGATTGTGCCCGCTGGCAGTGGCATCCCAAGTCCAGCCTTGTCCTCATTCTTGAATTTATAGAAGACCTGCACGGGATCTTTTACCGGCGCGCCGGGCTGAGCGGCAACGCGGTAATAGTACGACTGCCCGTTGACCACATATACTTTCTGTAAAGGGAATCGCGAGGCGTTGAGCAGGCTGATTTGTTTTGATTCCTGGTCGAGAATTGATGTGCGGCGGCTGAGCGAGTAGAGGTGATACTCGGAAAATGCTTCTTGCTGGAACGGGGCGGAAGCGTTTGCCGCCTTCACCATCGACTGCATGGCCCGCATTTCGTCTCTGCCATATTCGGCGACGACGCGGTGAATGTCTCCCGCCACCAATTGCAGTTGCGCATTCTTGAACTGCGTCCCGCTGTGGTTCACCAGCGTGACCCAGCCGTCGAGATCGCCGCTAGTTTCATTTTTCGCGACATTCAGGACGTAGTCCGCGCTCCAGGAAAGATTCGAGGTCAGGTAGGAAGCCTCCACTTTGTGCTGGCGCGCCCCTGAATTCTGCAGTGTCCACAGCAGCGTGGGACGTTCGAACAGATTCTCGGGCAGCGCGGGGAAACGAATGCTTTCGTAGGAGAGCCCGGTAACGATTTCGTTGCCGATCTTCCAGACCGGCGCCCCATTCAAGGCCAATAACGTGGCCTTCATTTCATCATATTCGGTCGTTCCACTGGCCAGCTTGGCGCGCACCAGCGTGACCTCGCGCCCAACATATTTTTGCAGCAGCTTGTTCGGGTCGAGCAGATCGTATTCGTAATTCTGTTCGAGCACGCTCAACTTGGAGGGCTCGGTCATTGACCGAAAATGCACCGTCGCCGGATTGATCGACGCTGCAATATCCATGAACCGCAGTCTCGATTCCCCGGCTGGCAGCGTAAATTTCCGCACATCACGCACCAGGGAGAGATTCGAGTTGTACACGGCGAGCGCCAGATCGCTCTGGTCCGCAAGCGTGGTCGTAACCACACCGTCGGCAGCCTGCGCCGCGGCCCCCGCCGGAGTCTGATCTGCCGATCGGGCGGAAACGGACCGGAAAAGAAGGGGCAAAGCGAGCAGCAGCACCGCCAGCACCGCGGCATAGGACATGTTCGAACGTTTAGCGTTGTTCACGGGCAGCCTCCAATGTGGATCTGATTTCATCTTTCATTCCAGCTCGGTCGGGCCAAACGCCTTGAGGGATTTGAGAGTCGATTCCTGCCATGAAATGCAGTCGGCCACTGGTGCGTCATTGGAACTCCATTAAGGCCCCATGAAAATCCAATGAAAGCCCCATGAAAACTTGGATGCATCTTAGCTGACCTGCGTCTTTCGGCGCGTTGTTCGGGAGGACGATGTGCGTTCTAGACACCCTTTCTTGTCCAGCCGGTGTGGGGTAGCCGAGATTGCGGCCATCAAGGCGCTCAAAGCATTAGACACCAGTGCGGTCATGTACTCGACAACCTATGGTGGTATTTCTCACCCCATTTCAGTTATGGATCCTTCCGCTGGGTCAAACGCATCGTCCTCCGGCACTGATCTGATTGACTGGGAATGGCTACTGGGGTCAAAAGAGGTTGCGACCAAACAAATTCACAGCTCGGGCTGTCCTAGCCCGGGCTGATCGCGATCCTCACTCTATTTTGTACGAGGTTGTAACGAAGCAATGGAATCGCGCCGCTCAGATCTAGCTTCAAAACCGCGCGTATAGGGCAAGACACCACAACAAGCCCGATTGAAAATGAAGAATTTATTCTGCCAGCGCGACAATCAATAAAAATAATTGGCATGATTTAGACCCCACGGCCAGCGAATGGAGATGCGCCGCGGAGGAAAGTGATTTAAACTAACAGGATCGCAAGGATGGGCGTGTAGCTCAGCTGGGAGAGCACCTGCTTTGCAAGCACGCCGAGCCACTCCAACCTTTCCATTCTGTCCTTTGAATTAGCAACATTTACAACAACTTGGGGAATCTGCTTTTCGCTCAAAGCTAAACCCAAGCGCT
>JBGOVX010000126.1:0-10669 GCA_041478355.1 Terriglobia bacterium | reverse complement strand
ATGAGAGTCGTCCTCACAGGGCGCTGGGGGAACGGACGCCGAACGAATTCGCCAATGAGATCGCGGCTAGCCGCGATCTCATTGGGTTACAAACAGCCGAAAACTCGCCTTAGTGTTGGTACAAAAAAGCCGGTCCGATCAGTGATATAAACTCTCTCACTCACCGTGGTACAAAAACTCGGTCCGGTCAGGCTCGACCAGCTTAACTCTGGCTCCATGTTCGGAACGATGCAGACTCGAGGCCGCACTTGGAACATAATTCGTACGGCTGCACAAATGAGTTCAGTTTCCCGGGCAAGGTGATACGTCACCATGTCATGTGACGAATGATACAGAAGGCGCAACCAAGGTTGTGCTACAAGCCCTTCAAGCATTTCAGCTCGGGAAGCAACCAAAGGCTGGGCCTTCCGCCGGCCATCGAGGAGCCAACGATGAGAACTCTGTTAAAGGTTGGTGGATCAATACTGGTTTGCGTAGTCTTACTACTGCTGATTTTGCGTACCACCGGCCTCGAACCTCGAGGGTGTTCAAACATCTATGAATCCTGGACATGCAGATTGCCCGGTTTGTGGTTGAAAGGGGATCTGGTTACCACGCCGGTTACCGACTGGTCGTTCACCGAGAAGATTCCGACGATCAAGCTTCAGACCCACACCTGGTATCTGCTTCCTCACTCGGTAAACATTGGCTGTGTTTACTATAACGGCCATCTCTATGTGAGTTCCGTTTATATGCGTCCCGGAGTGAAGTACCGCTGGAACGAGGATGTGATTCGTGATCCGCGCGTGCGCCTGAAGATAGGGAATCGATTGTATGATCGCACCTTCTCCTATGTCACCGATCCGTCCGAAAAAGCAGCCGTGTCCCAAGCCAAGGCGAAAAAATACTGGGGCGTCGAGCCGCTTTTCCACAATTTGCCGCCGGATACGACCACGAACGTCTTTCGCGTGTCGGAGGAGTAAGGGCAGGTCCGAAGCCGGAGGCCGGACTTGAATATACTATTAAAGGTTCTTGGAGTAATTGTGACTTGCCTGGTCGTGGCACTGATCGTGCTGCGCATCACCGGTCTCGACCCTCATGGCAGATTGCCCGGTCTGTGGCTCACCGGGGATCTCGTTAGTATGCCGGTTACTGACTGGTCGTTTACTGACAAGATTAGAAATGTCGAGCTTCAAACCCGAACGTGGTATCTGCTTCCACATTCAGTAAGAATTAATTGTATTGCGTATAATGGCCAGCTTTATTTAAGCACTGTTAATCCCATGGGAGTTGATGCCCCCCATGTCTGGAACGTCAATGTGGCTCGTGATCCGCACGTGCGTCTGAAGATCGGAAATCAATTGTACGATCAGATCTTATCCTTGGTAACCGACCCGGCCGAAAAAGCAGCCGTACTGCAGGCTAGAGTGAAAAAATACCCGGCACTGAAAACAGATATAAACACTTCAGTAGCAGCGAATGCGTCAGCGAGGGTATATTGCGTACTAGATAAGTAGGAGCACGTCTGAGGTATCTGTTTTCGAATAAGTTTACGCACGAAAAGGTTCCGGGTCTTTGTTTGTGGACCGTTGTCCGCAGAAGGGTCGTCCTTACATTGAGGTGCGAGCTATGAAGACGCTGTGGAAGATTGTTGGAGCAATACTGGTTTGCTTGGCCTTGGTGCTGCTGGTGTTGCGCATCACTGGCATGGAGCCTCGAGGTGGTGTGCCCGGTCTGTGGCTGAAAGGGAATCTCGTTACCACTCCGGTGGCGGACTGGTCGTACATCGACAAATATCAGACTGACATGGTTCAGACCAGAACCTGGTATCTGCTTCCTCACTCGGTAACAACGTGGTGTATCGTCTATGATGGCCAGCTTTATCTGGCCACTTCTGGGGGTGAAGTCAGGCAATGGCCTCGAAATGTGGCCCGTGATCCCCACGTGCGTCTGAAGATAGGAGACCAATTGTTTGATCGTACCTTATTGGTTGTCACCGATCCGGCCGAAAAAGCAGCCGTGCTGCAGGCCAGAGCGAAAAAATACTCTCAAAAGTACCCGCCACCAGCGGGAGTAAAATTTACTGTATATCACGTCATGCCTGAGTAATTGCTAGGTGACGTCAAGATACTCCGCACTAACCTTCCGCTTCGCTTTCGGTTTAGACTCTTGTTTCGGCGGGCCGATTAAACTGGGAACTCAGCTTTGCGTTGGAACAAAGCATAAC
Organism: Terriglobia bacterium; assembly: GCA_041478355.1. GTDB lineage: Bacteria > Acidobacteriota > Terriglobia > Acidiferrales > UBA7541 > Palsa-360. Next base: position 8,463 of record JBGOVX010000126.1, on the reverse strand, counting down.
ACGCTGCAACTATAGTGTAGCTCCCGGTAAACGCACTTATCGGGAGTTGTCCAGAACTTTTAGGCACCAAGTCAACGCTTCATCTGGTCGGGCCTTTGGGCCCACACACCCGCACGTTAAAACGAATCTTTCGCAGCCCGCTTGTCACTGGTGTAGCATCACTCCTGCCGATCTTGGCTAAGCGAGGAGCATAAACATGAAAATATTGAAAGTCGGCATGGTGCTCATCGCAGTAATCCTGACCTTGACGCTCTTGACGTTTCGCGTGACTGGTCTCGAACCGCAATACCTCGACTTGAACGACCTCCGCGCCCACCACATGATCTCCCGTCCCGGCTTGTGGCTGAAAGGCGAAGTCGTCACCACGCCTGTCACGGATTGGTCGTTCGTCGACAAAGTGGAACATCCCGGACGCAGCCTTAACACTGTCCTGGTGGAGACGCGAACGCCTTATTTCATTCCACACTCGGTACGGACGATCCCTACCGTCCGCGACGGGCGGCTCTACCTGCGTTCGCACCAGGATCGAATGGATTTGCAGTTTCCAAACGACAAGTCCTGGACATCCAACGTGGCCCGCGATCCCCGCGTGCGCATAAAAATCGGCGATAAATTATACGAAGCGACCCTGATATTGGTCGCGGATCGCGCCCAAGCTATCGCGCTATTAGGCAGAAACCCTGAAACTCTGCAGAAGAGTCCGGATGGGCAAGAACACGTGGTTGGGTATGACCATGTTTTTCGTGTATTCCAAAGGAACATCCCCGAGCACGGCGGTAATCAGCCATCCCCGAGTTCGGCGGGGCTTAGTCCTGAGAACAAGCCTTAAGAACTGTTTGTTCCATCGCGTCGGCAGTGTAACTCGCGATAGCGATCTCGACTTTGCACGCTCTTCCAGGTGGCGATCAGTAGCCTGTTGCAGGGGCCGGCGAATGGTTTGCTGCGGGGACAAATACTGGCACTGGTTCAAGTGGGAGTCGTTCCTCGATGTCCGGATTTTCGAAAACTTGGCGAATTTGATAAGTTGTGGCGCGCTCGGCGGGAATGCGTCCGATAGTTCGGATCAAGGCGCGGAATTCGCCGGGAGAAACATACTCGCCGAAATTCGCTCCCGCCGTTTTGGAGATGCTCTCCTCCATCAAAGTGCCCCCGAAATCGTTTGCTCCTGCTTCCAAACACGCGAGTGACTCTGCGAACCCCAGCTTGACCCAAGAGACTTGGATATTGGGGATGTAGCCGTTGAGCAAAACGCGTGCCAGCGCATGAACGATCAAATCCTCGTGAACCGAGCGTCCTGGGCGGGCTCGGCCGCTCTGGAAAAGCTTGGTTTGGGAATGGATGAATCCCAACGGAACAAATTCGGTAAATCCGCGAGTTTCCCTTTGAATCTCGCGTAGCAGAAGCAGATGCTTTACCCAATGTTCGGGAAGCTCCGTATGGCCATACATCATGGTGGATGTCGATGGAATGCCGAGGCTGTGGGCAGTGCGAACTACCTCGATCCACTGGCGCACCTTTAGTTTATTGGGACTCAAGGACCTTCGGACATCATCGTCGAGAATTTCCGCGGCCGTTCCCGGAATACTATTTAAGCCCGCTTCTTTCAACATGAGCAGGTATTCGCGAAGGGACAGGCGCGTTTTTTCAACGCCGTAGGTGATCTCCATGGGTGAATACGCATGGATATGAAGCTGCGGTAAGCGCGCCTTGATGGCTCGAAGAAGTTGCACATAGTAGTAGCCATCGAGATCTTTGGGTAAACCGCCTTGGATGCATACCTCGGTGGCGCCACGCCCGACTGCCTCCACGGATTTGGCAACCAAGGCATCGGTTGAGTGAAAATAAGCGTCCGGTGAATTCGGGCCTCGACTGAACCCGCAAAAAGCGCAGCCCACAATGCAGACGTTGGTGAAATTCAGATTTCTATTCACCACATAGGTGATTTTGTCGCCGACGACGCGGCGGCGAAGTTCATCCGCAACTTTGACCAGCGCCAAAAGGTCGTTCCCCTCGACCTTAGCCAACGTCAAGCCTTCGTCCAAATGGAGATCGCTGCCAGAAAGCGCCCTCTCCAGGGAATTCGCGACGTCTGGGCTCGCCGTCGCCAGAGCGCTCTCCCACGAAATCTCCCTCCATTCAGGACTTGCCGGTTTCAGCATTTTCAAACTCCTAGTCGAGCATAGCCGTCTTCCGCCCGAAGCTTCCGCAGATGTGGCTGCACGCGGGCACTTAGAAATTCCGACCTGGTGGCAAATTCCGGATAGATCGCCAGCCGCTCGCGCAATACGAAACCAGCGCTGGCAGATCTCGCGCCCAGCGCAGAGATTTGTGGCCAAGCGGCTTCCGGATTGATGAAGTCTTTCGTAACCGGTGAAATTCCACCCCAATCGTTGATGCCGGCCTTCAGCAGATCGGGATAATCTTCTGCAAGCAAATTGGGGGGCGCTTGAACATTCATCTTTCCCCCAAAAATTAACCGTGCGACCGCGATTGTGCGTTGCAAAACTTCGGTCGAGGGTTCAGGCGCCAGAGCCATACGAATGTCAGGCTTGGCGCGGAACGGTTGGACGATTACTTCCTGGATGTGGCCGTACTTTTTGTTGACAAGCTGAATTGCCAGTAACGCATCCACCCGTTCTTCGGTTGTCTCGCCGATCCCGATCAGAATGCCCGTAGTGAAGGCCATCGATAATTGTCCGGCGTTTTCAATGGTTCGAAGGCGAAGAGATGGAACCTTATCCGGCGCGTTCCAATGCGCGCCACCAGGGCGGACCAGCCGCGGACTAGCGCTCTCCAGCATCAGGCCCACGCTGACGTTCGTCTCTCGCAGGCGGCGAAGGTCGTCTGCGCCCATCAGGCCCGGATTGGAATGCGGCAAAAGGCCTGTCTTCTCAAGCACCAGTTCACTCATGGCTGCTAGATATTCAAGCGTGCGTTCAAAGCCTAACTTTTTCAAAAACTCTTTTGCTTCCGGAAACACTCGCTCGGGCTGATCCCCCAGACTGAATAAAGCTTCTTTACATCCTGCCCGGCGGCCAGCTTCGGCGACTGCGAGAACTTCTTCAGGCGTCATGTAGGGTGGCACACCCGCTTGCGCGTCCGCGCGGAAGGTGCAATAACCACAGTAGTCACGACACAGATGGGTAAGGGGAATAAACACCTTCCTGGAATAGCTGACCGTGCGGCCTTTAAAGCGATCCCGAACATCCGCAGCCGTCTTAAGCAGGACGGCTAGGGGGGCTTCTTCCATCAACCAAAGGGCATCTTCGCGCGCGAGACCGTGGCCCTCAATTCCACGTTCAAGGGCGGCATCCACACGGTAGGGAATCGCCATTTCTGGCATGGGAAAAAAGTGTATGCTTGCCGTTCTGTAGTGTCAATCGGAACCCAGAAAGTAAACTTTTTGGTTCCGCAGCCAGTAACGCGATTTCGGCCGGGATGATGCCGACATTGAGAATATCGATGGTGCACAAATCGCTTCGCGATACTTACAATACTCCTCGGACGAAATCACATGACTCGCTTCGATTCCACGGGCTTGCCCGCCTCAATTCGGACCTCTGATGGCTAATGCCCTGACCGCTATTCGTCTGTTTCTCGTTCTTCCTTTTGCGTTTTTCATGGCAAAGGGGGACAAGCATTCTGCGATTTTTGCACTCATTACCTGGGCCATAGCCCTGATAACCGATTTTCTAGATGGCCCGATCGCGCGCCGAACTGGAAAGGTGACCGCGTTAAGCGGAACTTTCGATCACACGACCGATTTTTTGTTCGTCACGTGCGGATTATTTGCGGGAGCTCTGCGCGGCGCGTTCCCCTGGGTCCTGCCGGTTCTAATCACGGCGGCTTTTGCCCAGTACGTCATTGATTCTTACTGGATTCACCGACAGACCAAGCTCCGCGGGAGCAATCTTGGCCGCTACAATGGCATGCTGTACTTTGTTCCTGCCTGCGTGGAGATTCTGGTCCGGCTGGGTCTGCGCTTTCTGCAGCCAGTTCTTACGATTCTGATCTGGATGCTGGTTCTGACCACGCTGGTATCCATGGGCCAGCGCCTGATGCTCAGGAGACTACCCGAACAGCTCCCGGGTCGCCCGCCTGAGAAATAGCAGGCCGATTCCGGCGTTGAAGAAGATAAAGAAATTGTGCATGACGAACCCAAACGCAGTCATCTGGCCGGGTTTATCAGGAAACAGCAGAACCCAGAAAAGAATTGCGACGGAGTGCATCGGCCCCGGCATTGCCGCCCCAAAAAATATCACCGGCAAATAACCCAGCATTTCTCCAAAGCTTACCGAGCCGCCAAAGAGCCTTAAAGCCAACGTATAAACGACCACACCGGCAATCACCAGCGGCGCACGCATTGCAATCACCGCTACGTAGTGCCACACCCTAGCTAACCGGAACGCCCGGAAGATCGGACGGTCGCGCAGCGCCATCCCGGATCCGATTTTTCCGCTGAAGAATAAATAGAAAAGAACGAAGAAAACAGCTGCCCCCAAGGCAATCCAGGGGATGACGTGAAAGACTTCCGGGAAGCTACTCCAACGCAGCAAGACTCCCAGTGTCGCCCACAGGATAAGGCTGTAAAACTCGCAAAACATGACAAAGAGCATGCTGGATCCTACTTCCCAGCCCGGCACACCGTCTCGACGATTCAAGTAGAGAGCGATTGCTCCTTTGCTGACCTGCTCATTTACCAGTGAAAGAATGTATGCGCTCGCACGAATAGGCAAAATATCGGCATAACGTATTTTGACGTTGAACCAATTGATCACGCTCCAGACAACCAAGCTGTCGAGGACGAGATATAAAAAGCAATAGGGGATCATTAGAGCGAGCCAGCTATACCAGTTTACGTTCTCAAAACTTCTTGCCAAGTAAGCAAGTAGTCCGCTCCCTTCGGCAGCAGCTGCATGGCTAAGACGCCCATAGAGATAGGCGAAACAGGCCGCCGTGATCAAAAACGGCAAGAGCCGCTGCCAAAGTTTGGCTTTCTTTCCGGCAGTGACAGGGGGAACGCTAGTAGGTTGGGTGATCTCGGTCATGTGTTTCGTCCTTGGCCTAGGCTGTCCTTAATCATCTGGTCTATTCCAGTCAGACTGATTCCGAGCTCAGCTGCGGCCGGCAGCGGGTCCAGACGTGTGCCGGCTGTGATTACTTCAAGAGCGTCCCGTGAAAATCCGGGGCCGGCGAAATGCTGGCGAAGCGCCAATACGAAGGAAAGCAGGCCCTTCGAAATCGAGCTAATTTGCACGTTATGACCCTGAAGCTGAGCCGCTCGCTCCACGAGTTCTCGTTCCGGAAGCGAGACGGGACCAACCAGATCTAAAATACGGTTGCTCGCAAGCGAAGGTTGGGTGGCGATGATCGCAGCCCGCGCAAGGTCGACTACATGGAGAGGCTGTTGAAGATTGCGGCCTCCGCCGATCAGCTTTGTTTTAGGCCCGTTGGCGTTACGCTGGAGTGCCACCGAGCCTTCCGTTCCCGGTCCCAGCAAAAGCGGCGCGCGCAGGATCGTATAGCACAGGCCCGAGCCACGTACCAGGGCTTCTGCCTGCCCCTTGGTGCGGTAGTAGCGGTTCGAAGATGTTTCATCGGCACCCAGGGCGCTTACCAAAACGAATTTCTTCACGCCACAGCGCCTGGCCGCTTCCAGCACGCTGCGTGTGGACGCAACGTTCGCTTCCTCATACGTCGAACCTGGACGCTCGACGAGAATCCCAGCCAAGTGAATTACCGCTGACGCCCCTTGAATGGCCACATCGAGACTTCCGGGATTGTCGTAGGAGATTCGGGCCGCGCTGATTCCATTGTCTAGATTGTTGAGCAGCGGGCGAATCTGCTCTGCGGCGCGGTCGGAGCGGACCGCAGCGACAATCGCATCCGCTCCGGCGCCATGTTGCCTTTTCCAGCACAGGATAGCTTGCCCGACAGCGCTGTTCGCACCGATGATGACTATTTTCATGGCTTCTGTTCCTAGTAACCAGTGGCACAAGCTGCGCAATCGAAGATTGCGGGCCAAGACGCGGTCCCCAGTAAATAAGAACAAACATGCTCTGCGTGAGAACTCATTGTCCGGCACGCCATTCCTACTGAGGCAGCGCGTGAAAAAGATACAACATCGTACCGTTCGCCGCGCTTGAGACCATGAGTTCAGGATATTTTTTTGTGTACACCGCGATCAAAGGCGCTTTTTCGGCCGGATTGGTGACAACCGACAAGGTACAATCAAACAATTGATTTCCAAACTTCAGGCGGACATGTGGATCACGGACCATATTCGATGTCCAACTCTTGCTTTGAGGGAACGTTCCCGGGCGGAAAAGCGACGTCAAATAAAGGTGTCCATTATATACGATAAAATTCGTTGTTACCGAATGAGGAAGCAGATACCAGGATCGGGTCTGCACTTTGTCCGTTGGGTATTGGGCAACGAACGACCAGTCGGCGACCGGGATCGTTAAAAGCTCTCCAGTAAGCCATAAACCGGGTCTTCGTTCCTTGGGATCGAGGCCAGTGATGCGCAGTACGATCAGCAGCAGGACCAAGCAAACCAGAATTGCTCCAATAACCTTTCCCATTGTCTTCATGATTTGCTCCTGCACCCAGGTGAGGCAGCAGACTCTTCGGCTGCTCACTGGGTGGGAACTATACAACATCACATAAGGAGTTTAGGTATCGAACTTTTGGCCTATTTGCCCAACTCGGGGTGAATCTTTTATTGAATTTAAAGCCTTGCGGTCTCAATGTTAATCGGCACTTAGTGGATTTATTACCTTCACATGCTCATGATATTTGTGCGGAAGGAATGCATTATTCCGGCAGGGTCCGCACAGGCCTGATCTTCAGGGATCGCACCGCTGCAGGAACCTCGACTCCATACCTACCATCCCGATCGAAGATGAGAAACCGGGGAGCTGATTCAAACGGGAACGCTTCCCGTAGCTGTTGGACGACCCACCGGCTCGTCGGATGCTTCGTGACATTGAAGTGGAGAATCTAACGACGATCGTGACTGATAACGAAGAAGCCGTAGAGCACGCTGAACCTGAGGGTTGGGACGGTGAAGAAGTCCATCGCCGCAATGGCTTCGCGATGATTACGAAGAAAGGCGAGCCACCGTTCGGCTCGCTCTGGTTCTCTCGGTGCTCGTTTCATCCAGCGGGAAATTGTTCGCTCGGAAACATCAAATCCCAACAGGAGACAATCTCTAGTATTCGAAGAAAAAACTCAATTTCCCGGCGGAATTCGCCGGAAACCGCCAGGTATGCTTACCCTCTCTCCGGCTCCAGTCCATGAAGGGCCTAGACCAATTGCAGTGTTTTCCCAAAATGATCGCAGCGAATTACCCCATTTGAGGTTCCTGCTGGGCCAGGTGCACCGTGGGATCTATGTGTTGGGCCTTGTCGTTGCAGCCCTTGCGCTCACCAGTGTTGTGATTGGGCGCTTGGGATGGATTATCCGAAGGAGCCGGATTCTCGGAGCGTTGGTTGGAGTAATTGCCCTTTTTGAGTTAGCCAGTCTCGGTGTGACAGGGATTGACGGCAGCAATAATATCCTCTGACCATCACGGATTCTTGTACTAAGTTCACTGAGAGAGTGTGCATCCATAGAATGTTTGGTTGACCGTTGGCAACGCCTATGCGGCTGTATCGAGTGAAGACGACGCTTAGATGCTGAATCGGTTACCGCACTGAGCCTATTGATTCGGCAACCCACACTGTTGCGGCAAAAGTCAGCGTCACACGCCCCAAAATGAAACCTTACTGCGGCTTAGAAGAATTCCCTAATTTTTGCCCGCGGACCCATGCTTCCATGTTCTTCCAGTCCGGGTCGTTCTGAGATGCAAATTGCCTCCCTCCCTGGTGGGTGTCGGCGAGGCCGCCCGCCTCCGGCGCCAGCGGCATTAGTAAAAACAGGCTCGAGAGCGGTTCGCCGGGAATCACCAGGTTCGAGACGACCTCGAAGTTGCTGCGAGACTGCTCCTCGGTCCAAAAGCTCATCCCGGGCGACAGCAGCTTTAGGCTAAGGGGGCCGTCGCCGTGACGGCTTATCTGATGGCAAACGTAGCAGCGGGCGTGGTCCGCCGACCGTTTTTTTAGGAAGATAGGCTCGACGCGGGTCTTGAAAAACTCATAATCAAGAGACGGCCGCGACGCAGAAGGTGGCTGCGCGGCGGATGCCTCGGCGGACTGGTCCCTCGCGAAGGGCGCAGGCGCATAGAGTGCGACCGCCGACGCTACTACAAGACTGGCAAAAATTCTCTTCGGACGGACATTAGAAACCATAATCTCCTCCAATAATCGAGTAAGGGTGTTCTTGTCCCGGTTTCTTTGGGCGACAGCAGGCGGCTCCGCGTCCTCTGAGAGCGCCGAATTTGCAAAATGCCCACAACTTTATGGCAGCACCAACGTCCTTATCCGGACGGCCAACACCCCGACCGGGATGCGAGACAATACT
>JBGOVX010000193.1:0-6560 GCA_041478355.1 Terriglobia bacterium | reverse complement strand
GAACACTGTGGAAGTTCCCACCGCCGCCAGCATGCAGACCTTGTGGGCCAGCACGCGCTTGCCGCGGATCATCACGTATCCTGTGGCGATCAGAATGGCGCTTGAACCGTTAAGAATGGCATTCCATGCAGGGTGGGAAATCAACCAAACACTTCCTTAGAAGTTCGGGATGCGCTATCTTCTCGAGCCGGCCGGGGCAGCCGGATCACCATCTTGCTTGCGCTTGCCCAGCCAACCCTGTTCCTTGGCCAGCACCAGCACCAGCAACGAGAAAATAAGCGCCATCATCAGGCACACAGCCAGCATCAATAGTCCGTCAAGACTTCCTATCAGGCGCGTCGAAAGGCCTCCGATGACGCCTAAAATCGAGAGGACAACGATCACCACGCACATCACCAGCAACTCCACCGGCTTTTCCTGTTCGCTCATGATCTCTCGTCGCCGCCCCGGTGGCGGCACAAACATTACCGGGAGAATTTGTCGTAAATCAGCAGGCCCAACAGCAACGGCAAGTGCAGCACAGTCGCGTGCATGAGCCACTTGGCGCGAATATTGCTCTTCGAGGCCGCGGCCCACAAACACATTTCCACGAGCATAATCCCCAAAACCACCGCGCCAAAGAAGTAGTGCGCCCCGGCTAAGCCAGTCACCGCCGGAAGCAGGCTGACGGGAATCAGCAACCCCGCCGTAAAAAGGATTTCACGAAATGTTCGCTTACCCTGGTGGTCGGCCACCGAAACCATGTGGATTCCGGCGCGCCCGTAGTCTTCCCGGTACATCCAGGCAATGGAGTCAAAATGAGGGAATTGCCACAGGAACAGAACCGCGAACAGTATCCACGCATCCAGGGAAATCGTTCCGCGAGCCGCAACCCAGCCGATAAGCGGGGGCATGGCGCCAGGAAACGCCCCTACCAGTGTTGCCAGGACCGTCTTGCGTTTGAGCGGGGTATAAAGGCAGAGGTAAGTCACCGACGTCATTATTCCCAGCAAAGTGGCCAGCGGGTTGGTTGCCAGCGCCAGATAAAGCGTTCCGCAGACGATCAAGGCCACGCCAAACAACATGGCTTCGCGAGGGGCCAATTGGCCCGAAGGCAAAGGCCGCGACGCCGTCCGGCGCATCAGTGCGTCGGTGTCACGTTCGAGGTAATGATTCAGCGCAGAGGTGCCCGCGGCGATGAGTGTGGTCCCAAATACGGTGTGGGCCATCCTCAGCCAGTCGAGTGGGCCGTGCGTTCCCAGGGCGTACCCAGCAACTGTAGTCATTACAACCAGGAAAGATACATCCGGCTTGGTCAGCGCCAGATACAATGCCGGGCGGCTGGAAATGGAAACAACCGCACCCCGCGACTCAATGGAGCCCCGCATCACGCCACCTGCTCCGAAGTTCTAGAAGATTTTGTCACTGCCGTTCCCGCCCTGAGCAGCCGGTGGACCACCAGCGCCGTTATCAGTGTTGCCGCAAGCACCAGCGCCCCGGTGACCGTGTGTATGACCGTCAGCGTCACCATTACTGGGATGGGCTGCGGAAATTGCGCCGCATATACCCGCGACCACCAGGCCGCGCCGCCCAAAAGCAACTGCACTCCAACCAGGATGTGCAACAGCTTGGCGCAATTGCGAAGCGGGCCCATGCCTTTGAAGCGGCGCTTCAGCGCTCCGGCGGTCATGAACACCAGGATTGTAACAATAACGGCGCCAATCAGATGCGGAATTATTCCAAATGCCTTGTGACGGAACGCCGCGCCCAAGATGAGTTGCAGAAAAACGGCCACAACGCTCCAGTCGGCGAGTGTTCGAACCTGTGGCGCGCCAAGATCGCTCATTTCAGCGGAGGCGCCTTGCCACCAGGTGCTGGTGAAGACGGCGATCGCCACGACGGTTGAGAAAAAGAGCTGCGCCAAAGTGGCGTGTGCAGCAGACACTGCCGGCGGCTGAAACATTCGAACGGTCATGCCTCCCAGAATTCCCTGCGCGATTACCCCGCCCAGTGCGGCGAAGCCCAGCCATCGCATCCAAACGCGTTCCTCGGCCTTCCACAGCCACGCAGCCAGTCCGATGGTCAGCAAGCCTATGCAGGTGGCGATCACGCGGTGTATGTACTCGTAGCGAATTCCACCCACCATTGGCGGAGTGAGTGAACCGTATGCCAGCGGCCAATCGGGAATCGAAAGCCCTGCATCGTTCGAAGTCACCAGCGCTCCGGCAATCAGCAGGAGAAATGTACAGCCGGCCGTAAGGACGGCAAACTTATGCAAGCTGTTATGGTTTGCGTTGGTCATGATAGTGCGAACACCGGAGAGGGAGTAACTCCCCCCTCCGGCGTCCCTGAATTCCCAAACATTTGAAATTAACCCGGGATGAAACTGACCCCAGGTGAAATTAACCCGGGGCGAAATTAATCCGCGGCCGGAGCCGATGCCTTGAACGTGAAGTTCACGGACTTGGTTTCCTTGGGCCCGATGGTGACCGTCTGCGGGTCGCTCATCTGATAGAGCTCGTGCCAGGCGACGATCGTGTAAGTGCCTGGAGGAAGATTCTTCAGGTCAAACTTGCCGTCTTTTTCGGTCACCTGGAAATAGGGATTGGGCAGCACAGCCATGTAGGCCTTCATCCAGGGGTGCACGTTGCACTTTACCGGGATGGCGATCTCCTCGCGGGCAAAGGTCTTATCGATCGGCTGCGCTCCCGGCGGCTGCGACTCGTTCCACTCGCGGTTTTCCTTGGGGATGGGGTGAATGTTGTGAGTTGTCTGGTCGGCGTTGGTCACTGAAATGTGCTGGCCGACCTGAACTCCCGCCACATGTGGATGATACTGGCATCCCGCCTGTTCGAATTTCACGGGTGTTGCTGGAGCCGGGAAGGAATAACCATCCAGGCCGCTCTTCACATAAACCACAACGTTAGCCAGCGCGCCGCCGTCTCCGGTGACGACTTCTTCGCTGGTGACCGGTCCAGAGTGCCCCTTGGCGCAGGCTGGTTCGGCCGCCATGCTGATGGTCCTCATCTTGGGCGCAGGGCCGTCAAGTTTCACCGAGCCGGTGAGTTCTCCGGCGGTCGCCGCGTCAACCGTCTTTCCGGCGGCAGGAGCGGTCGCCGGCGCTGTTTCCGATGTTTCATCTTTTTTCGCGCCGCAACCGGTGAGCAATAGAGCCAAGGCTCCGATTGAGAGCGAGTACATTGCAAATGTTTGTTTCTTCACGAAAAAGTTCCTCCTATGCCAAGCGTATCAATAATTTCAAAAACCAAAAACAAATCTCCGAATCGATTATACCGTCGAAACTCGGCCCACACTGCCTATTTCCCGGCCCCGCCTGAACCGCCTCCCGAGGGCGTTCTGCCCAGCAGCGAGCGTTGCTCTTCCGGGGTCAATTGGAACATATAGCGGACCAACAAGTTCGCATGGTCTCCCGAGTAGCCGTGGAAGCTGGCAGGAATCGGGCCGGAAAATACCCAGCGGTCGCCATCCCGTTTGAATAGCCCGGAAGGCATGGCCGTCCCCGGCGCGATCAAAGCCGGGTTGGTAATCCACCGTTCGGTCCAGGCCGGCTGCAGGCGGTCTTTGGCGAACAAGAAATTAGGAGCGATAGCGGTCTTGTCGTGCGCAGGGTCCCCGGTGGCATGGCACTTCAGACAGGGGGCGGCGGTGCTGGTAAACAATTGCCGCGCCATATCCTTTTCGGCCGTGGTCACCGGCTGAAGCTTCTGCGGAATGAAGGGCTGCGCCTGGCTTGACATCGCTTCAAAGAATAGCACCAAGCTACGGATTTCGTCGTCAGACAAAAAGAATGTTGGCATACGCACTTGCAGGTAGGACCGCACACCATTGCGGTTGACGTCGGTAGTGCTTAGCGACGGATTGGCCAGGAAGCCCTTCAGCCATTCAGGATTGACGCGCGCGCCTTCGCTGGTGAGCACAGGGGGGAGATTTTGCTTATTTTCACCCTGGTACTGCGGCAGACCCATAAGCACGGATTTCTGGCCGATGCCGATCTGGTGGCAGCCGATGCAATTATATTTTGTGGCGATCCACCAACCCTTTTGGATGGCCGCGCGCTGGTCTGCCGGTTTGTACATATACTCGGGAGGCAGCGAGGGATCAGTCGAGCCAAGCAGGAACGTGGTCAAGGCATCGATGTCGTCCTTAGTCACATTCGGCTTCGGCATGCGCAGCCGGTCCATGGGGTCTGGCTTGTACTTCCCGTGGTCAAAGGAGGCTGGGTCGGTGAGCTTGCTTTCGAAGAAGCCCTTGAGGTCGTACCAGGCCCCTCGCGCGGACTTCTTCCCATCGGGGAGAATGCCTAGTTTGGCGTCTTCGGTATAGAGGGCGAAGTCCAATCGCTCAATCGGTTTGCTGCCTTCATTGGTCAGCTCGGTTCCGATACGCCCTTCGTCCTCCAGTCCGGAAATCTCATGGCAGCCAGCGCACCCGTAATGCTGGATGAGAGCTTTGCCTTGCGCCTTCAGTTTGGGGTCGTCCATGAAACTCGCCGGTGCGTAGCTTGCGTCCGCGTGTTTCTGGGTCAACAAAAAGCTGGCGATATCCCGCGCATCCTCAGCGGTCAGGCGAAGGCTGGGCATCACCGTCATCTGATGCACGACTAACTCGTGCCCGTCGTTGGGGCTTCGCGAATGATCCAGGTCAAACACAAATGGGAGACCGTGCTTCGCGTAATCCTCGGGGCCCAGGTCTTTTTTCTCGAACGGACTGTAGGGGCGCGTTCTCACTCGAGGGTTCAGAATCCAGCGAACCAGGTAATCGTAATTGTCCTTTTCGCCCACCCTCGACAGATTCGCGGCAAAATCCCCTCCGACTATGTTCGATCCTTCACCGATCGAATGGCAGGCCTCGCAGCCGCGCATTTCGAATAGTTCTTTTCCATGCGCCGCGTTTCCCGGGGATTGCTTGGGCAGCTCAGGTCCGGTGATGGCGGATTGCCAGATGTAGGCCGAGATGGCCTGAATCTCGTCGTCCTGGAGCCGGAACTGGGGCATCTTGGTGGTTGGGCGGAAGGTATGGGTATTCTTCAGCCAGTACGGAATCCACTCCTTGTGGATTTTCATCCGGACTTCCTTCAGGTCCGGACCCACCTTCTTAATTTCCTGGAGCAGGTTGTGCGAGCGCTGGTCCAGTTGCTCGATCTGCGCGTCCATGCTCGAAATCGTGACGGTCAGGTTGGTCGCCTGCGTGTAGTAGCGAGTCGCGGCGTCGTTGTCACTGGCTGTATCGCCCTGCTTATTAAGCTGGGCAATCTGCAAGCGGCCCTCTTGCTTCTGATTTTCCAGCTGCGTGATCATCTGCCGCGCGCTCACCAGCTGTTCGTCCTGATTGTCAAAACCCTGGAAGCGGTGGCAACCGATGCAGCCCTTCTCGCGATATAGTTGCTTGGCGCGGTTCAGGACCGGGGCGTTCTCGGTGACCATGTCCGACGCGTGGCACTGCTGACAGCCGGCATCGAAGTTCTCCCGGTAATACAGCGGCCAGAGCCAGTGTTCGTAGCGGCCGTGGCCCTTTTCAACCGTATCGAGAGCGCGCCCGTTGCCACCGTGGCAAGGCGAGCAACCAAATTTTTCGAGCGGATGATGTTTCAGCAGTTCGGGATCCGGGTGGCTGGTAAAAGGCGCATCGTTACTCTTGGCCACGCCCAGGTCTGCCTTGGTCAGAGTCATCGTGACGGGCACGATCAGAGGATCGGTCCCGAGGTGGCAGGATTGACAGCGATCCACCAGTCCGGTTCCGCCCAGATTGTTTATGGATGTCCCCGAAGGATTCACGTTGACTTGCCTGAGCCTGATATCGAGCTTTTCCATGCTATTGGCAAGGGTTTGCAGGTCCCGCGAGGCCAAGCCAGGAAGCTGTTCCTTCACGTATTCGTTGAGCTTGTCCTGCGCTTCTTTTTCCGGTTGATCGACCTGGCCGCGTTGCGCGACCAGCTTGGCCTTGGAGGACATGATCGAAGTGAATAGATCATTCAACTGCTGATAATTGTATTTCGTTGGTACGATCTTGCCGCCCTCGACCGGCCAGGCCACCTCATAGGTCTGGGCCTTGGCCTCGGTTAATTCCTTTAGCTTGGAATCTTTTCCGCTCTTGTCCTTCTCGTCGATTTGCTCGAGCTGGTAGGTGAGCGAGCCGACCAGGCCACGCGCCAACTGGAACGAGTCCGTCATGGCCGCGCGCTGGCGGTCCAGCAGGTCTATCTGCTGGCCGATTTGCTGGTCCGCCGATTTTGTGGCGTCGTGCGCCGCCTTCACATCGGCAAAAAGTTTCTGATATTCCGGCGTGGCGTAGAATTTCTGCTCTTCGGCCTTGCGGCTCTTAAATTGTTTCTCCAGGTAGGACGAATACACCTTGGCGAATTGGCTCTGGTAACTGCGCCAGGGCCGCAGACCGTAGAATTCGTCGAACAGCGACCAGGAAACGGTCAGCATCAACAGAAATACGGAAATCAGCACAAGCCCGGCCATCGGCCGGGTTGTGATCGGATCATCAGGAGGAAGCTCAGGCACCCCGTGCCTCCTTCGCGTTTTGATTCTGTCCCATGAAATTTAAATAGTGCT
>JBGOVX010000081.1:0-15210 GCA_041478355.1 Terriglobia bacterium | reverse complement strand
TGTTCGGCTTCCTTTTTAGTCTTACCTGTCCCCACCGCCGTGATCTCGCCGGCGATGCGGACTTCCACGCGGAACATCTTCTCGTGATCGGGACCGGTTTCCTCGACAAGGTGGTAACTGCCCGGGGCCACGCCACGCGCTTGCAAAAGTTCCTGAAGCGCGGACTTGTGATCTGGACGCCCCAGGCGGTCCGCTTCCCCGGCCATCACACCTTCCACCAGGGATCTCTGCACGAACCCGCGAGCGGCATCCAAACCAGCGTCCAGATAAATGGCTGCTACAACGGCTTCGTAGGCGTCAGCCAACAATGCCGGTTTCGATCGCCCCCCGGTTTTTTCTTCGCCCCGGCCGAGGCGCAAATGATACCCCAGGCGGAGGCGCTGCGCCGCCATGGAAAGCGCGGCGGCATTTACCAATCGCGCGCGGCTTTTCGAAAGCTGGCCCTCATTCCAATCCGGAAATGCGCGAACCAGTTCCTCACTCACCACCAGTTCGAGAACCGCATCGCCGAGGAATTCGAGCTTCTCGTTGTCCTCCGGGGGATCCTCCGCTGTGCGTTCGGGAACACGCGAGCTGTGCATCAGAGCTTGCATTAGCCAGCGAGGATCGCGGAACTGATGTCCGAGAACCAACTCCAGCTCCGCGATCTCACGATCAGCCATGGCCGAAAGCTCTATCTGCCAATTTTCGTGGCAGCATCTTTCTTAGCAAGCTCCAAGCGAGCTTTGCATTGCCCGGTCAAGGGCCCCGACGCGGCGCATTTTTCGTAAGCGGCAACTGCATCATTGTAGTAGCTGGTTTGGGTGTCGGCGTTGGCGAGCAGGTAATAGTCGACAGGGTCCGGGCTGGTTGCCAGCTGCACGGCCTTGTTAAGTTCGGTTCGCGCATCTTCATACTTGGAATGCTGGATGTCGATCAGTCCCAGGCCGCTATGGGCCATCGATAGCTTGTCGTTCTTTACCTTCTCGAACGTGGCATCGTCGATGGTTTCGGGTTTAGTCAGGTTTGGAATCAGTTCGATGGCATGCCGGGCATAAGTTTCCGCCTTCTGAAATTGCTGCGCGGCATCGGGCGTCGACGCCTTAACGCGGCGAGGTATGGCCATAGCCAGCAATGCGAGCGCATCGACGTTGTCGGGATTGAGCTCGATGGACTTGGCGCCGGCAGAAAACATCTTTTCCTCATTACCCACCGCGTAATAGGCGCTGGTCAACTGCGAATAGACTCCGGAAAGGTAGCGGCTTTGCGGAAATTTATTCAGGAAATCTTCCCCAAGCTGAATTTGCGCTTCCGGGGTGCCCGTATGAGCGTCATATAACGCTTTGTAGGAGTCTTCTTCCGCTTTATTGACATCGGGGACGGCTGGCTTGCTCTTATCCCCTTTATCCGTTGGCATTGGAGTGCTCTTGGCCGGCTGCTGTTGCGTGTACTGCGCCCGTGAAACCCCTGCCCCGACGGAAATCGCCCCGATAAAAATCAGCAGCGCAACCGTCCAACGCGAACATCTTGCCTTCATATATGAATCTCCTCGGTGAAATAATTCTCGGAGATGAAATCAATGCTCCGAGTGTATTGCTTCCTAAGCTAAGCCTGCCCCTGCGTCTCTTGCCGCAAATGATTCCATTCAGAGGCGCAGAAACAAATTCATGACTTGCCGTCGGGCTTTTTTTCGCGCGACGGCGTCTCATATCCAGTGTCTACCCCACGTTGCGCGGCGGCACGAGCTGACTCCTGCGCTCCATCGACAGACAAGGCCGCGCGATACTCGGCAATTGCAAGTTCACGCTGGCCCTCTACATCGTACATTCTTCCCAGGTAAATGTGCGACCACGAAACATCGGTGGGGTCCGGTAGTGCGGCGGCGCCCTGCGCGGAAGAATTTTGCGCAGCCGCGATCACCTTGGAAAACAGTTCCCGCGCCCTATCCGGGTTGCCCATCAGCGCGGACGCCACGGCCAAGCCATAGGTCGCGCGCAACTCATTTGGTTGGGCCGCAAGAACGCGTTCGAACGACGCCGCCGCAGCCGTGCCGTTGCGCGCGGAAATCTGGCGCTGTCCCTCGGCTAGATCTCTTTCCATGGGGTCGGCAGATGCAGCAGGTTTAATGGCAGCCCCTGGGGTGGTTGCGGCCGCCGAAGCGGTGTCCCCACTTTGCGCACCAATTGGAGCGATATCGGCAAATTTTACGCCGCGCAGCCGCCGTTGCTCAGCAGCGACATCAATGCCTTTGATCAAATCAGGCAGGGCGAAACTCATCGCAGGTTCCGATTTCTCGAACCCCGTAAGCCCCGCATAGATTGGCCGGACCAAGACGTACCCGGCGCTTTCGGCCTGGTCGATTTCCGAGGCCAAGCTTGCCGGTGAAAGACGCCGCAGCCGCAGCTCGACGGCACGCACCAGGCACTCATCAAAGAACGCGGAATAATCATCGTGAAATTCAATTGGGAGGCGCGGCGCGCGCGCGGCGTACTCCAGTAGAGGCGCGGCCCTGGACGCTTCCGCGCGGTACCGGATCGCTATGGGATCCAGAAGAAAATGAAGGAAGGCGTGGCGAATGTCGTCCATCGACAAATCGGAAACGGGGCTGACGACCATTTCATAGTGGTCCCCGTAATTGCGGAAGCTGCTCTTCCCGCCGGCCAGCGGCTCGACGTACACCGAAAATGCCCGGCCACTATTCGGTCTCATGATCTCGCGAAGATAACTACTGGCCGTGAACACAACCTCCGAGACTGGCCCCTGATAAATTTCCGCGCTGCGCTCGTATTCGGTTTGATAATGCTGCCAGAACTGATCGATCTGTGCCTCGCGATAGAAATTCGCCAAAACCTCGTTGAAGCCCTCCAGGGCCAGCGCGTCCGGCGGCAATTCATCCCTTCGCAGCTCAAACTCGAATTTCGGAGGCGGTCCCACCGCCAGCGCAAAGGAAACAAACCGCGAAAAGGTAGCCCCCGAATCCGCTAACGCGTGTTCCCGGTAATATTTGCGCATAGCTTCGACCGCCGGCCCCTGCAACGCAAGCATCAGCTCACGCAACTGCAAGCGGCCAGGGCTGGCGTTCACATTGGAATCGAATCCGGCGGCATCCAGAGCGCACAAAGTTACGAAAAGTTGCGGGCGCGCCTCGACCGAAACCATGCGGCGCCCTTCCTCTTTGACGGGTGGCACAGATCGGGGGGGCGCGCTGGCGGGCTTTCCTGGTGATTGCTGTCCATGTGCAAGCGCCACTGCGACAACAAACACACCTGCACCCATCATTGCGAGGCGCGTCAACCCACCCGGTTTAGCAAAAATGCGCAAGCGGTAATCCATCCAACATCTAAATTTACAGGGCTAGCGGAACCCAGTCAAGAAACCCATACTTATTGGAAGGCTAGTTTCGTGTTCAGGTTGTCCAAAAACTATTGTAACGGCGAATCGAGGTATAGAGGAGGGGGAAATCAATGTATCGAGATTAATTCTTAGGGGGGAGCAAAATCGAGCTTTAGTGCGAAGGGACTGTTATGTGAGCGGAGCCGCCCGGGGAAGACATATATTCACTGCGTCTTTCTTATCCCTGGCCGAGGATTTGCCCCCGCCTACCCTCTGACGGAAATGTCGCTAAAACTCAGAACGACGTGCCCGCCTGAGGTCGGCCGTCCAAAACTCATCTGCGGACGAAATCGCGAAAACAGGAGCACCTGATCGAGTTGATGGCGAACTGTGGCATTATTCGGCCCCGAGAGAATCTCATAAGTCACTGCTTCGCCATCCGAATTGACAATGACGTTCACCAGCAATGCGTGCGGGCCCGAATGGCCGGATTCCTCCATGCCGGTCACCGGAAACGGCGCCAGAGCCTCCAGGCGAGCCGGTTGAAGCAGGTTGGTCGGCGAATCGTTGGTATAAGCGCGCAGCGGCGCTCCCAGTCCAAGCAACTGGCAGACCAGGACAAATACGGCCAGCGCCACAGTGAGGCCGCCTGTTGCCGGCAGGGCCAGTGGCTCCAGGATATTCTTTAAGATCAATTCCGCGCGTGTGCGCGCGCGAAGCGAGTAGTGCAACCAGGGGTTGTCAGAGAGACGCTGTGCGGCCGCAACGCGAATCCGCAACGCCAAATCCGCCGGGGGCGCGGGACGCTCCACGCGCGACATCAAAGATGACAATGCATGGTAGGTCTGCAACTCCTCGCGGCATTTTTCGCAACCCTCCAGGTGATGCCCGATCATTACGTGCGTTTCCGACCAGGCGCCCGATGGCAGTGCTCCATCCAGATAGCCCGGCAGTAACTGCATTACTTTTTTGCACTCCATCTGGCACCTCCTTCCTTGTTGTCCAGCCCTGTTGCCAAAATTGACCGGCTAGGCTCAGCCGCCTTTATTCTCTACCTTCGAAAACAGAGGCGAATATGAAACCGTTTCTGCTTGGCCCGGTGCTTCAATTCCTAAGACGTTGCCGGCGGTCATTTCCGTTCCATTCATTCCTTGGAAAGGTGCGTGGGAATGCGCATCATGCGGGTTTCGAAGCAACGGCTCCAAAATCTGCCGCAATAAACGGCGTCCCCGCAGAATCCTGGATTTCACCGTGCCTGCGGAAACGTCCAAGACTTCGGACACTTCTTCGTAAGACATTCCCTCGAGATCTCTCAATATCACGGCGCTGCGAAATGTTTCCGGGATGCTGCGCAGCGCTTCTCGCACCGCTTCCTGAATTTCATGGGAAGCCGCCAGGTCGAAGGGAGTACTGCTCTCATCTTCAATTTCAATCGACGCATGTCCCTCGACCGGTTCCACGTCGATGGAAGCCTGCTGCCGGTGGTGCCGCCACAACCAGCGCCGGTGGTTCAATGCCTCACGAACGGCGATCCGGTAAAGCCATGTCTTCAGCGAACTGCCGCGCCGGAATCCGCGAATGCCGCGAAAGACCTTGAGAAAAACGTCTTGCGTGACATCGGCGGCGTCGCAGGACTCCGATACCATTCCAGAGACCAGGCTGTACACCGAACCCGAGTAATGTGTCACCAGCCAGTCGAAAGCCGCGCCGGAGCCGCCCTGCAACTCCGTCACCAGCTCGGCTTCGTCCTGGGACCAGGGAAGGACGCGGGCCAAGTCAGACACGCTTACCGCCTCTCTAATCCGTACGCGCCAGGCGTTTCCTGGAAATCGCAACAAACGCTTCGTGCCATGCGCGACGGACGGTGAAGCCACTCACTGGGACTTCCCAATAACACCCAGGAACATCCCGGAAACACGATGGAGCGCTTCATCAAGATTAGACACCATTGAGAGGGAATGGTTCCCCTCGCTTTCTCATTCTCTACCTAAGGTACCGGGTTTGCAATGGTACATGGGTGGTAGGACTAAGCTCTCCCAAAGGGAAGAAGCAGTGGCGTTTTTCCAACTGGCATGCTAAGTTGAGGCGGTCTGACTCTGTTCGCGGCAGACGGCGTTGTTTTAGGACGGGCGTGTAGCTCAGCTGGGAGAGCGCATCCATGGCATGGATGAGGTCGCAGGTTCGATCCCTGTCACGTCCACCAATCAATTAGCTTCGAGCGAGCGTCCCGGTGAAACCGGGAAGGTCGCAGGTTCGATCCCTGTCACGTCCACCAATTTGGGAAGTTAAGTGATCCTCAGGACAAGTCCTTTTCTATCCTGCTTTGCATCAATGATTTAACAGGTATTTAAAAACGGTCTCGATGGCATCGAGGAGATCGTCGGTTCGATCCCCACCGCCACTACCAATGTTCTCTGAAACCACTTATTCCTTGCTCCGCAGTCGATTGACACGCGCGACGGCTACCGCGATGGAGGAGGCTCGTTCGGAAGAGAGTGCCGCCAACTAGCTCGCGAAGACCAGCGTCGAGGGAGTCTGCGTCTGCACGATGTCGACCGACTTGAATCCCGCTTCACCCAGCCACTCGCGGTAGTCCGACTGACGGTACGTGAAGCCGCTTTTTGTCACCACCAGCATCTGCGACGCAAACATCATCGCGAAGGGGTGGCCCATCCGGTCGTCGTTGAGGATGAAGTCGTTGATCACGAGTGTCCCGCCCGGCTTGAGCGCCTTGCGGAACTTGCGGAGGACCGCGAGGTTGTCCGTCGGCGCCTCCTGGTGGGCGATGTGGGCGTAGATCGCGAAGTCGTATCTCGCGGAGCCAAAGTCAGTCGTGTGAAAGTCGCCATCAATTGTGTGAAAACGGTCGGCGACGCCGAAGCTCGCGACGAATCCGCGGCCGATCTTGTTGACGTTGGGCCAGTCGAGCTGGGTGCCCCTGGCCTGCTTGTTCGCGCCGAGCCAGACCGCCGACCAGACGCCCGAGCCGCCGCCGACGTCAAGCCACGACACCGCGCCCGCCTTGGCGACGCCTAGCCGCTCCGCTGCCATTCGTGCGACGGGAAAGGAAAGCGCGGCAATTGCGGGAACCAGGATGTGACAGAATGGATTGTCCGCTACATCCGCAGTGTTCGCGGCACTCGGCAGTCCGGTCTTCGCGGCCTCGGGCAGATTCTGCCAGGTTGCGAAGCCCTGCAGAAACACTTCAGCCATGCCTCCGAGGTAGCTGGGTTTGCCCTTCACAAGGAAGAGGGACGCGTCCGGACTGTTCTGATACCGTCCCTCCGACAATGTTAGAAGGTCCAATCCGGTCAGACCGTCGAGTAGAGCCTGTGCACCACGAAACGAGATGCCCGTCTTTTTTGCGACGTTCTCCGCGGCATCTGGATTTCCTTCCAGTGCGGTGAAAATGCCGTGCTGCGCAGCCGCGCCGAGAATGCTGGTCGCCCAACCGCCGGTAATGATCCGCATGATTTTTTTGGGAGTAGGCCTGGTCATCAATGCAATGCCTCCGATTGAAAGTTTTAGTTGCAAAATTATATCTGAGGATTCTGGATATTGGTCGAGTTCTTTGCGAACGATGAGCTTGACACCATTTGACACCAATTGGAAGGAGACCAGTGGTGCTACGCCTTTGATAAATCAGGGCTTGTTTTTTGGGAATGCAATTTCGATCTTCACCGCCACGCTCGACAATCCATACGAAACCGACAATGTTAATCCGGTCGCCTTGTCAAGAAGATGTCAGGATTTAGAAAATCTTGCCCGCAACTTGTCTCCAATACCCGGTCTTTACTGAGCCAATTTTGGCCGAGGAGTGGGGACAAGGGTCACAGAATCGGCAGGACTTGGACAAAGTAGAGAAAATTCGATCCCCATCGCCTCCACCAATCAAATGCGATAGCGTCCTCTGCTTTCGTTGACGCAAAACTAAAAACTTCCATTAGAATGGCTGCCCTATGGCTAAACTCACATTTCTCGGCGCGGCGGGTACCGTCACAGGGTCCAAATATCTGGTAGAAGCGGAAGGCAAGCGGCTGCTGGTGGATTGCGGGCTGTTTCAGGGACTGAAGGAGCTTCGTCTTCGCAATTGGAACCCGCTTCCTGAGAAGCCGTCCACGTTCGACTGGTGCGTCCTCACGCACGCGCATCTGGACCACACAGGCTATCTGCCACGATTGGTTCGTGACGGATTTGGCGGTCCGATCTTCGCCGATGCCGCAACCATCGAGCTGTGCAATATTCTGCTGCCCGATTCCGCGCACCTGCAGGAAGAAGACGCCGAGCGCGCTGGACGCCGCGGATACAGCAAGCATAAACCACCGCTGCCACTTTATTCGCAAGCGGACGTCGAGCCGGTGCTGGACGCGTTTCGCGAAATTCCCCGGCTGGGGCCGTTTACCATTTCTCCCCAATTCACCGTGCAGCCGCACAATGCCGGCCACATCCTGGGCGCGTCGAGCCTGGAATTGACGATTACCGAAGACGGCAAGAAGACCATAGTCCTGTTTTCCGGGGATGTTGGCCGCTACTCCCAGCCCATTCTGAAAGATCCCGAAACGCCTCCGCGCTGCGACGTATTGCTCTGTGAATCGACCTATGGAGACCGCGATCATCCGTCTGATTCGCCCGAAGATGCGCTGGCTGATGTCGTGAATCGCGTCGCCAAGCGTGGCGGCGTGATCGTGATCCCTGCATTTGCCGTGGACCGCACGCAAGCGATCATGTACATCGTCCGCAAGTTGGAAAACACCAGCCGTATTCCGCGCCTTCCCGTATACGTGGATAGTCCCATGGCCATCAGCGTTACGGACCTGTATTTGCGCCATCACGAGGATCATGACCTGACCTTCACAAAGGAAGAAGACGACGGCAATCCACTGGACGCGCACACCGTGCACTATATGCGTACCGTCGACGACTCCAAGAAAATTAACGACGTCCGAACGCCGGCCATCATTATTTCCGCCAGCGGCATGGCTACCGGCGGACGCGTGCTGCATCACCTCGCGCAGCGTGCGCCGGATCGCAAAAATGCCATTTTGCTGGCCGGCTTTCAGGCCGAAGGGACCCGGGGCCGGTCGCTCGAAGAGGGCGCGAAAACGCTGCGCATCCATGGCCAGGATGTGCCTGTGGCGGCGGAGGTAATCAACCTGCGGCAATTCTCCGCGCACGCGGGCAAGGGCGAACTGCTGCGCTGGCTTGCGGGCATTCCCGCGCCGCCGCGGCAAACCTACCTGGTGCATGGAGAACCCCCGGCATCCGCAGCGCTCAAATCCGCCATCGAATCGAAATTTGGATGGCGCGTGGCGCTGCCCGCGTACCTGCAGACCGTCGATCTGGACGGTTAAGCTGAGGCTGGTAACTGCCGCGTCTCTGTGTGGGTTTCTGCGATTCATGCGTGGTAAAATGTCTTCCTTCCCCCAGCATCGGAGGATGCATGTCCTTTCGCCATATACTGGGCGCCGCACTGGCTATCGTTATCACCGTAGTTTCCAGCCCGGGACAAATACGTACTATCTCTAAACCGACTTACAGCATCAATGGCACCGTCCGCGAGGAGAGCGATCAGCGCGTGATGGAAAACGTTCGCGTGGAAATACAGGCTCCGACGGGCACACCCATAAACAGCACCTTCACGCGCGGAAATGGCGAATTCGAGTTCACCGGGTTATACAACGGTGAATACATCATAGAAGTTGCGGTGGATGGTTACGAACCCGTGAGAAAGGAGATCACGATCACCAACTCCGCGTATCGGGGGCTGTCCTTTACTCTGACCCGGCCTAGGAAGCTCGAGGATCCGAGTTCCAGCGGGTCGGTGATCTCCGTCCATCAGCTCCGCGTCCCGCGCAAGGCGCGTGAAGAATTTGAAAAAGCCCTGCAACTGGCCTATGGCAAATCGGACTACCGCGGAGCCATTATCCAATTTCAACGCGCCATCAAGGATTTCCCGGCCTATTATGAAGCTTATGCGCAGGAGGGAAGCGCTTACCTGAATTTACACGAGCTAGCTCCCGCCGAAACGCTCCTGCGGAAATCCATTGAACTCAGTTCAGAAAAATATTCCGACCCTCTCTTTATGCTAGCGGGTGTTCTCAGCGATACCAACCGGTATTCCGAGGCCGAGTCTGTTGCCCGCCAAGTAATCGAGCTCGACGCTGCGTCTTGGCATGGTCCATACGAATTGGCACGCGCCCTTACAGGACTCAAACAATTCGAAGAGGCCGAAAAGAACGCCTTGCAGGCTCGGGATTTGAGACCCGACAATCCGCCGGTCTATCTGATCCTGACAAATATTCATATTCAGCGGCGTGACTATCCGGCGCTACAGAAAGATCTAGACACCTACCTCAAGCTGGTTCCCACAGGACCGGGCGCCGAGCAAGCGCGCAAGACTCGCGATCAATTGCAGGCAGCCATGCAGGAAGAGGAAAAACAGGCTCACGCTAACCCATCGGACCCCTCTCCATCAGGTGCGCAGAACCAGGATCGCGCCAAAGCGGACGCCCAGGATCAGGAGCAGCCTGAACCGGACGACCCATTGCTTCCACACCTTCCACCCGCGAAGCCTAATGATTGAATTCTGATGATTTTACGAATCGTCGATTATTGATCTGAAGAAATATCAAAGAAGAATTCTTATTTACCTGCGGCCATTTGAGGCGTTGGGACACGCACGGGCATGGCCGGAATCTCCATAACGCGCAATCCCAGGACAAACATCGGGAGTGGCGCAACTCGCCCCCAACGATTCAATTCCCAGCCCGCGCGTATGAAATTAATTCCTGGAACCAGGCTGATATCCAAAACGGCGCGAGTCTCGCCACGATAGAATTGCTGAGGCAATTTCAAGATGGGCTGCGTGCCCCAATTTTCGCCATCCGCGGAGCCCCAGATGGCGACGTCCAACGACTCTTGCTCGATCTGATCGGCAATATCCATGACGCAGAAGAACGTGCGTGTCGGGCTGGTGCGAATATCGACGGCTGCGCCGCTCCCGTTCTCCTTCACCAGTGTTCCTTGCGGAATCAGATCAATCTCCATGGCCATGCGGTCATCTCCCGGACTTTCGCGGCGGATTCTAACACAAGGCCGGCACGAGGGTCACGCAACCCTGCCCTGTTACCTGGGACGGAGTTTCGATAGCTTCTCCGCCGCCGCGGCCAGCGTCGATTCTTTCTTGCAAAAAGTGAAGCGCACCTGGCGCGCGCCCATTGACGCGTCGTCGTAGAAGCTGGAACCCGGCACTACGGCGATTCCAATTTTTTCCACCAGATAACGTGAGAAGGAAAGATCGTCGGGAAAATCAAAGGCCGAAATATCGGTCATGATGTAATACGCGCCCGCAGGCTTGAAGCAGCGAAAACCAGCCTCGGTGAGAATGCCGAGCATGCGATCGCGTTTTACAAGATAGGTTTGCGCAAGCTTCTGGTAAAACCTTGGGGGCAATTCCAGCGCCATCGCGCCAGCCTGCTGCAGCGGCGCCGGCGCGCCCACCGTCAGGAAATCGTGCACCTTGCGTATGGGAGTGGAGGCTTCAGGCGGCGCGATGACCCAGCCCACGCGCCATCCGGTTACGCTATAGGTCTTCGACATGCCATTGATGGTGATGGTGCGGTCGCGCATGCCGTCGAGCGAAGCCATCGAAATATGCCGCGCGTCGTCGAAAATAATATGTTCATAGATTTCGTCGGTGACGGCGAAGGCGTTCCAGCGCACGCAGAGGTCCCGGATAAATTCCAACTCCTCGCGGGAAAAGACCTTGCCCGTGGGATTATTCGGCGTATTGAGGATGATGGCCTTGGTCTTGGGGCCGAACGCGCGCGTGAGTTCCTCGCGATCAAAGCTCCAATCCGGCGCGCGAAGCTGCACGAAGCGCGGCGTGGCGCCGGAGAGAATCGCGTCGGGACCGTAGTTTTCGTAATGCGGCTCGAAGATGACGATCTCATCGCCGGGATTAATGATTCCCATCATGGTCGCCATCATGGCTTCGGTCGAACCGCAGCAGACGGTGATTTCCCGCTCGGGATCCACAGTCACGCCCTGCGTGCGCTGGAATTTCCGCGCGATGGCGTCGCGCAATTCCTTCGCGCCCCAGGTGATGGCGTATTGATTGATGTCGTCTGCGATGGCCTGCCGCGCGGCTTCCTTGACTTCCTCCGATGCCGGAAAGTCGGGGTAGCCCTGGGCCATGTTGACCGCGTCGAACTGCAATGCCAGCCGCGTCATTTCGCGAATCACCGATTCAGTAAAGCGCTCGGCTTTCGCGGAAAGCGCTTTTCGCGCGGCGGCTACGACCGGGCTCGAGCCGCTGGCCGAGACTTCTCCCGCGCTCATTGTTTACCTTCCGCTTTTACCGGATGATTTTCCGCCGCCTTTGCGTGGCGTGCCGCCCTGGCCTTGTCCGGAACGATCATTGCGACGCGCTTCGGCGTCGAGTGCGCCGGGGGCGTCTGCTTGGCCTCGATTGGGGCGTATACCTGCCGATACACATCTGCGTTGCGAATCACGATTTGCACGTACTCCCTTGTCTCGGTGAATGGAATGGATTCCACGAACTCCGCTGTTTCCAAATAATTTTGGCCGGCTGTCCACTGCGTCACGTGGTCCTCACCGGCGTTGTAGGCAGCCAGAGCCGCTTCCGGCGTCCCAAACGAGTGAATCAGATTGGCCAGATAGCGCGAGCCAAGCCGCAAATTGTAACCCGGATCGGTCAAGCGCGTCCGCGAATATCGTATCTTGAGCTGGCGCGTCAGTTTGGATGCGGTCTCTGGCATCACCTGCATCAATCCCACCGCGCCTGCGCGTGACATCGCATTGGCTTCAAATCCGGATTCCTGGCGAATCAATCCGGCTACCAGCATGGGATCGATTCGATTGCTTAAGGCAGCCTCTCGTAAGCTGGATTCGTAGGGGAGAGGGAAGGCCGTCCGCCAGTCCTGGTTTGAAATTTCCGGCAGACGACGCGCCTCAAGCTGTGGAAACGCCTGGCGCATCGCCGTCACGCCTGCCGCGTAGTGCCCGGCGGCGATGGCGGCCGCGGCTGCATCGACCAGCAATTGCGGTGCGTGCGTTGCCGTGTACGCTGCGCGATATTCAAGCTCGGCCGAGGCGTCGAATCCAATGTCGGTGAGCACGCGTGCCCGGGCCTGGCGCTCTTGCGCCTTCACGCCGAGCGGTTCATCCAGTAGCGGTAATGGAGGCGCGGGAGGAATTGCCAGCAGAGACTCCGCTGGATTCACCGGCGCAGCGCCAATTCCGTCCGGCACGGGACGCATACGTACTACTGCTTGCGCGCCAAAATAGGTCAGCGGGAATCGCGTCGCGACAGCGAGATAGAAACTCCGGGCATGCGCCGGGCTTCCGGAACGCTCATACGCGCGGCCCAACCAGTAAAGGGCATCTTGAACGTAGCTTGAGGTTGGGAACCGGCGAACGTAAGCTTCCAGCATGTCCGCGGCTTCCGGCTTCCGGTCCAGGTAGGTGATCCAAGCCAGGCGCCAGGTGGCCGTTGGCGCGTGCTTGCCCTCGGGAAATGCTTCGAGGGTGCGGCGGTAGAATTCGGCCGCACGGTCGCGATCCAGGTTTACCCAGAAATAGTTTCCCGCGGCAAACAGGCCGTCCTCGATCCACGGGCTTTGCGGGAAACGGCTTGCCAGTTGATCGATTTCCCCGAGCATTTGCGGCTCGAGTTTCAGTGAACGGTAAGCCTGAGAAATTGCAAAAAGGCGTTCCGCCTCGAGTTCCGGATTGGTCAGCAAAACCGCGCTGAGAAGTTCCGGAGTACCGCCCGATTGCACATCGCACTGCGCGATGCGTAACTGTGCGCGTTCGCGGTCGGCGCCTGAAAGCTTCTCCTGAAGGCCCACATACTCGGCACGCGCCTCGCGCCAGCGATTTGCCAGGAATAATGCTTCCGCGCGCGCCAACTGCAGTTGCATCGGAGTGCCGGGAAAGGCCTCGCCCAGCGCGGACTGGAGCGACGGTATTCTTTGTCCCGCAGCTTTGGCTTCATCGTTCAACGGGAAGCGGTAATAAACATCGAGATAATCCAAGGCCGCGGATAGGGGCTTTTCCCCCTTGGCTGCCGCCAGCTTCTCATGCGCCTGCGCGCGCAGAAGCAGAAGAGCGGGCTTCGATATTGTATTCGGATAGGCGTCCAGGGCCGCCAGCGCATCCCCACTCTTGCCTATCTCCAGGGCCGTCTGGGCCAGCAGCGTGACGGCCTGGTCGGTCATGACACTGTCGGGAAAATCGCGGCGAAAACTCTGCAGCTGTTCGAGACCCGCTCCTGTTTGTCCCAGCGCCAGCGAGGTTTCCGCTTGCCAGTACTGCACATATTCGCGCAGCAGCTTATCGTCCACGGTTTTCCGCAACCAGACGAGCGCCAGATCAGGTTTCTCCCTGGAAAGATCGAAATAGCCAAGAGCCAGTGCGGCTCGGGCGCCGAGTTCATTCTTCGCATTTTTTATCGCAAACGCAGAAAGCGCCACGTAGCTTGCCGTATTCAGATTTTCGTGCAACGCGCGGGCAAGTTGCGCGAGTTGCTTTTCACCGGATTCTGTTCCGACGGCGCCTGCGGCAGTCACAGCGCTTTTTTTCTCAGTTGGAGCAGCGGTCTTATTTGAAGCAGTGGTAGAGGGTTTCTTGGCAGGCCCCGCGGAGGTTTGCGCGCGCGAGGCAGGCGCCGCCGTAGACAGCAGCGCCAACACAATCGACATGGCAAGGATACGGGAGCAAGCGGCCTTCCGCACGGCCGTCTGCATGCTAACGGCGCAGGCTTGGGGAGGGATAGGGATACTCACCGAGCGCTTCGGGATTGCCATCGGCCAGAATCTCCACCATCCAGTCATAAAAATAATCCATTGGGTGAGCCTGGATGGATTCGAACCGGCGACCGTATTCTTTGTGGGCCTTTTCAATGTCATCACGCAATCTGGAACACAAATCCTTATTCTCGCGCCCGAGCTTTATTTCCTCGGGGTGCAGCATTTTAATATCCTGCATCGAAACCTTAGCGACGCGGTAAGCGCGCCTATGCAATTCTCTCTCTTCTGACGAGAGGCTGGCTACATCAAAAACGGGCTGCTCCGGCTCCGGGGCGCCTCCCGGCTCGGAATCACTCAAAAATGCCGGCTCATAAGGGGGAAGCATCCCGGCATCCGGCGGTGAGTCGGCTTCCTGCTCGACCAGCGAGCGCGCAGAGGACTGCAACGCGTTCGCAACAAACCGTGAAAGCACGTCGAGCACTGCGGAAAGCGATGCAGCGGAAGTTTGGGCGCGAATCATCGAAGGCAATGCGTTGGCCGGACGGCTGCTGGCGCACGCCGATACCATGTCATTGATGGCCTGATTTAATTCTTCGGCCGTACGCTGAATTCTTCCCAGGTTGTCACGCAAGGTTCGCGATGCGACTTGCTCGACACCAATTGAATCTGCCATCCCTATGTGCCTCCGGTGGGTTGGCTCCCAAATGCGATTATCGGAACGTATAGGAAGCCTTGTCAACTCCGCATCCATCCAGGGTTTCGGCCCGCGCACGTGGCAGACGGCAGCCAGTCGAGAGTTAAGAGTTGAGAGCTGATTGTCAAAAACCGGATTCACCAGGAGAAGTGGGCGCGCCCGGCCTCGTTGCCGTGTTTGCTTGCTTGCCTGTTTGGCTTCGAACTCTCAACTCTCGACTGTCAACTCTCGACCCTTAACCAGCCCGACAGTGTTAAGATAGAAAAAGGGGGCGACACGGTTTCGACGGAAGCTGTCGCGACTCGAAGGCATGCCGGGCGCCACCTGCCCGCAATCGGGTGGAAAACTAGAACTGCCAACTCACAGTTGGCTTTGGCTGCCTAGCTTAAACTAGCGTAGCTACGTCTCCCCGGGCTTTGCCTACGGGCCCGG